>JBJUHT010000270.1:0-2978 GCA_046070105.1 Dolichospermum sp.
TTGAGCTACTTGTGCGGCTAAGTTATCTGGTAGCCATTGAACGGAATAGGTAGAGCGATCGCGCTGCGGATAAAGCTGTAATGGTAGACTATCGAGAATAGGTTTTAATTTGCCAATACCTTTACCTAGTTTGCTTGCTGGAGAAATCACTGTGTAATCATCACTTTGCTTATTTTGTACAAGCATTTGGGAATCTACACCAATATTTTGTAAGCCTTGATGTAAACGACAAGCGGCACGGGCAGCACCCCCATTAATATCACTAGCACTAATTAATAGTGGTTTAATCATTATATTCCTTGAGCAAGCGTAATTTTATCTGAGAAAGGATTTTTTTATTTTTCGCTTGATCCTATCAATTAAAGGAGCAGCACCAAATATAGTTTCATAAGCCAGGATATCTGCCTTTTTATCATGAATTACAAAAGGTGGATGTTTTAAGGGGAAAGTAACTTCTTGAGTGGGCAAATTAGAAAATTTGTTGTCACTATCTTTAGTATGGGTAGAGGATTCACCAAATCCAATATTAGATATTAAATTCACATTAGATGTGATGCAAAGAAAGTTATTTATTAAACAAGCAAATGTCCACCGACAGCCCCATACTGTTTCAGCTTTTCCATCATAAGTATTTTGGAATATTTTTTCCCAGCATTTCACTGCTTTCTTACTTGGCAGAATATTGTCTATGCAATTGCCATTTTTAATTTCTGTCCACAAGCTCATCTCTACATCATAATACTTCCATGCTCTTCTCCAAGTGGCCCAACCCCAAATATATGGATGTTTGGAAAAGTAATAACTATATGGGCTGCTTCTATAGCCAAATAGATTATTTTGTCCAGAAATAACAGCAATTCTTGTATCGTCTCGATAACGTTCTAAAAGTTCTTCACAAAAAGGGAAGAAACTAGGGTCAGGTAAACAATCATCTTCAAGGATAATAGCTTCTTCAACCTCAGAAAATACCCAATCTAATCCACCAGAAACCCGTATTTTACATCCTAAATTAACATCTGAATAATTAGTCAATACCTCACATTCCCAATCAACACCCTCAATAATCGCCCTGGCAACAGCACATTTTTCTGCTTCTCCAGGACGGTCTGCACGAGGTCCATCGGCAATTACCAAAAGCTTGGGAGGTTTAGCTTGACGAATTGCTTCAAATACTCTCTGGGTTGTATGTGGGCGATTGAATATGATAAACGCAACTGGAGTTTTCATTATATAAATATAACAACAATCAATAAATTAGGAAGAAGGAAGACTTCATTTTTTATGACTACCAATAACACCCTGATTCAACTTTTGTATAGTTTTGAACAGTTTCTTCTTGATTTGGTCTAACCCAATGCTCATTATAAAGAGACTGAAAAAACTGCATTTCATCCCATCTTTTACCTTTGATGCCAAAAAGTATTTGAGTTGCTCCTCCCAAGTGTATAGACTGTTTACCTATAGATTTAATATAAGCTGCTAATGGTAACCCGTAAGCACCGCATCCTATAATGGCTACGTCAAATTCCTGATCTTTTACCTTGTCACACATCCAATCGTAAGCATCAAACCAAGAGGCAAACTGAGTCTTATTTCCAGCTATAGACTGAACCGCTTTTAAAGTGGTTAATTTAAAATCAGGTAATGTATGTGGGTTTGCAAAAATTAATTTCCTGTGATTTTCATATTGTGATGAGATGGTTTCCGCAAAAGGGTGAATTACTAGAACCCTTTTTCCTTCAAGATATTTACTCCAAGGATCTTTGTGATAATAAGGCTCAAGAGTTGGCAATTTAACTAAAGAAGCTTTTGTACAAGTATTTTTAATAATTTCAGGCTCACCTCTCACAAACCATACCCCTAACACATCAATAGATTTCGATGAATCTAAAAAGAGCTGGCTAAATCTAACCAGAAGTTCTTCGTCTGCTGGGAAAAATCCAGCATTATTTGACATTGCCTCAACTGTATACTTTCTATAAGTTTTTGTTATAAATCCTTGTACACAGGCTGCCTCTATGCTCCCAAACCTAGTGATCATAGCTGGATCACCATCTTTAATAAGGTTAGCTATTAAATTATTACTTTGTTCATCAGATAGAATATTTTTATATATATCTTTATTACTTGAAAGCCTGATTTTTCTATCGAAAGAGCCTTTGTATTTACTTGCTTGACTGTAAATAAACGGGAAGTTTGATCTAATAAAGTTCTTCATGATTAGTCTGATATTATAACAAATTTACCAATTAAAGCGAAAGAGAGACTTAACCTGAATCTGAAATATTTTTTGAGTTTTTACATGAGTAGCATTACTCAAAAAAGAAGCAAATGCTTGAGAAATGACAGTAGCTATAGCCGCACCAACCCCACCATAGGCTGGTATTAGAAATATGTTTAAAAAAACATTGGTAATTGCCCCTATAATCGTCCTACGGAGGGCAAATTGAGTTAAGCCTTCTGCAATAAACCAGGATGATGTTCCCACTCCTGTAAACACAAATAAAGAAGTCCAAATATGAATCGTCAATATAGATGCTGAGGCTTCGTAATTTTTACCAAAAAGCATGGTAATTATTGTTCCAGATAGTAATGACATTGGCACGGCGACAACAATAGCAAGCCAAGATAACAACCGCAAAAACTGTTCTATTCGTTGATAATACAGAGCCTCACTTACCTCCTTAGCGGCATAAATTGAAGGAATAACGGAAGATGCGATCGCTCCTGGAATGAAATACCAAATCTCAGAAATCCGAGTGGCTGCCGAATAAAGACCAACAGCTTTATCTCCAACCATCTGACCTAGCATGATCTGGTCGATTCTCATATAAATTATGATAGTTAAACCAGACAAGATCAAAGGCCAACTTTCTTTGAGAAGTGTCTTAGCAAGTGGTAAACTCCAAGGCCACAACCAAGGTGAATAACCCCTAACTCTGTAGGATATTATCAAACCGATCGCCCCTAAACTTACC
>JBJUHT010000271.1:0-3176 GCA_046070105.1 Dolichospermum sp.
TTTAATGGTTTTTAAAACTCCTGGAAAACTATCTTCTAATCTTTTTAAGATTAAGCTAATACTTTGATAGGTAATATCAATTCCTATCCATTGTCTATCTAATTTTTGGCACACTGCGACGGTTGTACCACATCCACAATAAGCATCTAATACTATATCATTTTCATTAGAACTTGCTTTAATTATTTTTTCCAATAATGCTTCTGGTTTTTGGGTAGGATAACCTAAACGTTCTCTTGAAACTTGATTAATAGGTGAAATATTCCAATAATCAACTTCCATTTTACCTTCTTTAAGATAATGACGATAAACTAAATGTGGATGAGTTTGTTCCCATTCTTGACTAACATCTCGATGACCTTTTATTGGACTATCTTTAATAAATTTTCCCATTAATCTATATTTGCCTTTTTCGTCTTCATATCTAAATTTTGCTTTTCCTTTTTCTGTCCATTCCTGTAAAATATTTTGCCAATTAAATGTATAATTTTTACTTTTAGTATAAAATAAAATTACATCATGTCTTCTCCCAAAAGATTTTCGAGAAATTCTACCACCAATTTCATAACACCAAATAATTTCATTAATAAAATCACCTCCTTGTCCACAAAAAATCGCATCTAAAATCAACTTTAAATAATGACTCGCAGTGGGATCACAATGTAAATAAAAACTTCCCGTAGGTTTCAAAACACGATGAATTTCTGTTATCCTTAAAGTCATACTCACTAAATAAGCTAGTAAACTTCCTTTTCCTAAAACATTACTCAAACCTGTAATTAAAGCAATACATTGTTGAGTAAATAAACCATGATAATTAATGAGGATTTCATTTATTCCATGAATAGCGTGATCATCCCATTCCCAAGTGTCAATAAATGCTTGCGCTTGTGCTTTACCTTCTGCACCGATATTATTGTAAATTTGATTGTAATTCCGTTTAGAATTAAAGGGAGGATCAATATAACACAAGTCCACAGAATCATCTTTTATGTAACGTCTTAAAACCTCTAAATTGTCCCCATAATAAAGTTGGTTAACCATTGTTTTTACACAGTTGTTTTTGTTTCAATTAACCCTGCATTGAGAAGGAACGGAAATATTTAGTCATATTGACCTACTCATATTAGGTTAATTACCAGTGATACAACCGTTAAAGATGCTGACTACATTTCTAACGGTGCTGGTATTTTAATTATAATAAATTATCGAAATATTAATAAAGTATTGATACAATAATCATGTACTTTTATTGATAGCAAGGGCATGATTAATCAAGTCATTCACGGTGATTGTTTTGATGTTTTAATGAATATTCCTGATGGAAGTATAGATGCTGTAATCACAGACCCGCCTTATAAGTATCTGAACCATAAATTAGAGTCTGATTGGGATGAAAAGGCATTTTTTACCCATTGCTTTAGGGTGCTTAAAAAAGACGGTATGCTGTGCTTTTTTGGAGCTAAAGAAGGCTATTTTAGGTGGAATGTTATTGCAATGGATTTAGGTTTTAATTTTAAAGAGCAGATTATTTGGGATAAGGCTAGAACGTCTAACCCGATGTCTAATTTACCGCGTTCTCATGAAAATATTTCTATATTTACCAAAGGTAAAGGAACTATTAAACAGGTCAGGATTGACAGGTTAGAATACGATAATATCAGCAATCCTAAAGTTGTAATAGAGTATATAAAACGCATAATATTGAAACTTAATAAGATAAATACACTAGAAGATTTTTTGTTATTTAAACAAGGTAAATATGGTAAAATGTATTTTACAAAAAGCGGAATAGCTACTGGTGCAGGTGTGCCTCATCCGTGTATGGAAAGCATGGTGTATAAATCTTTAACTGAAGGTAGAATATTCCCCTCAATTTTCAGATGCGTTAATGACCGTTACAACCGCCAACATCCTACGCAAAAACCGCTTTTATTGACATCCAAATTAATAGAAATGCTCACAGATGAAGGTGGTACAGTCCTTGACCCTTTTGCTGGTAGTGGAACAACAGCAGTGGCCTGTAAAGAACTTGGTAGAAATTATATTTGTATTGAGAAGGAACTAGAATATTATCAGATAGCTTGTAACCGAATAAACCAGCCCGTAAAACAGGGAACAGATGAACCTATAGAAACAGTTGTAGAGACATCACCAATGCAATTAAACCTATTTTAGTTAATGTTGCCGTTCCTTGTTAAACAGTCGTTTCACAATAAATTAATATTAAAAGAAACAATGATAAATCAGATAATTCACGGTGATTGTTTTGAGATTTTGAGAGATATTCCTGATGGTTTTGTTGACGCAGTAATTACAGACCCGCCTTATGGTATTGGACTAGCTGAATGGGATTCCGTAGTTGATATTCCATTATTTACAAAGGAAGTTAAACGAGTCACAAATGGTTTTTATGCTTTTTTTGGACAAATGCCAACTATGGTTAATTGGATTAATGAAGCTAATAATAAAAAGCTACATTATTGTGAACATATTTCATGGGTGAAACGTAACACCACTCCAATACATAGAAACAGGCTAAGTAGAAGTCATGAATCCTGTTTAATATATTCAATGGGGAAAATAAAACAATTTTATAACACTAGAGGGTTGTATCAAGATGTAAAAGTCCCTGGCATTTTAGTGGATACTTCTACAGTCGAATCCGTAAAAACATATATTTCTAAATTACAGCAGTGGATATCTACAGGGAAACAACCCATACGGAGCTTTAGTCATAAAAGACAAGATCAATTTAATACAACAAGGTTGGCCTCTAATTCTTTGTACAAAGACGGTAAGTTCGATGCCAACTTTACAAATGTTTGGTCATTTGCTCCAACAATGCACCAACCAGGCAGAAGAACCACGGGAGTGTATCTACACCCAAACGAAAAACCACTAGAAATCATGAAACGTCTTGTAGAAATGCTCACGCCCGAAGGTGGTACAGTGTTAGATCCTTTTGCTGGCAGTGGTACAACAGCAGTGGCCTGTAAAGAACTTGGTAGGAACTATATTTGTATTGAGAAGGAACGGGAATATGTTGACATCATTCACCAACGACTAGACACACCCATAACTGAGAGGGGACTAACTGTAGAGGAACAGGTAGAGATTGAAGAGAAAATTAAACCCAGCCATCAACAATTATCCTTATTCAGCTAATCCTTACC
>JBJUHT010000272.1:0-28963 GCA_046070105.1 Dolichospermum sp.
ACTTTGTACCTCATAACATCGGTAAGTGCTGTATATAGTGGGTATTAATTACCCACTATACCAATCCTAAATAAAATGTGAAAATCTCTTATTTTCTTACCTCTGTGTCCTCTGTGCCTCTGTGGTTCGTTAAAAAACTAGTTCATAACTCAAATAGGATTGCTATATTTCAACAATTATTCTCTTCTTTTTAGAAGAATATGGATTAAATGAACCACGAAGGGATGAAGAACACGAAGGAAGAAAAGAAGAAGAGAGGGATGATTTTTTCGATTTAGATTCTGTTTGATATTTTGATTTTTACGTGAGGATTTATGACTGCAACTGTTCAAATTACTCCATCTTCTGTTTTTGTTGTTAGTGGTGGAGCAAAGGGAATCACTGCTCAATGTACTATTAAATTAGCTCAACAACAACGTTGTAAATTTATTCTTTTAGGTCGTTCAGAAATCACTACAGAACCAGAATATGCGCGGGATTGTTTGGAAGATTCTGCCTTGAAAAAGCGCATTATGGAAAATTTGATTTCTCAGGGTGAAAAACCAACTCCCATGATGGTACAAAAGATATTTAATCAAATTAATTCTAGTCGAGAAATTAAGAAGACATTAGCGGCTATTGCAGCTACAGGAAGCACGGCTGAATATATTAGTGTTGACGTAACTGACACTGTAAATTTAAAGGTAAAATTGCAAGAAATTTCTCAAAAATTTGGTCAAATTACCGGAATTATTCACGGTGCTGGGAACTTAGCAGATAAATTAATAGAAAAGAAGACAGAAGACGATTTTGAGAAAGTTTATACAGCTAAAGTTCAGGGTTTAGAAAATCTCCTCAGTTGTATTAATTCCCAAGAATTAAAACATTTAGTATTGTTTTCTTCTGTGAGTGGTTTTTATGGGAATATTGGTCAAACTGATTATGCTATAGCCAATGAAATTCTGAATAAATCAGCGCATTTAATCAAACAATATCATCCCCATTGTCATGTGGTTGCAATTAATTGGGGAGGTTGGGATAGTGGTATGGTGACACCACAATTAAAAAAGGCATTTGCAGAAAGAGGAATTGATATTATTCCTGTAGAAATTGGTACACAAATGTTAGTTAATGAACTACATCCAGCCTATACTAATGATTCTCAAGTTGTCATTGGTAGTCCCATGAAACTACCACCTGCTCCTTTAGGTTCAGAACTCCGTAGCTATCGCATTCGCAGACGAATGACATTAGCAGAAAATCCTTTTTTACAGGATCATACGATTGCAGGTTCACCAGTTTTACCAGCCACCTGTGCTAAATCATGGATGGTCAATGGCTGTGAAGAAATCTATCCAGGTTATACATATTTTAGCTGCCAAAACTTCAAAGTTTTAAAAGGAATCACCTTTAATTCCACCTTAGCTAAAGAACATATTTTAGAAATTCAAGAAGTTGCCAAACTTGATGGTGATTTTGTCGAATTTCAAGCCAAAATATTGAGCAAAAACCCAGAAGGTAAAACTCATTATCACTTTAGTTCTTTGATAAAACTGGTAAAAAATATGCCAGAACGACCCATTTATGAAGCAATGGATCTCAGGGAAGATCATATCGTTACTAAAACTGGTAAAGACTTTTATCAAAATGGTGATTTATCCTTATTTCATGGACCTGCTTTCCAGAAAATTACCAAAGTTTTAAATATTAGCCCCAAAAAACTCACAGCTGAATGTTGCTGGCAAGAAATCACAGCCAAAGAACAAGGACAATTTTCTGTAAAATGGTACAATCCTTATATGATTGATTTGAGTACCCAAACATTATGGTTATGGTTAAATCATATCCATCAAGAAGTTTGTTTACCAGGACAATTAACATACTGCGAACAATTTTTAGCAGTACCATTTAACGTCCCATTTTATGTTTCCTGTGAAATCATCGCCAAAAGCGACACAGGTGCAACCGTCAACTTAATTATTCATGATCATGAAGGAAAAATCTACTCACGAATCCTAGAAGCTAAAGCAGTAATTTGGCCAATGAAAATATTAAACAAAAAGTAAAAATCTAAATACCGTAGGTTCGGTTAAGCGACGGTGCAACCTAACAAATTTACTAAAATATTGAGTTTCCTTTCGTTAAACCAATCTACAATTTTCTAATCACAGTGCAAGTTGTTAATCCTTGCCAATTGGGGGAATAGCGTAAATCCTTTTCAGTCATGTCTTATGCCCCAACGAGGATTTCAACAGTGGAAAAAATAGCTATCATCGGGTTATCTTGTCTATTTCCTGATGCTAATAATCCCGAAGAATTTTGGCAGAATCTTATACAAGAAAAAGATTCTACATCATCTATAACTATAGCGGATTTGGGAATAGATCCCGCTATATTTTATGACAATAACAAAGGAAGACCCGAAAAATTCTACTTCCTTAAAGGCGGTTTTATCCGCAATTTTGAATTTGATCCTAGTGAGTACAATTTACCAGCATCATTTGTTGAAAGTCTCGACAATAGTTTTAAATGGTCACTATATGCCGCTAAACAGGCAATTATTAATAGTGGCTATTTAGAAAATCAAACTGCACTCTCAAAATGTGGCGTAGTATTAGGAACTTTAGGATTTCCAACCAAAGCTTCTAATAGTTTATTTGCTCCTATTTATCAGCAAAATATTGAACCTGCAATTAGTGAACTTTTGCAGAATCATGATTTTCATTTACCAGGAACAAATCATGGCATCAAAAAATCGCCATATAATGCTATGGTTTCCGGTTTACCTGCTGCTATAGTTTCTAAAGCATTTTCTTTATCTGCAACTCATTTCTGTATAGATGCTGCTTGTTCATCATCATTTTATGCCATTAAATTAGCATCCCATTATCTGCAATCTGGCAAAGCTGATTTAATGTTAGCTGGTGCGATTAGTTGTGCAGATCCATTATTTATTAGAATGTTATTTTCTGGTATTCAAGGATATCCAGATAATGGCATTAGTCGTCCTTTAGATAAGTCATCACGCGGGTTAATTACCTCCGAAGGCATAGGAATGGTAATGCTTAAAAGACACAGTGATGCTATTAGAGATGGTGACAATATCTTAGCTACAATTTGTGGTAATGGGTTATCTAATGATGGTAAAGGTAAACATCTTCTTAGTCCTAATTCTCAAGGCCAAACTCTAGCATATCAAAGGGCTTATTCTGAAGCTAAACTTAACCCCCAAGCTATTGATTATTTAGAGTGCCATGCTACAGGTACTTTATTAGGAGATACCACCGAATTTAACTCAATTGAAAGCTTTTTTAGTCCATATAAAGCAACTCCATTAGTAGGTTCAACGAAAACAAATGTTGGTCATTTACTTGTTGCTGCGGGTATGGTAGGCATAACCAAGACAATTTTAAGTATGTCCCATGGTATGATTCCTCCTACTATTAATGTGACCCAACCTATAGGTTCTGAAAATAATGTTATCTCTCCACAAAACATTGTCAGAACTCCTACTAAATGGCCAAGTCAAGGAACTAAAAGAGCAGCTTTAAGCGCCTTTGGTTTTGGTGGTACAAACTCTCATATCATTCTAGAAGCAGGAAAGTAAGCAGATGAATATTCAGCAACAGAAGACCGCAAAAATGGCAATTGTTGGTATGGATGCCTTTTTTGGTGAATGTCAAGAATTAGATGCCTTCGAGAGCAGTATTTATGACGGAAAACAGCATTTTATTCCTCTACCAGAATCAAGATGGCATGGTATTAATCAACAAGAAACTTTACTACAGGAGTATGGTTTAGAAGTTGGAAAAGTCCCGCAAGGAGCGTATATTGATAACTTTGAAGTTGACACCTTAGCTTACAAAGTTCCTCCTAATGAAGTTGAAAAAATCAACCCTCAACAACTGTTATTATTAAGAGTTGCAGACCGCGCTCTCAAAGATGCGAAAATTTCACCTAATAGTAATGTAGCGGTAATTATTGCCGCAGATACAGAATTATCTGTTCACCAATTACAGCAAAGATGGAATTCATCCTGGCAAATTAAAGATGGTTTAAATGGCGCAGAAATCACTTTATCACCAGAAAAAATTCAGCAATTAGAAAGTATTGTTCAAGATAGTATTCACAATCAAGTTGAACTTAGTGAATATCTCAGTTACGTTACCAATATTATGGCTAGTCGCATTTCCTCTTTATGGAATTTTTCAGGACCATCTTTTACAATTAGTGCTGTAGAAACCGCTGCTTTTAAAGCCTTAGAATTAGCACAAATGCTGCTAGATACTAATGAAGTAGATGCTGTAATTGTGGGTGCTGTTGACTTAGCAGGTGGGGTAGAAAACGTCTTATTGCGAAGTCAATTGGGCAAAATTAATACAGGAGTAAATACTTTAAGTTTTGACGAAAAAGCGAATGGTTGGAATGTGGGAGAAGGTGCCGGTGCTGTAGTTCTTAAACGTCATGATGTCGCATTGCAAAATCAGGAACGCATCTATGCAGTTATTGATGCTGTTAGTATTGGTCAATCTGCATCTATGGCTATAAATGATACTACCATTACTCAAGTCTGCAAACAAGCGTTTCAACAAGCAGGTATCCAACCTCAAGAAGTCAACTATTTAGAAGTCTGCGCTAGTGGTATTCCCGCAGAAGACGAAGCCGAAATTAACGGTATCCTCCAAGCTTATCCCTCCGTTGGAGATGGTTTACACTGCGCTATAGGTAGCGTTAAGTCTAATATTGGTCATACCTTCGTTGCGTCAGGAATTGCCAGTTTAATTAAAACTGCACTGAGTATTTACCACAGATATATTCCCGGAACTCCCAATTGGTCAGGTGTCAAAACACCGCAAGTATGGGAAGGTAGTCCTTTCTATGTTGCTACAGAGTCCCGACCCTGGTTTTTACAAAAAGAGGTCAAATCTCGAATTTCAGCCATTAATAGTATTGGTTGTGACGGCTCTTTTGCTCATATCATTTTATCAGAAGAAACCCAACAACCAGAGCGCAGTAGCACATATTTAGAATCAAGACCTTTGCATTTATTACCCATTGCAGCAGATGATCAATCTAGCTTATTAGCAGCATTGGATCATTTGCAAGCAACAATTGAAAATACTGATTCTCTCAAAGACATTGCTAGTCAAACCTTTGTTAAATTTCAACAGCATTCTCAAAGCAAATACACTTTATCTCTAACTGGACGCAACCAAAAAGAATTAATTAAAGAAATTAATTCTGCCAAAAAAGGTGTAACTAATGCCTTTGCAAATGGTAAAGATTGGCAAACTCCCATAGGTAGTTATTTCACACCAAAACCACTGGGTAAAAATGGAGAAATAGCCTATATTTATCCCGCTGCTGTTAATACTTATTTGGGTATTGGTAGAAGTCTTTTCCGTCTCTTTCCTAAAGTTTTTGATGATGTCATTATCAAAAGTCTTTATGAACGCGCTGCGGATGTTGAAAAACTTGTATTTCCAAGAAGTTTGAGTAAATTATCAACTCGACAATTGGAAATTCTAGAAAAGAAATTGTTGGATGATTCTTTAGCAATGTTTGAAGCAGAAGTGCTTTTTACCAGATTAATCTCCACAATTATTACAGAGGATTTTCAAATTAAACCTAAATATATTTTCGGATATAGTTTAGGTGAAACTAGCATGATGGTTGCTCAAGGAGTATGGAGCAATTTTTATGAAGTCAGTCATACCTTTAATTCATCAGCTTTATTCGGAGATAGATTATCAGGTTCTAAAAATGCTGTCCGTGAATATTGGGGACTACCAAAAACTGATAAAATTTCAGAGAATAATTTATGGGCTAACTACGTTCTCATGGCTACTCCAGCCCAGGTTAGAGAATGTTTAAAAAATGAAACTCGCGTTTATCTAACACAAATTAATACAGCAGAAGAGGTATTAATTGCAGGTGAACCAGCAGCTTGTGAACGAGTAATTAAAACCCTGGGTTGTCATGCTTTTCCTGCTCCTTTCGATCATGTGATTCATTGTCAAGCAATGCAATCAGAATCTCAAGAACTGGAAAACTTATACACTTTACCAGCACAAAAAATACCGGGAATTAAGTTTTATTCCGCTGCTAAATATCAATCAATTGAACTTGAGAGTCAACAAATTGCTCACAATATTGCCACAGGATTATGTCAACAACTCGACTTTCCGCGCTTAGTTAATCGTGTTTATGCTGACGGAGCAAAAATCTTTATTGAAGCTGGTGCTGGTGGTATTTGTTCGCGTTGGATAAGTAAAAATCTTGGTAATCAAGAACATATTACCGTATCCCTAAACCGACGTGGTACAGATGATCATAGTTCCCTAATTAAAGCATTAGCAAAACTATTGAGTCATCAAGTCAAATTAAATTTAGCTCCTTTGTATAACTTATCTTCAGATAATAACAAACAGAATAAATTAACGCTGAGGAAAGTTACATTAGGTGGTAATTCCATGACTTCTGCAATTTTGAATGCAGAAAATAGCCAAATTTTTGCTAATAACCAAAAGCAAAAAATTTCTCCTCATCAAGAGTATAAAATCATCAATTCCCTACAGACAGCGGAGAAAATAGCACCCACAGAGATTTACCCCAAACCTAAATCTAAACCAGAAAAAAAATCCATGAAAACTATCATGGAGAACGGTTTGGAATTGTCAAAGAAACTAAAATTCTTTGAGTCAACAAAAATCTTAAAGCCAAACATAAACCAAGAACATACTGAAAAAATTAGCATGAATGATTTAAAGATTTCTCAGTACAAAAAACTCAGTAACAACACTGCCAAATTAACTAAAACACACACAAGTTTTTTAGCAGCTAGACAAGATTTTAGTCAGCAAATGAGCGAAATTATCCAATTACAATTAGCTTGCGCTCAAAACCTACTCAAGGAAGCTCCGTAGGGTGTGTTAGCGATTAGTAACGCACCATGATTAAGAGTTTGGTGTGTTGCGAATTTTATTCTAAAAAACCCTGCCAAACTCCTTAATTATTCATTTCCAATCCTTTGCTTATAAATTGAGGAATAACTACCGTGAAAACAATCGAGACGGTAAGAAATCAACATGATAATGGACTTGGTTTTTTCGGCTGGAATCATCATCAAAACCAAATTTGGAAAGGTGCATTAGATTGTGTCAGCTTTGAAAAAAGTACCATCAAAGATAAACTATTAACATTAGATCAACCTTGTCATATTATCAAAATAGCAGGGAAAATTGGTGTTACTAATGATGGTTATTTAGCGCCTAATGATAATGGTTCATCTGAACAACCAGAACTTTTAATTTCATTGCCACCTCTGCGTTTACAACAACTTGGTAATTCTAGTTTTCTCACTGCTTATGGTGTAAAATACGCCTATATGACCGGAGCAATGGCTGGTGGTATTGCTTCTGAAAAGATGGTAATTGCATTAGGAAAAGAGAAGATTTTAAGCTCTTTTGGTGCCGGTGGCTTACTTCCAGAACGTTTAGAATCTGCCATAAATTCTATTCAACAAGCCTTACCAAATGGACCTTATGCTTTTAATTTAATTCACAGTCCCAATGAACCAGCTATTGAACGTCGCGCTGTAGATTTATATCTAAAATATGGTGTGAGAATAGTAGAAGCATCGGCATTTTTAGACTTAACTCCTAATATTGTTTATTATCGAATTGCTGGGTTAAGATTGAATGCAGCCAATCAAATTGATATCAGAAATAAGGTCATTGCTAAAATTTCCCGTCGAGAAGTAGCAACTAAATTTTTGCAACCAGCACCTGCGAGAATTATCAAAGAATTACTTCAGCAAGAATTAATTACCGAACTACAAGCAAATTTGGCCAGCCAAGTACCAATGGCTGATGATATTACCGTTGAAGCTGATTCTGGAGGTCACACCGATAATCGTCCTTTAGTATGTTTATTACCTTCAATTATTGCTCTCAAAGATGAAATTCAAGCGCAATATAATTACTCAGTTCCTATTAGAATTGGAGTCGCTGGAGGCATTGGCACACCAGAATCAGCCTTAGCTGGTTTCATCATGGGTGCGGCTTATATAGTGACTGGTTCAATTAATCAATCTTGTGTTGAATCTGGTGCTTGTGAACATACTAAAAAGTTATTAGCACAAGCAGAAATGGCGGATATGATCATGGCTCCCGCAGCCGATATGTTTGAAATGGGAGTGAAATTACAAGTTCTCAAAAGAGGGACAATGTTCCCCATGCGAGCGCAAAAACTTTATGAGTTATATCGCAATTATGACTCTATTGAACATATTCCCAAAGCCGAAAAAGAAAAATTAGAAAAACAAATTTTTCGGAAAAGTATTCCCGAAGTTTGGGAAAGTACAGCCGCTTATTTATCCCAAAAAAATCCTGAAAAATTGGGTAAAGCTGTTAATAATCCTAAACTGAAAATGGCCTTAATTTTTAGATGGTATTTAGGGTTATCTTCCCGGTGGTCTAGCACAGGTGAAAAAGGTCGAGAAGTTGATTATCAAATTTGGTGCGGACCAGCTATGGGTGGCTTTAATGACTGGGTGCGTGGTTCATATTTATCAGAACCTAATCAACGTTATGTTGTTGATGTTGCTAACCAAATTATGAAGGGAACTGCATTTTTATATCGTACCCATAGTTTGAAAATTCAGGGTTTGCAAATGCCTCCTTATTACAGTCAATATCAACCAATTTCCTCTACATTGGAGAAGTAAAAATGAATTTAAAACGGTCTTATACTGCTGAAAGTATTCAAACATTTCTAGTTTCTCATCTTGCGGAAGTTATTGGAGTTCCAACCGCAGAAATTGATGTTCATGAAAACTTAGAAAATTATGGTTTAGATTCTGCTCAAGCCATGATTATTATTAGTAAATTGGAGCAATTATTAGGATTTAAACCCTCTCCCGTTCTGCTTTGGCATTATCCCAACATTGCTGCCCTTTCTCAGCGGTTGTCAGAGGAATCAAGTCATGATTCTTCAGGAAAAGATACAGCTTCAGATACAAATTGTTCTGTTAATTTTGCTCCCCCTTTGCTAGATTTAGCTGCGGAAGCTGTCCTAGAACCGACTATTCAACCTGTCGGGACTGCGGCTTTTATTGCTAACCCCCAAAATATCTTCCTAACTGGAGGAACAGGTTATTTAGGTGCTTTTATTATCAAGGAATTACTAGAAGTTAGTGCAGCAATTCTTTATTGTTTAGTGCGTGCTA
The DNA here is from genome assembly GCA_046070105.1 of Dolichospermum sp. Lineage (GTDB taxonomy): Bacteria > Cyanobacteriota > Cyanobacteriia > Cyanobacteriales > Nostocaceae > Dolichospermum. The sequence continues at coordinate 9,209 of JBJUHT010000272.1, forward strand.
GTAATGTGGAAGAAGGGAAAAGCAAATTAGAAAATAATTTGCAACAATATGGAATTTGGCAAGATAAATATAGTCACCGCATTATCCCCATTATTGGTGATTTATCACAGCCACATTTGGGTATTGACCCAGAACAATTTCAACATCTAGCTGCTAATATTGATGCTATTTATCATAGTGCAGCTTTACTGAATTATGTTTATCCCTACTCAGCACTAAAAACAGCGAATGTTTTGGGTACACAGGAAGTTTTGCGTTTAGCTTGTCAAACTAAAGTTAAACCATTTCATTATGTTTCTAGTGTTGCTGTTTTTGAGTCTAGCGCCTATGCAGGTAAACTAGTTAAAGAACAAGATAATTTTGATGACTGGGAAGGTATTTTTCTCGGTTATTCCCAAACTAAATGGGTGGCAGAAAAGTTAGTAAAAATCGCTGGTAGTCGAGGATTACCTATTACTATTTACAGACCTCCTTTAATTTCTGGGGATAGCAAAACCGGAATTTGTAATACCCATGATTTCATCAATTTAATGATTAAAGGTTGTCTACAAATGGGTTCTTTTCCCGATGTAGATTATATGTTAGATATGTCTCCTGTTGATTATGTTAGTCAATCAATTGTTTATCTTTCCCGACAAAAAACATCTGTAGGTAAAGCTTTCCATTTACAACATCCTCAACCCGCTTCTTTAATATCTTTAGTTGATTGGGTGCGTTCTTTTGGGTTTTCATTAAAGATGATTCCATACCAAGAATGGCAGGCAGAATTAATTAATAATGTCACCTCTCCAGACAATCCTTTATATACTTTGCGGCCATTTTTGTTAGAACGTTGGTCAGATGAACAAATCACTATTCCCGATTTGTATTTACAAGCTAGAAGACCAATTATTAGTTGTGAAAAAACTCTAGAAGCATTAAAAGGCAGTTCTATTGTTTGTCCTCCTATTGATTCTCAATTGTTGATGACTTACACATCTTACCTAGTGCAAACTGGCTTTTTAAGTCTTGTCTAATTCCCTTGGCACAGTTGAACTGTGCCTATTTTATTAATGTAATTCCCTTTTTTAAAAATGAACATAAAATGTCGGGAAACTGTTTTAATTACTGGTTCAGCCAGTGGTATTAGCTATCAATTAACCCGGATTTTTGCTCATGAAAATTACAATCTTGTATTAGTAGATAGGTTAGGAGAAAAACTGCAAATAATAGCTGTTGAACTGGCAGAAGAGTTTGGGATTTTTGTTAAACCCATTACCAAAGATTTATCTATATCCACTTAATCAGTTCCACCCCAAGTCCACACAGGATTACCTATTTTCATTCCCGGCTTGATGACCATTATGTCAGACTTTTTCTGGAATTACGGTACTTTTTATATTTATCCCAAAAATATCTATTTAGGAAAATAACGATAGATTTCTTTACGGTGTAAGACTCTTTCAAAAATTAATGTTTCGCCATCAAAAATAACACCAATACGATAATCATCTATGCGAATACGATAAGCATTATCATATCCTTGGAACTTTTTGATATTGGTGATTTCTGCAAGATTTGATAAAATTACTTGACAATAATCCGTGCATTATGACTAGATTTAGGTTTAACTGTAATTTCTATATCACTATCAAAAGCATTGAGAAATTTAAACATTCTTTCTAAAGAAAAACCTGTTAATCTTCCTCTTATTAAAGCAGAAACTTTCGGTTGATCAATTCCTAATAATTCCGCAGCTTCCAGTTGAGTTAGTCCCCGTGAGGTAATAGCATAACTAATTTTTCGAGCGAGTTCTGCTTTAACTAACATTTCATCAGAATTTGGTAATCCTAAATCAGCAAATACATTACCACTACTGGTTGTTATTTCGATATTTTCTGACATAATTCTCCTGAGTTTTATGAATTTATTTGATCATGGTGTTCTTTAGCTTTTTTCAGTCTTGCTTCAATCAAATCAATGTCTGGTTTTGGTGTAGCAATACCATGTTTTGATTTCTTCTGAAAAACATGAAGAACATAAACTGCTTTTGCTAATTTCACAGTATAAATAGCTCTATAGGCACCTCCATCAAAATCTTCTACAACTTCTAATACACTTGCTCCCTTAAATCCTTTTAAGGGTTTAGTATGAGGATGTTTTTCACCAGTTTGAGCTAAATATAACGCATATCCTATTTCTCCTTGTACTTCTTCAGGAAACTGTTTGAGGTCTTCTAGGGAACTTCCTACCCATTGAAGGGGTTTTATTGATTCTGTTTGCAATTGCGTAACTTATATAGTGTTTATGCTAAACATAGCATATTTTTTTAGAAAAGGGAAGCTAATAGCAAAATTCAGCTAAAACTGAATCAAGATTGATATTTATTCAGTCTGTTTTGTGGGAAAATTAAAAAAATCAAAGATGTATTTTAATCATAAAAATTCATTAAAGTAAGTTCCTAAATTCTTCTCTATCTAATTGACAATCACGGAGTATTTGTGTCATTAACCCAGTTCCGATTGTTTCACCAGAATGTACTGGAACAACAGTTCTTCTTCCGTCATTGTGTATAAGGATATGATGACTTCCTCGCACCCGTGCTACTTCAAAACCTGCTTTATTAAGTGCTGCTATCACTTCCTTGCCTGTTAAACTTGGTAATTTACTCATACTTCAATTGCTACTCTCTGTACACCTACAAATTCCAGAGGTTCTATTTTATGTTCATCAACTTCTAAACACAGTTCTATTGCTTCTTTAATACGTTTCATTAGTTCATCTAAAGATTTTGCTTGTGTGTGACAACCAGGAATACTAGGTACAGATGCCACAAAGTAACCATCAGCATCTCGTTCAATAATTACATTAAATTCTCTACTCATTTGGGTATAGTGGATAATGTTGATATTGTTTATTTTAGAGGATTTTTATAGTAAGTCTCTATTTACTATTCCATTTCTCTATAGTTGGTCTATATAACCAATTATTAATTTTGTCTTCACTCACGAAACCCTTTAAAGAAGGATCTGGCCAAATGTGTAGTTTATCTAAGCATCCAACCTGTTGAGCAGCTATTTCAATATCATTCCATTGTTTAATAAAAGTGTCTGCCCAAGATTGTCTACTCATAATTGATTTAGCAAAATCTAAACCAGCAGCTAACATTCTTTTACCATTAGTTCCTCTAGCATTAATGGGTTCCCAAAAAATTACTTCAGGGTTAATTTTCATAAATTGTTCTAAATTAAACTTAAAATTTTCTAAAGTCATCATAGGTGGAGTTGGAGCCATAGCTACATATAAACGACATTTGGCTTCATATCCTTTTTGTAATGCTTTGTATCTATCAGATGATAAAGGTGCTTGTGGTTCAATTTTTTTTAGTAGTTCATCATCTATACAAGGAATACTCATCCCTAGAGATATGTTTGGATAAGTCAAAATGTCTAAATCATTTTGCCATAAAAGTCCGCGAGTTAAAATTCTGACATTTTTATTATGTTCGATTAAAATTTCTAATGTTTTACGAGTAATTTCTGCTGTTTTCTTATTTTGATATGGATCTGTTCCAGAGCAAAGTAAAATTACCCCTTTTCCAGAAGGTGTTTCTTCCCACGTTCTTTTTCTTTTTAATATTTGCTCTAATTTTTCAGGAACTTCTTCCCTAATAAATAGATATTTACCCCAGTCTAACTGAGGATTTTCTACACCTTTTTGATGTAATTTTTTTTGTTGAGTTCTAATACTTGGCGTTGAAGGAACGTAGCAAAATGTACATCCATGTAAACATCCAGAAGCGATGTTAATTACATAGTCACATAAGCTCTTCTTATTCAATGCGCTCTTTTGCAGTGGATTAATTATTGTTTCAGTTCCGGTAATCATAATTGAGTTATATTTGAGTCTTGTGTATAAAATAATTTAGGATATGTAATTACGTAAATTAAATAAAGTGCCTTGTGATGGTCTTCTAATTATATCTTCATTTTGTAAATTTGTACTATCTGTTTTTTTACCCTTCCTAATTACTTCTATTTCTTTAGCATCTCTTAATAAATTGAGATATTCAAAATATTGTTGTCTAGTTGCTGGATTTAATTCCATTGTTTGATTGCATAAATCTTTAAATGAAATTCCATCTGGATGACTTTGTATTATTTTATCTAAATCTTTACTTAATCTATTAATACAAGATTTTTGACTATCTTGATTAATGTCTAATTTTAAATCTAACTGATTATCTTCATAAAACAAAGCTGCTTTAAATCCAAATCCATAAATATCATAGTGATATTGATAGTTTAAATTATTAAACTTCCAACTTCCATCTTTCATTACCTCTAAAGCTCTTAAATGACTACAAATATGAAATAAATAATATAATACTCTATCATTATTATTAGGCATCATAGCAAATGTCATAATTCTACTTGCATTACCTTTATCTCTCAATAATTTCATAAAATTATTTCTAAATTCTGCTTGTTCACCAAAAGTATCTAGATTTCTAAAGTGATCAATATCAAAATAACCATCTGTTTCCAATACTTTGGTAAAAGTATCTCTTGCTTTCCAATTGGGATCATAAAAAAATCTTTTGATAAAATCAACCATAAATGTATAAATAATTTCTGATTTTTTGAGGCTATTTATCTTTCTAAAACTTGGCATCGAGACATCAGACCAACCATAGGGATCAAGAATAAATAAAGAATGTCCCTTTCTGTTCTCAGATTGAAAAACACAATAATCTACTTTATTTTCAAATTCATCATTTATAAACTCACATTCTAATATCAAGTTACCAAATTCAGTTTTGAAAGTATACTCCTTCTCATTTGATAAATATTCTAATTCTGCTTGAGACATAGCAATATTTTTTAAACATTTTAAATGGTCTTTTTTCTTATCTATAAAAATAAACTTAACATTTAAAGGATAAGTTCTTTTTGATTTTAAATAACCTTCTTGAACAGCTTTAATTAATCGAATGGGCGAACCAAACCAAATATTATGTGAGTCCTTATCATTGTAAATACCCCCACCACAAAAACCGTCAATAATAGTAAAATTTGTCACTCCATATTGTCCACTACCATAAAGTGTATAAACTAAATCTGTTACATATTGCTCTGTAAGTAGATGTTTAGTTTTTGTATGTTGTTCTACAAAAGGAATTTCTTTGCCGTCAGCAGACCACTTGGTATCAGAATTACTCATAATTGATCATCCTTTTTTATAGTTTGGTAATAATTATACAAATTTAACTAGCTTGTGTGTATCAAACTTGAATGATTCACATTTTACTATTTTATACTCTCCGCGTCTCTGCGTGAAAAAATCCTCTTATTCAACCTTAAACGCCCACATCACAACCTGTAAAGGTATCTTAATAAAAGCCATATTTAGTAAAAATAAACAAAATAGATGACATCCATAGAATCCCACAAAAAAGCCAAAGCCCTCAAACCCGGAAGCGTGCGCCCCGCCAAAGAACTCTGTAGCGAATGCGGACTATGTGACACCTACTACATCCACTACGTCAAAGAAGCGTGCGCCTTCATTACCCAAAGAATAGACGAACTAGAAACCATCACCCATAACCGCCCCCGCAACCTAGAAAACGAAAACGAACTCTATTTTGGTGTACACCAAGAAATGATGTCCGCCCGCAAAATACAACCCATCCCTGGCGCACAATGGACTGGTATAGTCAGTACCATAGCTATAGAAATGCTCAATCGCGGTTTAGTGGAGGGTGTAGTTTGTGTTCAAAACTCCAAAGAAGACCGCTTTCAACCAGTACCCATTATCGCCCGCACTCCAGAAGAAATACTAGCCGCTAAAGTCAATAAACCCACATTATCCCCCAACCTGTCCGTATTAGAACAGATAGAAAAATCGGGAATGAAACGGTTATTAGTGATTGGAGTAGGTTGTCAAATCCAAGCATTACGAGCCGTCGAGAAAAAACTCGGTCTAGAAAAACTCTACGTACTCGGAACACCCTGTGTAGATAACGTTACTCGCGCTGGTCTGCAAAAATTCCTAGAAACCACCAGTAAATCACCAAAAACAGTCGTTAGCTACGAATTTATGCAAGACTTTAGAGTACACTTTAAGCATGAAGACGGATCTGAAGAGACAGTACCCTTCTTTGGGCTAAAAACCAATGTACTTAAAGATGTCTTTGCTCCATCCTGTATGAGTTGCTTTGATTACGTTAACTCCCTTGCTGATCTAGTAGTGGGTTATATGGGCGCACCCTATCCCTGGCAATGGATAGTAGTCAGAAATGATACAGGTCGAGAAATGTTAGAATTAGTGAAAGATCAACTACAAACCCAGCCAGTTATGTCCCAAGGCGATCGCAAACCTGCGGTACAACAAGGTATAGAAGCCTATGATAAAGCAGTTACTTTACCGATGTGGGTAGCGAAATTACTGGGAGTAGTCATAGATAAAATCGGACCTAGAGGCTTAGAATATGCCAAATTTTCTATAGATTCCCACTTTACAAGAAACTACTTATATGTTAAGCGAAACCATGCTGAGAAATTAGCAGCCCACGTACCGGAATTTGCGAAGCGGATAGTGGGACAGTATAAGTTACCGGAATAGGGTCTCACGCAAAGGCGCAAAGACGCAAAGGTAAGAAGCGTCTTTGTCCTGATTTTATAAGTTGTTGACAATGCGGGAGATTCCATCTTTGATGAGGAATGATCCGAAGTTGATGAGTAAGCCAAGGCGTTTATCAGCGAGACGAAGGTAAGTTAGTAGTTGCTTTTTATGCACTGGGTGAACGGTTTCTACAGATTTAAGTTCGATAATGACTTTGTTTTCAACTATTAAATCAGCCCGAAAACCTACCTCCAGATGAACATCTTCATAAACCACAGGTATGGGTTGCTCCGCTTTTACCTGCAGGCCTCGCTGTCTTAACTCATATTCCAAAACAGACTGATAAACAGATTCCAACAAACCTAGTCCCAACCTTGTATGAATCTTATACGCAGCATCAACAACTTCCCTTGCAATCTCATTCTCATTCATATCCACCTTCTTCCTTTGCGTCTTTGCGCCTTGGCGTGAGGATTATTCTATATTTATCACCGCCTCAATAGCCGCTTGTAAAGCAATAGATACATGAGTCCAATGTGTACCTCCTTGGCAATAGACGATATAAGGTTCTCGCAATGGTCCATCTGCTGATAGTTCCAAGGTACTCCCTTCGATAAATGTCCCTCCAGCCATGACTACTTGGCTTTCGTAGCCTGGCATATCGTCGGGTATGGGATCCAGATAAGATCCTATGGGTGAGTGCTGCTGTATGGCTTTGCAGAAGGCGATGAGTTTTTCGGCTGCACCAAGTTTAATGGCCTGAATTACGTCTCCTCTGGGCGCTAGTGGTGGGGGGTTGACTGGATATCCCAGTTTGTCAAATACGTAACCTGTTAAGTATGTTCCTTTCATGGCTTCCCCTACCATCTGCGGCGCTAAAAATAATCCTTGAAATAAGAGCCGATTTTGATCGAATGTTGCACCGCCAGCACTTCCTATTCCTGGCGCGGTCAGCCTACAAGCTGCTGCTTCTACTAAGTCAGCGCGTCCAGCTATGTATCCACCAGCGCTCACGACTGTACCCCCAGGATTTTTAATTAATGATCCCGCCATTAGGTCAGCACCAACGTGGGTTGGTTCTTGGGTTTCTATAAATTCGCCGTAGCAGTTGTCTACAAAGCAAATGGTGTGCTGATTTTGCTGTTTGACTATCTGAACAATTTTGGCGATTTCAGCAATAGAAAGGCTTGGCCGCCATGAATATCCACAGGAACGTTGAATCAATACTAACTTTGTGTTGTCGCTAATGCTAGTGGTTAAGTTTTGCCAATCTATTTTTCCTTGTTGGGTTAGTTCTAATTGGCGGTATTTTATGCCAAAATCAAGAAGAGAGCCTTGGCCTTGTCCCCTCAAGCCAATCACCTCTTCCAATGTATCGTAGGGAGAACCAACCACTGCTAACATTTCATCCCCAGGACGAAGTACACCATACAGCGCACAAGCGATCGCATGAGTTCCTGAAACAAATTGCACTCGCACTACCGACGCTTCAGCACCCATTATTTGGGCAAATACTTGATCTAAGGTTTCTCTTCCTAAGTCATCGTGTCCGTAGCCGCTTACGCCCGCAAAATGGTGCGCTCCCACTCGATGATCACGAAAGGCATCTAATACTCTTTTCAGATTATGCTTGACCTGAGCGTCAATAGCGGAAAAAATTTCTAATAGCGCCTGCTCTGCTTCCCGCAGCTGTTCAAAGCTGTTCATCATTTCCTCATTGAAAAAAATAAAATAGATATGCGGATTTTAGGATCGCGCAGACTAGGCTGAACAATTTCTATTCAGGTTACTGCATGACAATTGCTACTTCTAAACCTCAAATTAACTGGGTTAATACCCTATTTTTCATTGCCTTACACGTCGGCGCTCTGTTTGCTCTAGTTCCTAGCAATTTTAGCTGGAATGCAGTTGGTGTTGCTTTATTACTTTACTGGGTGACTGGAGGTTTAGGTATTACTTTGGGATATCACCGTCTTGTCACTCACCGCAGTTTTCAAACACCTAAGTGGCTAGAGTATCTCCTGGTGATTTTTGGAACACTATCTTGTGAAGGTGGTCCCATTGAATGGGTGGGAACACACCGCATTCACCACTTACATTCTGATACTGAATCTGATCCCCATGATTCAAATCAAGGTTTCTGGTGGAGTCATATGGGTTGGATGATTCATTTCGCTCCCGCTCACGATCAAGTTCCTCGCTTCACTAAAGACATTATTGATGACCCAGTTTATCAGTTTTTACAGAAAAATTTCATTTTACTACAAATTGCTTTGGGCTTGGTCCTATACTTCTTAGGCGGCTGGCCCATGGTGGTATGGGGAATTTTTGTACGTATTATCTGGGTTTATCATTGTACTTGGTTAGTAAATAGTGCTACTCATAAGTTTGGCTACCGTACTTATGAATCTGGGGACAAATCAACTAACTGTTGGTGGGTTGCTATCCTCGTCTTTGGCGAAGGTTGGCACAATAATCACCACGCTTTTCAATATTCTGCCCGTCACGGTTTAGAATGGTGGGAAATTGATTTGACTTGGATGACCATTCAGTTATTACAATTACTCGGTCTAGCAACAAATGTGAAGCTGGCAACCAAAAAAGCATAATACAGATTTTATGCCCAAAGTCAATAGTTTTATAGTCATTTTGGCTTGAGACTATTGGCTTTTTGCGTGCAACTGCGGCAATTTTTAATGGGAAATTTTTAATTTCTCAATCACTATCCTAAATGATTGTTAAGTTGCTATAATCTCAGAAATTAATGTTACAAAACTTTGCAGCAAGTTACTTTTCTTAGTAACCTTGTGTGGTATTCTGTTGTTTTTCAGGTATTCATGACTACATCAATCATTAAAAGTCAGGAAATAGCGGTCTCCACAGACCTTGGTAAAGACCAAATCAAACTCAAACATATTATCAAAAGTCTCCCCAAGGAATGTTTTCAGAAAAATAGTCGCAAAGCATGGACAACTGTAATTCTCAGCTTATCTATGGCTGCACTAGGCTATTATTTTTTAGCCATTTCCCCCTGGTTTCTTTTACCCCTAGCTTGGATTTTTACAGGAACGGCCTTAACAGGTTTTTTTGTTATTGGTCATGATTGTGGTCATCGTTCCTTTGCGAAACGTCGCTGGGTAAATGATTTAGTCGGACATTTCTTCATGATGTTCCTAATTTACCCCTTTCACAGTTGGCGGATTAAACATAATCATCACCATAAACATACTAACAAGTTAGATGAAGATAATGCCTGGCATCCCATTAGAACTGAAGTTTTTACGGGTTGGTCTAAAAATAGACAGTCAGCTTTCGAGTTGTTCCTGCGTCAACGTCTTTGGTGGGTAGGTTCTATTGGACATTGGGCTGTTGTCCATTTTGATTGGCGCAATTTCCAAAAAAAAGACCAGGCTAGTGTGAAACTTTCTGTGGCTGTGGTAGCTTTATTTGCGGCTATTGTTTTCCCAACTTTAATTATTACAACTGGTGTTTGGGGATTTATTAAATTCTGGTTTATTCCCTGGATGGTTTACCATTTTTGGATGAGTACCTTTACTATTGTTCACCACACCCTTCCAGATGTTCCTTTTAGCACTGCTGACAAATGGAATGAAGCTTTAGCACAGCTATTTGGTACAATTCATTGTGATTATCCTCGCTGGGTAGAAATTCTTTGTCACGATATTAATGTTCATGTTCCCCATCATATTTCTACTGCTATCCCTTCCTATAATTTACGGTTGGCTTATAGTAGTATCAAGGAAAATTGGAGTCCTTATCTCCATGAAGAATATAGGTTCTCCTGGGATTTGATGAAGGAAATCACTAATCAATGTCAACTATATAAAACTGATATTGGTTATGTCACTTTTGATGAATATCGTGCAGAAAGATCATAAAATATTAATATTGGGTATGAACTCTGACGTATGAATTAATTACTTCTGGTTTCATTACCAATACCAATTTTTTCAGCCAATATTCCCAGGTCTGATTTCCAGGGGTAACTAAATATCACCTCTGGATTAATTTCTAATTTACAATCAATCAACTAACCTAGTGCAATTAAACACAATCCATTTCAATCAAAAACCTACTCCCGAATCTTCTGAAGGTCAAGAAAAATTACCCTTTACTCTTCAAGATTTAAAATCTGCTATTCCCGCTGAATGTTTTCAGCCTAATGTGACTAAATCACTCTATTATTTCTTTCGTGATGTTCTAATTATTGGGCTGCTATATGCAGTGGCTAATTATCTAGATTCTTGGTATTTTTGGCCGGTTTTCTGGTTAATGCAAGGAACTATGTTTTGGGCTTTATTTGTAGTTGGACATGACTGCGGACACCAATCTTTTTCTAAGCATAAATGGTTAAATGATTTGGTTGGTCATCTCTCCCATACTCCTATTCTCGTTCCTTATCATGGTTGGAGAATTAGCCACAGAACTCACCACAAAAATACAGGCAGCTTGGAAAATGATGAAAGCTGGTATCCTGTCTCTGAATCAGAGTACAATGAGATGCCTTTATTGCAAAAAATAGGGCGTTTTTATGTGTTCTTATTGGCTTATCCAGTGTATCTGTTTAAGCGTTCTCCCGGTAAAGAAGGTTCTCACTTTTCTCCTAGCAGTCCCCTGTTTAAACCCTCGGAAAAATGGGACGTAATCACTAGTACCACGCTTTGGATTAGTATGGTAGCTTTACTAGGTTTCTTGACATATCAGTATGGTTGGATGTGGTTGTTAAAATACTACGCTGGACCTTATATTGTCTTTATTATTTGGCTAGATTTGGTGACTTTTTTACATCATACTGAACCGGGAATTCCTTGGTATCGTGGGGAAGAATGGACTTTCCTGAAAGGGGCAATTTCTAGCGTTGACAGAGATTATGGTATTTTTAACCACATTCATCATGATATCGGTACTCATGTAGCCCATCACATTTTTTTAAATATGCCTCACTACAATTTGTTGAAAGCTACTAAAGCAATTAAACCAATTATGGGTGAGTATTTTCACGAATCAAAAGAACCAATTTGGAAGTCTTTATGGAATTCTGCTATTGGTTGTCATTTTGTTCCCGATACAGGAAGTAAGGTTTACTACACTTCTAAAAATCAGAATGTTAAGTAAAATCAGTTAAGTCCAGACTCCACGGGAATAAAGGACTGAATTAAAGCTTTCACAAATTAGTCCGGTTACTTCAATCTTAGTGACCGGACCGTAATTATACTGAGCTATAACCGCTGATAACCTCCCGTTGAAGTAGAAAGTAAAGTCTAGTTTTGTCTAGGATTTACAGCAGATTCCATTGCTATGAGGTACAAATTTTAATAATAAAACTCTTGTGGGGTGGGCATCTTGCCCGCCCGTGGTGTACCTCATAACACCAGAAAGTGCTGTATATAGCAGAAAAGGGCTACAAATTCATGGGGGTGGGGAAACCGCAAGACGAAACCCCAGGAGGTCGTCCCCATAGACGCGCTCAATACCGCCACGATTCGCCGACCTACAGTCCCCAGTAGAGTTAAACCACGAACCGCCACGCATAACCTTGATATCACCGCTTTGACTAATCCAAGCAATACCATCTTCAGGCGCATTTGTGTAATGATCATGCCAATCGTCTTGACACCATTCCCAGACATTTCCGTGCATATCGTACAAACCAAAGGTGTTAGGGGGAAAATTTCCTACATCTGTAGTTTGTTCTCGATATTGTCCTTTTGGTGCAGATGCGTAGACATGATTACCATTATAGTTTACCAATTCTGGGGTAATCGTTTCACCAAAATAAAATGGTGTGGTTGTTCCCGCGCGACACGCATATTCCCATTCGGCTTCGCTGGGTAATCTGTAGTTTTTTCTTGTCCTTTGGCTTAACTTTTGACAGAATGTAACTGCATCATTCCAACTGACCCTTTCAACTGGGCGTTTATTGCCTTTAAAGTAAGCAGGGTTATTTCCCATGATAGCTTGATATTGTTCCTGTGTCAATTGATATTTCCCTATGCAAAAACTGGGAACTGTAACTTGATGTTGGGGACTTTCGTTATCACTTCTTTTCGCTTCATTTGTCGGTGAACCCATCAAAAATTTTCCCCCTGGTATTTTTACCATTTCTAAGAAAACACCCTTTCCTAAGTCTTCTGTGAAGTATTTTGCTGTTGCGTTGCGTCGGTTGGTGATGTTTCCCTTTGCGTCTGTGGTGACAACTTCAAATTCCAAGGTTTTCTGGTTGCTCAAAGATGTGGTATTTTCTGGAGTTGAGTTTAGAGATATTGCAGGTTCTGGGGTTGAACTATTTATAGAAGTTGTAGTTTTTGGTGTTGTTTGTTTATGATCTTGATTCTTACAGGACTTACGCAAAATATCTCTCAAACCCTCTTTTCTTCGTTCTCTTCGTTCCTTCGTGGTTCATTATTCCGTGACTTGATTGTCTGGATTTTCGGGCTGTAGGCAGTTAGGATTGATGCACAGGCTCATAATCTTGGTAGGTAGCATACTTATACTTATATGATATCCTACCTTGATTTCGGGAAAAATGAATAAATATTGTCAGATATTTTCCCTAAAACCGTCCATTACCTTGAATAATATGCTTCACTGTTGTTAAAGTTTCTAAACTAATAAATCCCCTTCTACGGCCTTTTTGATTGGACATTCCTAAAAATACAGTTTCTCCTCGTGAAGAATGACGGGAAAAACGCGGGGAGGTATTAATATAGATAGAAGCACTATTTACTCCTAATGCGAATTGGCGGCTTTCTTGATAGGATTCGGTGACAATACTATCAGCATGACTGCTACTATATTGGTTAATCCAAGCGATCGCACTTTCTAAACTATCTACCAATTTAAAGGTCACTGTTTTTGTTAAATAAGGTGTCCCCCATTCTTCGTCTTTTACTAATTGTAACTGTGGAAAAGCAGCCACTAATTCTGCATCACCTTTAAGTTCAAAACCTTTTTCTTTTAAGCTACTCCATAGCACTAATAAGGACGATGGTAAAGCTTGACGATGAATTAAAACTTTTTCAATGGCATTGACTGGATCTGGTTCGCTTTCATGGCTATCTATAATCATTGATCGTACCATTTCTAAGCTACTATTGACAGACCAATAAAGATAACAATTACCCATGGCTGACTTGAGAACTGGACAAGTTGCCTGTCTAACTACTTGTTGAATTAAACTAGTACGTCCATAAGGAATCACTAAACTTAAATACTGGTCTTGAGTAACTAAATCTCGCACAGATGCGCCATGTTCAGTAGTAATTAATTCTACACATCCTGCTGGTAAACCGACTTTGGTAATAGCTGTTTGTAGTGCATTAGCGATCGCTTTATTAGAATGACTAGCTTCTGTACTCCCTTTGAGAATAATACTATTACCAGTTTTCAGGCAAAAACCAGCCGCAATTGCCCCTAAATCGGGGAAAGCTTCATAAATAAAAGCAATCACCCCTAGAGGCATTAACTGGGTATAAGTTTGGGAATCTTCCTGCTGATAATCAGCGGTTCGGACTCGTCGCAAAGGATCAGATAATTCCCCCAACCGTTGCAGAATCTTCACTGCATTCTCCAACCTGGAGGGGGTTAGTCTCAACCAGTCCAAAATTAATTCGGGAACTGCCATTTCTCGACTTGCTTCTAAATCCAAGGTATTAGCTTCGAGAATTTCATCAAAATCGCGTTCCATGGCTTGTGCCATGGCTAACACAGCCCGACTCCTATCTGTCCCCTTGGTAATTCCCAATTTCAGAGAAGCTTGAAAAGCGCGTTCAGCGCTTGTCATGGGTTCGGGGTAATCATCAATCACTTCATCTGTCATGGGGTTAACGTCTGTAAGTAAGCCAGATCATTAGCACTGGTAAAATTGCCAATAACACTGCTACCATTGCCCAAGCGAGGATGCTGGAACTATTAGCTAATTGCAGTGCTAATGGTAGCCATATAATGACTAACACAAAAATAATCCCTAACGCTATTGGTAAATAATTTCGTTCTAAGGGGGGTTGAACAAGATGCCAACTGTTTCCTTGCCAGGACCAAGCACGCTTATAAGAATAAGTCGTAGACAGTTGTTTTAGTACATATCCGTTTTCTTCGACTATAAAAATCTGTTGACAGCGATCGCATCCGAAAGCTTCTGTCAACGTGATGGGAATTAACTGTCCCTGACGACGACAAGGACAAGTGTATTCTATGTTTAGATCGATTTTATCTGGTTTTTGAGGTTGCACAAGCGAGGTAAATAACTTGAGCGGTTTTTTATATTATTCCCCACTTTTTCTAAAAATCAGTATGAGCAAACCTAAAATTACTCCTAGAAGCTAAAGTAGCCCAGAAAGCTATTAACTTTCCCAAGTTCCAGGTCTGTCACAGACTAATTTGATAAAAATGAAAAATCAATAGTTTTATTTTAATATAAAAAGCTAAACTAAAAAGCGGGTAACGCGATTCGAACGCGCGACATCAACCTTGGCAAGGTTGCGCTCTACCACTGAGCTATACCCGCAACTCATCAATAATCTTATTATTCCAGATTTATTCTTGTTTGTCAACCCCTAAATTAAATTTTTTTTCTGTAACCATTAGTCAGTGATTATCACTTTTTAGTGAAAAAAATTACTTATTACCCATTACCTATTACCCAATACCCATGACCTAACTAACTTGCTAAATTTGGGCGTAATTGACGCATGAGACTAGCCATTTCTATGGCATTCATAGCATATTCCCAACCGTGATTACTTTTAATTCCTGCCCGTTCTAGAGCTTGCTGCATGGTATCCGTTGTCAAAATCCCAAAAATCACGGGTACTCCTGTTTGGAAACTAGCCGCAGCAATGCCTTTAGAAACTTCAGCAGATACATAATCAAAATGTGGCGTTTGTCCTTTGATTACTGCACCAAGACAAATTATGGCATCATAACGGCCAGACATTGCTAATTGACGGGCTACATTGGGAACTTCAAAACTACCGGGAACCCAAACATAGTCTACTTGCTCTCCTTCGGGGTCAGGATTGATACCGTGACGTTTTAAGCAGTCTTTACATCCTTCCACTAGTTTTAGGGTGACAAGATCATTAAAGCGGGCGATAATCAATGCAAAGCGCAAAGACTCGGTTTGCTGAAAATTTCCTTCAAAAACTGCCATAATGCCTCTGAATCAAGATTACAATAGGTACTTAACCAATATACTTTTCTGCTTTCAAAATATAAGAGCAGGAAAGCACAATCAGGAAGAGTCAGTTATAAAAAGAACATTTAAGAGTATTTTTTCTATTTTGACCTTTTGTATTGGCTTTTCTGCTTTTCTGATTTGTATGGTATATGTTAGCGGATAGTTAAAGCAGTTAATTAAACTACAAAGAAGTTTAATATAGCAACTAACACAACTAAAGCCGCCCAAATTCCAGATCCCACCCAGAGCAGTTTTTTAGATTCTACCCAGTTTTGAGGAGTGGCGTAAACAACGGGTACACCAATCACAAGCACGAAAGAGAACAAGACTAGTGATATTAAAGCGATTTGAAATACTGTGGTCATTTTGTTTTTCCCAACATAACGAAATCTTAGTTTACCCCAGGTGTGCTACCATTGGGAGTCTGAATGGTTTTGAGCGAACCTGATGAACTCACAAAGCATCACCTGATCAATTAATATTTTACGTCGGGTTTGTAACAGTTGCCCATGTCTTTTCCATCTGTTTTTGATAGCCACTGCTGATGAGACATGAGGAAAATGATTAATATGGAAATTATATTTCCTGTTTCCTGTTAAGAGTTCCTTGTCACTTTTAACTTGCTTTTAAATATATGGATTTAATTCTTTGTCATACAACTGCTGACTTTGACGCTTTGGGGGCAGCGGTAGGGTTGACTTGTCTCCAACCGGGGAGTAAAATTGTCCTCACTGGGGGCGCTCATCCCCCTGTCAGGGATTTTTTGACACTACACCGTGATGAGTATCCGTTAATTGAAAGACGTTCGGTAATTCCTGAGAAAATTCGTTCTTTAACGGTTGTGGACACTCAAAAACGCGATCGCTTGGGCAAAGCAGCTATGTGGTTTAATTTAGCTAATGTGGAAGAGATCATCATTTATGATCATCATCTCGAACAGGAGGGGGATATTCCCTCTACTGAATCATATATTGAAGAAGTAGGGGCTACAACTACTTTAATGGTAGAAAGATTACAAAAAAGCAATATTTCTTTAAATTCCGCTCAAGCGACAGTAATGGCTTTGGGTATTCATGTGGATACAGGTTCATTAACTTATAAACAATCTACAGCCAGAGATGCTTTAGCATTAGGTTGGTTAATGCAGCAAGGAGCAAATTTATCAGTTATTTCTACCTATAGAGATCCTGGTTTATCACCACAATTACAACAGTTATTAAGTCAAGCTTTGGAAAACTTAGAATATCTTTGTTTGCGGGGATATACTATTGCTTGGGTGACAATAAAAACAGATAGTTTTGTCCCGGGTTTATCGGGTTTAGCTTCAGAAATAATTGATTTAACAGAAAGCGATGCTTTACTATTAGCAAATGAATATCCTTTAAGTGAAGAAGATTGGAGATTAACAGTAATTGGGAGAACACAAATTCCCCAAACAAATCTAAATCAATTATTTACATCTTATGGTGGTGGTGGACATTCCCAAGCGGCATCTTTAAACCTCCGCACTAAAGATTCCCAAGTCATTTTACAACAATTATTAGATGGATTAAAAGAGCAAATTCCCCACCCTCCTATTGCTAGAGATTTAATGTCTTCTCCAGTGCGAACAATTCGCCCGGAAACTACTATAGCCGAAGCACAAAGGATTTTATTACGTTATGGACATTCAGGATTATCTGTAGTTAATAACCAAGATTTATTAATTGGAATTATTTCCCGACGTGATTTAGATATTGCTTTACATCATGGATTTAGTCATGCACCGGTTAAAGGTTATATGACAGGTAATTTAAAAACAATTACCCCTGATACTTCCTTACCAGAAATTGAGTCTTTAATGGTAACTTATGATATTGGCAGATTACCAGTATTAGAACAAGGGCAATTAGTTGGTATTGTCACCCGCACCGATGTTTTAAGAGAATTACATCAATTAACAATTCAAAATACTCAATCTCAAATTCCAAATTATGATCAGAATTTGCGCCTCAATTATGAATTAGAAAAACGTCTGACTCCGCAACTGTGCCAATTACTGAATATCGCTTCTCAAGAGGCAGAAAAACGCGGTTGGCATCTTTATTTAGTTGGTGGGGCAGTGCGAGATTTACTATTATCAGAAACAGAAAATCGCACTTTAATGATTAATGATATTGATTTAGTAGTTGATGGTTTTCATAAAGCAGCAAATGTCGGTGCAGGGGTAGAACTAGCTAAAGCCTTACAAGAGATTTATCAAAATGCGAGATTAGAAATTCATGGTGCTTTTCAAACTGCGGCTTTATTATGGCATAAAGATATGTTATTAGATTCATTATGGGTAGATATTGCCACAGCCAGAACGGAGTTTTATCCTTATCCAGCAGCAAATCCAGAAGTTGAAGCTAGTTCCATTCGTCAAGATTTATATCGGCGAGATTTTACAATTAATGCTATGGCTTTGCGGTTAACTTATCCTCGCGCTGGTGAATTATTAGATTTTTTTGGTGGTTTTATAGACTTAAAAAATCAGCAAATTAGAATTTTACACGCTAATAGTTTTATTGAAGATCCAACGCGGATTTATCGCGGGGTGCGGTTTGCGGTACGGTTTGGATTTTCCCTAGAACGCCAAACAGAAACCTATATTCGTTATGCTATCAATAGTGGAGTTTATAATCGTACTAGTCAAGAAAATAGTAAAACTCCGGCTTTGCAAACTCGATTAAAAACTGAATTAAAGTATATTTTGGCGGCAACTTATTGGCAATCAGCTTTAGAATTACTTAATAATTTAGGGGCTTTACAATGTATTCATCCTACGCTAAAATTAGATAGAGAACTTAACCGACAATTAAATTTATTAAAACACCTTTTCAAGAAATTTGATAAAAAACAAACTTTAATAAATTGGCAAATGCGTCTGGAGGTATTAATAGCTTATTTAAAACCAGAATATCGGGAAAAAGTTGCTAAAAATCTCCAATTAGCTGATGACAGTATTAGCAGATTAGAAAAATTATCTGAAATTCAATCTGAGGTAATGAGATTATTACCCACTTTTGAAAAACCCAGTCAAACTGTATATTTACTCAAAAAATATGATTTACAAACTTTGATTTTAATTGCTTTACAAAGTCCCCGGAAAATTAGAAGAAGAATTTGGCAATATTTAACAACTTGGGGAAATATTCAACCGCTGTTAAATGGGAATGATTTAAAACAATTGGGTTATAAACCTAGTCCCCAATATAAGCAAATGCTTGATGATTTATTAACTGCGACTGTAGATGGTATAATTAAGGATAAAGCTCAAGCACAGGAATTTTTAGCCCAGCATTATCCTGGTTAATTAAAATTGAAAATATGAGGTTGATATGCAAGTTCAAATATCCAGCAAATATTACACTCCAGAAGAATATATAGAACTAGAGGAAAAATCAGAATTTAAAAATGAATATATACAAGGGGAAATTATACCTATGACTGGTGGAACTACAAATCATAATGAAATAGCTTTGAATTTTTGTACCAATTTTAAATTTAATATGCGGGGTAAAAATTACAAAATTTATATGGGTGATGTTAAATTATGGCTACAACGTTATCAAATCTATACTTATCCAGATATTATGGTAATTCAAGGAGAACCAACATATCAAGGAACTGAAACTACTCAAGTAACAAATCCTTTAATGATTGTAGAAGTGTTATCTAAATCAACTATAAATTATGATAAATATGATAAAACTGACAAATTTAGATTTTATCGTTCTCTTCCTGAATTGAAAGAATATATTATGATTAACCAATATGAATATTTTATTGAACAATTTGCTAAAAATGTAGAAGGACAATGGGTATTAACTGAATATGAATCAGTAAATGATATAATAGAGGGGTAACGACTTGGTATCACATCATGATGATTACTCAAGAATTAGAACTTCAAGAAAACATCTCTCAAGATG
>JBJUHT010000273.1:0-3875 GCA_046070105.1 Dolichospermum sp.
GGGTGCCCGCCAGCCAGGCGATCGTGTCGAGGCACCCGCCAATGAGATGGCCCTGGAACTCCTGGCGCTCGTGGGAGCCATCCAGGCGCTTCCACTGCGCCGGCTCGGTCAACTGGAAGGGCGCGTCCACCTGCACCCGGAAGGGGATCCCCTTCTTCTGAAACCGAGGAGATGCGTGCTGCACGACAGGGCCAGACGCCGCCGAGAAGTCAGATCCCAGCACAGCTGGAACGGCGCGGGTCAAGGGGTCGGTCTGGGTGGGGACCAAGTCCATCAGGTTGGGCCCGTGCGCCGTGGCCCAACCGGCACAAAGCGTCAGGGGCAGCTGGATCGTGCTCAGGTCCGACTAGCCCATGAACCACTTGGGTCGCAGGTGCCGCAGGCCTCCGAAGTCGAGGTGCTCCAGCACTTCGGTGGCCAGCTCACCTCCCCAAGGCGGAAAGATGGCCGCGACCTCGGGGTCGGTCAAGAACGCACTGAGAGCCTGTGAAGATTTGGGATAACCCCGACAACCACAAGCGGGTTCAGTCGTTGAAGTGGCATGAACACCGAGACGACTGATTCGACGCTGAGCGAAGGGCAAGACCTCTTCGGTCCCAGGCCTGTGGCGGCCGTGGCGGGCGACAAGCCTGCGCATGCGGGGAGCATGACGACGGCGCGGGTGATCCTGCCCAACCGCACGCAGATCGAGCTGCGCCCGATGGACCTGGAGTCGGTGCTGCCCGAAGGGCACCGGGCGCGGCTGGTGTGGGCGTGGGTGGAGCGGCAGGACCTCAGCGCGATGTACGCGGCGATCAAGGTTCGCCAAGGGGGCGTGGGCCGTAGCGCGATTGCCCCGCAGATTTTGTTGGGCCTGTGGCTGTACGCCGCGCTGCAGGGCGTGGGCAGCGCGCGGCAGCTGTCGCGCCTGGTGCTGGAGCATGACGCGTACCGCTGGATGAGCGGGGGCGTGCAGGTCAACCACCACAGCCTGTCGGACTTCCGTGTGGCGCACGGGGCGGCGCTGGACGAACTGCTCAGCGCAAGCCTGGCCGCACTGATGACAGCCGGCGCGGTAAAGCTGGAGTGCGTGGCGCAGGACGGCGTGCGCGTTCGCGCCAACGCGGGCGCGGCGTCGTTTCGGCGCAAGGCCAGTCTGCAGGACAACCTGGAGCTGGCGCGCAAGCGGGTGCGCGAACTGAGGGAACAGCTGGACGCCGACCCGGCGCAGGACAGCCGGCGCAAGGCTGCGGCGCAGCAACGGGCCCGGCGCGAGATGCAACAGCGGCTGCAAAGCGCACTGGAGCGGCTGCCTGAACTGGAGGCCATCAAGCGGCGCAACGGGAGCAAGGCCGAAGAGGCTCGGGCGTCGAGCACCGACGCCGATGCCAGCGTCATGAAGATGGCCGACGGCGGCTACAGGCCTGCGTACAACACCCAGTACGCCAGCGACTGCGACAGCCAGGTGATCGTGGGCGTGGAGGTCAGCACCAGCGGCTCGGACATGGCGCAGCTCGCACCCATGGTCGAGCAGATCGAACAGCGCCTGGGCAGCGCACCGCAGAAGATGCTCGTCGACGGCGGCTACCCCGCGCACGCGCAGATCGACGCGGTGGCGGACAAGACCGAGGTCTATGCGCCGGTGCCCGAGGCACGGGCCAAGAAGGACGACAAGGGCAACGAGGACCAGCAGGACAAGCACGAGCCCAAACCCGATGACAGCGCGGCGGTGGCGAGCTGGCGACAGCGCATGGCCAGCGACCAGGCCAAGGCGCTGTACAAGCGGCGAGCGGCCACGGCCGAGTGCGTCAACGCGCAGGCGCGCAACCGCGGTCTGCAGCGCATGCCCGTTCGCGGTCTGAAGAAGGTTCGGTGCGTGGCGCTGCTGTTCGCGCTGGCGCACAACCTGATGCGCACGCTGGCACTGGCGCCGCAATTGCTGGGTCTGGGCACAACTCCGTCTGCAGCAGGGGTAGGTACTGTATGAAGACCGAAAAGCTCAGGGTAGACCCGCAAATCCGACCCTTGCTCGTGCCAGACAGCTCGCCGAGCGCACCGCTGGCGCCTGCGGCTTCGTCAACCGCTTCGCTGGACGAGGGCGCACCTTCGGTCGGCGCGAAGCAAATGCTTCACAGGCTCTGAGGGCAGCCCAAAAGAAGAACTGGGACGGGCGCCACACGCACTGAACTTGGAGAGTTCAAGGTGCTTTGCACGCGCCGAAGCTCGGTACGGTTCGCAGCGGACTGATATGCAGTGAAGAACATATCGCCAAGCCGGGCGGGTCTGCCGAGACTCTGCGCGCCCGACCATTGACCGATCCGCCAGGCTGGGCCTGACCACTCGCGTGTGGCGTCACTCCACATCACCGTCTGCACCCTCATCGCCCCCGTGAGCACCTTCCACGACAGCCTGGCCACCGCGGGATCGCTGATCCTCGGGGCCGACCCGCGCCTGGCGCAGGTGGTGGGGCTGTCGCTGCAGGTCAGCGGCACGGCCTGCCTGCTGGGCGCGGGCTTCGGGCTGGCCTTGGGAGCCTGGCTCGCCGTGGCGCGCTTTCCGGGCCAGGGCCTGGTGGTGGGCCTGCTGAACACGCTGCTGGCGCTGCCCTCGGTGGTGGTCGGTCTGGTGGTGTATCTGCTGCTGTCGCGCTCGGGGCCGCTGGGGTCCTGGGGCCTCCTCTTCACCCCCACGGCCATGGTCATCGCCCAGAGCATCCTCGTGGTGCCGCTGATCGCTGCGCTGGCGCGCCGTCTGGTGCTGTCGGCCTTTTCCGAAGGGGGCGACCAGCTGCGGTCACTGGGCGCCGGCCCGGTGACCACCGCCGCCTTGCTGCTGGTACACGAGCGGCTGGGGGTCATGACGGCGCTGCTCACCGGCTTCGGCCGCGCCATTGCCGAGGTGGGGGCGGTGATGATCGTGGGCGGCAACATCGAAGGCGTGACGCGGGTGATGACCACCACCATCGCGCTGGAGACCAGCAAGGGCGACCTGCCCCTGGCCCTGGCGCTGGGCATCGTGCTGCTGGGCGTGGTGGGCGTGGTCAACGGCCTGATCGGCCTGGTGCAGCTGGGCGGCCGCCGCACGACCGCGGCGGCAATGGCATGAGCACCGCGGCGGGCTCAAAGCCGATGCCTGCCACGCCCACAGCAGGCGCCGCCCCCGTGCCGGTGCTGCACCTGCGCAACGCGGGCGTGCGCTTCGGCACGGTGCAGGCCCTGCAGGGGGTGGACCTGAGCGTGCACCGGGGCGAGCGCCTGGCCCTGGTCGGGGTCAACGGCTGCGGCAAGACCACGCTGCTGCGCCTGCTGCACGGTCTGGTGCCCTGCAGCAGCGGCGTGAGGGAAGTGCCTGCGCACGCTCCGCCGGACCACCCCGCCACCATGGCCATGTTGTTCCAGCGCCCCTTTCTGCTCAGCCTGTCGGTGCGCGCCAATGTGCGGCTGGGCCTGTGGCTGCGCGGGGTGCCGCGCCAGCAGAGGGCGGCGCGCTGCGAGGCCGCGTTGCAGCGCGTGGGCCTGGCCGACCTGTCCCGTCGCGCGGCGCGGGAGTTGTCCGGCGGCCAGCAGCAGCGCCTGGCGCTGGCGCGCGCCTGGGCGCTTCAGCCCGAGGTGCTGTTCCTGGACGAGCCCACCGCCAGCCTGGATCCGTCAGCCAAGCGCGAGGTGGAGTCTTTGCTGGCCGAACTGGCCGCCGAGGGCACCACCCTGGTCATGAGCACGCACAACCTGGGCCAGGCCAAGCGCCTGGCCACCCGCGTGCTGCACCTGGAGCAGGGCAGGGTGGTGGCCGATCTGCCGGTGCAGGCCTTCTTCTCGGGCGCGGTGCCTGAGGCGACGTCGCAGTTCCTGCGCGCCGAGAGGGAGTGGGTCTGAGAACGCCGAACGCGCGGGCTTGGC
>JBJUHT010000274.1:0-3314 GCA_046070105.1 Dolichospermum sp.
GATTCCCAAGCAAGAAGTTAGTTTTGCTTGTCGTTCAATTTCTTACCAAGGTAATACGGAAAGAGTTCCCACCACCATGGCCTTCGTTCCCGACAAAAAACCTAACCCTTATGTACCCATAATTGCTTGGAAATCTGACTCTTTTCCCAGTAGCGAATGGACTCCTAAAAGACGCTGTGAACAAGTAAGTAAAAAATTCCAGCAATTTTACCAACAAGGCCGATTAGGTTATTTAACTACCGGTAAGTTGAACGGTTTGGGAGTTATCTGTGCGGCTAAACCTGGTGAATGCAATAAAAACAATATTTTATTTAGCGTCAGACCAGGTGTAAATCCCAATACAGTTTTAGCTGAACTTGAGGATATCAGAGAAGGTAGAACTTCAGACTTAAATTGGCAGAGTTCAGGTGAAAATACTTACTTAAATTTGGGTGAATATCTCAAAAATATCTCTAAATAACAAAATACCCCACCCTAACCCTCACCCTTGCTAAGGGGAGGGGACAAGATTCCGGTTTCCCCCTTTCACAAGGGGGGATTAAGGGGGGTAAATTCCCCGACAAGATACCCCACCCTAACCCTCACCCTTGCTAAGGGGAGGGGACAAGATTCCGGTTTCCCCCTTTCACAAGGGGGGATTAAGGGGGGTAAATCACTACCAATAAAAACACTACTTAACTAAATATGAAACGTCAAATTGCCATTATCTCCTGCTTACTACTGCTACCCTATCCCGCGTCAGCAATAGAAACCCAAATCAAAACTACAAAACTGACACCAATATCCCAAAAGTGCAAATTACAACCAGCAGACCCGGAAGACGCTATTTATTCAGAAGCACAATTACAAACCATTGCTAAACAAATTACAGTTAGAGTCAGAGACAAAGAAAGAGGCGCTTCCGGGACAATTTTCGCTAGAAAAGGTAACTCTTATTTAGTAGTCACTAATTCCCACGTTGTCAGAAGAATTAATAATATCAATATTATCACAGCCGATGGTCAAAAATATCCAGCTAAGATATTACCTAATACTAACTTTGATAAATTCGATTTAGCCATAGTAGAATTTACATCTAATCAAACATATTGTTTACCATCAGAAATTGCCGACAAAATCGCCTCCTTTGATATTAACTTAGAAACACCAGTTATGGCCGCAGGATATGCTCTATCTGAGGATAAATTAGTATTCACAACAGGAGAAGTACAACGAATCATCTCCCAACCGAGTTTAAAAGATGGTTATGAAATTGGCTATACCAGCGATATTCAACAAGGAATGAGTGGCGGTCCAATTATTAGTAACAGAGGAAATTTAATAGGAATTAATGGCATTAGTTCCTATCCTTTAATCAATTCTGCTTATGTTTATACCAATGGAAAAATCCCCACAAATACAGAAATTCAAGGGTTTAGAAAACTCAGTTGGGGAATACCCATTAAAACCGTTTTAGCTCAAGTTAAACCAGAAGTTCTCACCGCTTATAAGTTACCTATCCCAGATATTAAACAACAAATAGCAGAAATACCATTAACAGGGTGGTTAGGAGAACTAGAAACAAAAGCTAAACAATTTACCGTCAGAATTGATAGCAGTAGCGGTGCTAATGGTTCAGGGGTAATTATCGCTAAACAAGGCAATATTTACACCGTTTTAACTGCTGCTCATGTAGTTTGTAAACCACCAGATAAAACAGGACCATGCGAGCCAAATACTTATAAAATCCTCACAGTAGATGGTAAACAATATCCCGTAGAACCAAGCACCATTAAATTAGAAGAAGGGGTAGATTTAGCAGTAGTTAAATTCACCAGTCAGGAAAATTATCAAGTTGCCACCTTAGCAGATTATCCTACCAAAGATGATGAATATATGTTCACAGCAGGTTATCCCAGGTTAGGAGAAAAATCACCTTGGCGGTTTACATTGGGACAAATTTATAGTAAAGAAACAGGATTATTAGCCACTACCCAATCAGATTTTAATACTAATAGTTCTGGTACAGCCCAAAGTGCAGCTTCTTTAACAGGAGGATATGAATTAGTTTATAGTAGTATCACCTTTGGTGGTATGAGTGGAGGACCGGTTTTAGATTCCCAAGGGCGGGTAATTGGTATTCATGGCAGAACGGAGGGAGAAACTGCTATTGATAATAATAGTAGTAGTCAAGAAACTATCCAATTAGGTAATAGTTTGGGTATTCCGGTGAGTACATTTTTGGCATTAGCTACCCGACTGAACACCTCAGCACAAAAGGTAGAAACCACTCCAACACCAGAATTAAGTTCACAACAAGTTAATTCTATTCAAACAGCGATTTTATCAGTAGATGTGTCTCAAAGTAATACTACCGCCAGTCAATGGTTAGCAAGGGGAAATCAATTGTGGCGGTTACGTCGTTATCCAGAAGCAATAAAGGCTTTTGATGAAGCAATTAAGCAAAAACCAGAGTTTATTCACCTGGCTTATTATGGTAAAGGTTTGGCGTTATATTGGAGTGGAAAAGATTCAGAAGCTATAACTGCATTAGAACTAGCAGTGAAATTTAAACCTGAGTTTGTTTCTGCTTGGAATTATTTAAGTGCAGTTTATAGAGAATCAAACCAACTGGATAAAGCCTTAGTAGCTATCAATGCAGCCATTAGACTCGAACCTAATAATCCTAATTTGTATAATGAGAAATATGTGGTATTAAGTAATTTAAAAAAATATAAAGAAGCAGCAGCAGCGATAAATAAAGCCATTGAACTCAGTCCCCGTGCAGCATTTTACAACAACCGGGGAAATGTCCGTGATGATTTAGGAGATAAGCAAGGTGCTATAGATGATTACAACCAAGCTATCAAGTTTAATCCTAACTATGCCGATGCCTACATCAGACGGGGAAATGTCCGTTCTGCTTTAGGAGATAAGCAAGGTGCTATAGATGATTACAACCAAGCTATCAAGATTAATCCTAACTATGCCCTAGCCTACTACAACCGGGGAATTGTCCGTAATGAATTAGGAAATAAGCAAGGTGCTATAGATGATTACAACCTAGCTATCAAGTTTAATCCTAACTATGCCGTTGCCTACTTCAGACGGGGAATTGTCCGTAATGAATTAGGAAATAAGCAAGGTGCTATAGATGATTACACCCAAGTTATCAAGTTTAATCCTAACGATGCCCAAGCCTACAACAACCGGGGAATTGTCCGTAATGAATTAGGAGATAAGCAAGGTGCTATAGATGATTTCAACCAAGCTATCAAGATTAATCCTAACGATGCCCAAGCCTACAACAACCGGGGAATTGTCCGTAAGGAATT
>JBJUHT010000275.1:0-3030 GCA_046070105.1 Dolichospermum sp.
CAGGGAATAAATTACCTGACTCGTTGATATTATACAATAAGTGTGATACCTTTTTATTCAGGTGATTAAAGGTGTAGATATGAATTTATCCTACCAGCTACTGAAAAATAATTACTCTATCTTCTCAGTCACAATTTCCATCCTTTTTTCTGTCACAAGCTTGACACCAGTGGCAGCAGAAAGAGTTCAGGACACCTTGGAAAAAACTACAGTACAAATCAATACCCAAGATGATATTTCTCCCGGTGGATCAGGTGTGATTATTGACAAAAAAGGAAAAACTTACACAGTTTTAACCGCTAATCATGTTGTTTGTGATGCAATAATAGGAAGGAAAAAAGTTATCTGTAGTACAGACATTACTTACACAATTCGTACTCACATCGGTAAAGATTATCCTATTAAAGACCGTCAAGTATTACAGAAAAATGACAATGACCCGGATTTGGCTATAGTAACATTTGAAGCCGAAGAAAATTATCCCGTCGCCACTTTAGGCAATTCTGAAGAGGTAAAACTTGAGACAGATATTAAAGTTGCCGGCTTTCCCACTATTTTTGGCAAACAGGGGACGGCGAGAACATATACCGTTACACGAGGTAAAGTAGTTACCTTTGCTCGCGGGGTGAAGAACGGTTATACCTTAGTATATGATGCAGCTACAAAAACTGGTAATAGTGGCGGACCAGTGTTTGATGATTCTGGTAAAGTTATCGGTATTCACGGACAAGCTGATTTAGGTGGAGGAGATAAGAGTGATCCCACTGGTTCAGAAACTATAGGAAGACGGAAACCAATCATACCTATAAAAAAACCAGCACCTGGACAAAAAGAAACAGGAGCATCCGCTGAGGGAAAAACGGGATTCAATGCGGCAATTCCCATTAATATATTTTACTCTCTCACTGGTCAGAGACCTCCTATGGAGGTTGGAATTACGCCAAAGAAAGAACTAGAAATACCAACCAAAGGCAAAACTGTAGACCTTATAGCAACCAAAGGTAATACTGTAGACCTTTCCATTACTGGTAAATTGGAACAATTATTATCTGAAGGTAATTGGCAAGGGGCTGATCAAGAAACAAAGTCTTTAATGTTACAAATTAGCCAAGCTTCTGGATCACTTAATGATAAAACAATTTCTCGATTATCCTGTGAAAATTTAAGTGCTATTAATCGAGTTTGGCAAAATAAGAGCCAAGGACGCTTTGGGTTTTCAGTACAAGCACAAACATGGAAGCGTTTATTTGGTAGTAAATTTGAACCAACAAACGAACATTTTGAAGAGTTTGCTGATGATTTGGGCTGGCGTTATCGAGGCAGATACTTCTATGGTGATCAGCTTAAATATTCTTTAGAAGCTCCTAAAGGGCATCTTCCCAGAGCATTTTTAGACGGACCAGTCTGGGGCAAATTTGTTGCCTACTTAGATAGTTGCAAGATATAATCCCCTTATGATTGTCACATTGCAACTAATTAGTCTATTAGTTCAATAACTTCAGCTTATTGACTAAATAGCCTATAAATTTCTGATTTTATCTTCATTTCTTTTAAATTCGGTGAAAAAAATGTTAAAAAGAATCTCGTGGCTATCCTATTTGATCAAAATCTTGGCATTATCCACTCCATTAGTATTAATGCAATCCTTTCCCAGTTGGGGACAATCTGCTTCTACCCAGCCAGAAATTGGTTTTGAAGTTGAGGGACAATCAGAACTTAATCAAATAGTTTTGCCTTTGTACAAGTATGTGGGTGAATGTCCTAGCACTCGCACTTATATAGGTGACACTCAAGCCTGGTTTACATCCTCAAGTGAACCGCCAAAAAAAGGTAGAAGAGTAATTATCAGAAACGTTTCACGAGGTATATCTCCTGATAATTTTCCGTACACTGATCGGGATTATAGTAAAGGTAGATCCTCTGAGTTCACCAGAGTAAGTGCTGGAACTAGGCATAGTGATCGTGTATTTATTGTGAGACAAAATTACAAAAATGAATTTGAATATGAGATTAAACAAGATAATTCAGTAGTGGAGAGAGGACAATTTTTTGCCTCTGTCCGTGAAAGTTCTACAGTGTCAGAAATTCCTAGAGAAAAAAAAGAGGTTGATAAAGGATATTGTGAAGAAAGTGGGGGTTTTTTGGGTCTAGGTTGCAAAAAGTGGGTATCTAACAAGGTTAAAGAGTGTCCTAAAGACTAGATTTTTAGGCGTTGCTGATTAAGGGAATTTTAGTCTCACGCAAAGGCGCACTGAGGTAAGAGTTTTAAAGGTTCAATTTGGGAATTTCATACCCCAATTCAGCAACGCCGATTTTTATTCCCAGATATTTGTGACTCCTGCACCATATCCCCGACTTGTACTTTAATTTCTTGGTCAGACGATAAGATACTGCGACATTGCTGATTTTCAAACTCTTACTTTTTCTCCCTTCGCGCCTCTGAGTCAGACAAATTCATATCCCTCTTTCATTCATTGACCAATGCCGTAAAAAAGTCGGCCAAAAGAATTTCGGTGTTACATAATAGCGGTATGAATTATCTTTCTCGCCAAGACGCAAGTGAGCAAAGTTTGAGCGCACATTCCGCAGGTATTTTTAAAGCAGGTATTTTTTAAATTTTTGGAATTATTTAGAACCGGATGATAACATCACCAAGTTCAAAATTTCAACGGACAAAATTCCAACTCTATTCCATATTGCCTATTCCCTGCTATTATTATTAATTTATTGATCCCCGTCTGGGGGGTGACTCCCCTGGGCAGATGCTACCCCATCGGATAATATGACAAAACAAAACCCTAAAACTCAGCAACCGCTGTTGACTGCAACGCAATGACGAATCAACTGAACAATGGTTTTACATTATTTCTCAGTCTACTAGTTGAGGCCATGCCCTTTTTACT
The DNA here is from genome assembly GCA_046070105.1 of Dolichospermum sp. Classification (GTDB taxonomy): domain Bacteria; phylum Cyanobacteriota; class Cyanobacteriia; order Cyanobacteriales; family Nostocaceae; genus Dolichospermum. Next base: position 2,904 of record JBJUHT010000275.1, read on the forward strand.
GCTGGGTGTATTTTTTTCCAGTGTACTACTGTTCTTTATTGATGAGAGTAAATTGGTCGAAAAAATGCCCAAAAATCCCCTGCTGGGGGCTTTATTCGGCAGTACAATGGGTCTTTTGTTTCCAGTT
>JBJUHT010000276.1:0-30699 GCA_046070105.1 Dolichospermum sp.
CTCATAACATCGGTAAGTGCTGTAAGATATTACAAGAACATTCATTAATACAAGAAATAATGATTTTCTTATCATCCCTTAATGTATCTTCTGTTGCAATTAACTAACCATATATTTGTAGGTTGGGTTGACGCAAGGAAACCCAACAACACCAACTATGATCAATCGTTTTTTCTAGTAATGGCAGAAAATGACAAAACCTGCCATAATATAGAAAATAACATTCACGGAAATCACCTCATGAAAAGTATGAATATTTCCTTACCTGACACCATGCGAGCTTACGTAGAACAACTGGTAGCACAAGGTGGTTACAGCAGTGTTAGCGAATACTTTCGGGAATTAGTACGACAAGACCAAAAACAAAGAGCAAAAGAACAACTACAAACCATGCTTTTAGAAGGATTAAATTCTGGAGAAGCTACAGAAATGACAGCACAAGAATGGGAAGATATTCGTCAAGCAGTCAGAAACAAAATTAACAAACGTCAAGGTGCAATTTAGCTTGTGATGTTTGAAATTAAAAAAAGACCTCAAGTTATCCGTGACTTGATAGATTTAGCAACCTACATAGCAGAAGATAATTTAGATGTTTCTGACCGCTTTTTAATAGCAGCAGAAACAACATTTAAACAATTAGCTAAAACTCCAGCTATGGGAAAAATTTGTCAATTTTCTCATCCTAATTTAACAGATATTCGACAACAATCAATTAAAGGATTTAGAAAATATCTGATTTTCTATCGCATTTTTGAATCAGAAATTGATATTTTGCGAGTTATTCATAGTGCAAGAGATATCGGAACAATATTAGATGAGGATTTACAACTATGAACGTAGGTTGGGTTGACGTATGTTACCCAACAATAACCAATAACAGGGTAACGTAGAATTAATGATAATAAATAACTAAAAGTAATGATTGTTTCCTTTAGTTGTAAAGAAACCGAAAAAATATGGCAGGGGGTAAATTCAAGAAAATTACCAGTAGATATCCAAGAACGAGCATTACGCAAATTGCGACAACTAGAAGCATCAGCTAATTTAGATGATTTGCGTATCCCCCCTGGAAATCGCTTAGAAGCCCTTTCTGGAGATAGAATAGGAGAATACAGTATCCGTATTACAAAGCAATGGCGGATCTGTTTTATTTGGGAAAATGGAAATGCTTATAATATAGAAATAGTGGATTACCATTAGGAGAAAAAGTCATGGAAAATAACTTACTGCATAATCCCCATGCTGGTGAAATTTTAAAATATGAATTTTTAGAAGAATTAGACATCAGCGAAAATACTTTAGCTGTTAATTTAGGTTTAACTTATCCTACTATTCAAGGAATTATTACAGGTAAACTTAAAATGACAGCAGATATAGATTTACGCCTTTGTCGCTATTTTAGACTTTCAGATGGTTATTTTTTAAGATTGCAAAATGCTTATGAAATAATGGCAGCAAAAAGAAATTTAGGAGAAATTTTAAATCAAATTATTCCTTATTAAAACAGAGGTTCTATCATGACTTTATCTTATATAGTATTACAAGGTAATAAAAACCAAGCGGGTTAAATAAGAATGAAATAACTTTTATTACCGACGAATACAAGTTTTAATTAATTCCTCCGCTCCTGACACAGGGAAAATATTGACATTTAATTGTTGAGATACTTCTTCAACCGTCATATCATCTAGAAACACTAATTCCCCATGTTTAAGCATAACCCTAGGTAATAAAATTCCCTCTCCTAAATCTTGTCCTTTGAGGTTTAAAAGTAAATCATGTCCTGTTAGTAAACCAGTCACACTGATACTTTGACCCCAATAATCACTACACAAAGCTTGCATATTTACCTCTAAACCTTTTACAGAGTTTAATTGCTGTAATAGGGGTTTAAATGCTGTTTCCACCGCATTACCGACCACCCAAGTTAATCTACGTTGGTGTATAATTTTCGGTGGTAATAATATTTTTGCAGTTTCGGTAAATTGTTTAATAAATAAACGAATTGAACCCACACCATTATCAATTTGGGGGTATTCTTCATATTCAGCTTCCGTAGGTAATTCTTCTCCCGCAATTAAAAACCATTCATCAGCTAACCATACCACACTAGAGGCATATTTTTGGCGAAATTCCGCAGCTAGTAATTTAACTTGACAAATTACCTCCCGCGCTTTTTCCCGCGTTACAGGGATTAATTCATCTTCTTGGGGACGAAACCGCGTTAAACCCACGGGAACAACTGCTACTGATGCTACTGTTGGTAATTCTCCAGTATAAAAAGATGTCAGGTCTTTTAAGGTCTTTTCGAGATGTTCACCGTCATTTATACCTGGACAAACAACAACTTGAGCATGAATTTGTAATCTTCGTTCTTGAAACCAGAGAATTTGCGATAATATTTCACCAGCGCGATGATTTTTTAAAAGTCTAATTCTTACCTCTGGTGCTGTGGAATGTACAGAAACATATAGAGGTGATAATCGCATTTGTTCAATTCTTTCCCATTCTTTAGCGGTTAAATTCGTTAAAGTCAGATAAGAACCGTACAGGAAGCTTAATCTATAATCATCATCTTTTAAATATAAGCTGGTGCGTTTACCCGGTGGTTGTTGATCAATAAAGCAAAAAGGACAACGGTTATTACACTGAATTAAATTATCAAATAAAGCTGTAGCAAATTCTACACCTAAATCATCATCATAATCTTTCTCAATTTCTACATGATGGGTTTTACCAGTGGTATCTAATACTTCTAATTCTAGAATTTCCTCAGCACACAAAAACTGATAATCAATTAAATCACGGGGTTTTGTGCCATTAATACTGACAATCATATCACCAACCTCAAAGCCAATTTCTTCAGCAATTGAGTCAGGAAGCACCTTAGTAATTTTAGCAGGTTGAATGGTAGTCATGAGTCAGTTGTCAGTTGTCAGTTGTCAGTTGTCAGTTGTCAGTGGTTCGTTGTTAGTTGTCAGTGGTTCGTTGTCCCTGAGATTTCCGATTTAGCGATATTTTATTGACTAAATCTATATTATTCTGATAGTAGGGGAGTAGGAATTAATTTAGGACAAGTAAAATCTAAAATTCAAAATTCTTAATTCGCAACTAGCGTGAATATTCTAACAGAATTATCCCGGCCAACCTGCGACAATAGCTAATAAGATGGAAATACCAAAAGCCAACCTATACCAAACAAAAACCAAGGTATTTTTAGTTTGTAAGTATTTGATTAAAAAAGCAATGGATAAATAAGAGAAAATAAAGGTAGAAATGATACCAATAATTAACAAAATCACAATATTATCTGGTAACTCATGAGCTTGGAACATTTTCAATATTTTCAAACTTTTGTACAAAGTCGCAATTGTCAAAGTTGGAAATCCTAATAAAAATGAAAATTTCGCTGCTGCTTCCCTTTTTAACCCTAAAAATAAGCTTGTGGTTAAGGTTGAACCAGAACGGGAAACCCCCGGAACTAAAGCTAAAGTTTGTCCCAACCCTACTAAAATACCATCTCGAATCTCCAAAGCATCAAAACCTCGTTTCCGAGTCCCAATTTTTTCGGCTAAACCCAATAAAAATGCCATAATAATTGACATGATCGCAATAATCACGGAACTTTCTGGAATTACATCTTTGAAAACAAAACCAATTGTTAAAGCTGGAATTGTCCCCGCAGCAATTCCCACAACAATTTTCCAATCTTCCCTTTCCCAGTCTTTATTTTTAAAAGCTTTAATTGCACCTTTAACTAAACTAGAAATTACAGACCAAAAATACCATAAAATAGCAATTACACTACCAAATTGAATAGCATCAACAAAATCTTTAGAACCAAGTTCTTTCCAGCCAAACACTTTTGTAAAAATTATTAAATGTGCTGTGCTACTAATTGGTAAAAATTCTGTAACTCCTTGGACAATGCCTAAAACAAATGCCTGCATTATTCCTTGAACTAAATCAATTTGACTTACTACATTGGATGATGTTGATGTTATTTGTGATATTTGTATTAAAAGGATATTGATACTATTTATTCCTAGTATTGTTGTCATTAACAGACTCCTAAAATCAATGCCTTAGCAAATTATCCAACTTTACCTGGTTATGGTCAGTCCTGTTAGACAAAATCTTATCAGAATGATACTTTATTTGATAAATATTTCGAATATTTCAATAAAATACAGGAGATTCCATTGCCATAAGGTACAAATTTTAATAATAAAACTCTTGTGGGGTGGGCATCTTGCCCGCCCGTGGTGTACCTCATAACACCAGAAAGTGCTGTAAATAATCTGCTTCATACAGCTATATATATGGGCGCACGATTTCCCACCAATAACATCATCATAGCCGAAACTCAAAACACTGTCAAGCCCCTTGGCTGAAATTACCAAAACTCGTGAAATTATTGACAAAATTCTCAATATTCATGAGAATAGACCCCTATTTATTGAGAAAGTTCTTTTTTTCCAAAGTTCTATATAAATAACTTATATTTCTACAACAAAATATGGGAATTATTTAATCAATGTTGTATTTCCAGAAGTTGTGGTTGATTAATAGATTAATAACATTTGTTCATTCTTTGCCTGAGTGCATAGTCCTATCAATAAATTTCGTGTATAATCAAGATGCCCCCAGGGGGGATTATCAATTATGATATTGTGAGATAAGTAAAGTTTAGTAACAAATATTAGAAACTTTGATTAATCATACATTCTTCTCCTATACAGCGACTAACCCTACGTTAGATATAGATAATGGCGTTAGAAATACGTCATTAGTAAACTTTATACCTTCCAGAAAAAATTGGTTAGTATTTGCAGCGTCGGTATTTTTAGTATCAGTACCAGTGTTTGTGGAAGCACCATTAGTAAGATCATTTCCTGGGATAAGTGTATTTTTAACAGGGGTTTTACTTTGGTTCAGTATGAGATTAATGTCAAGTTCACGAACCTATTTATGGGGAGATTTACTCTTTGGGTTTAGCTGGACTTGGTTGACAGGGGCAATTTATTGGGGTTGGTTAAGATATGAACCAACCTGGCATATACCCATAGAATCACTAGGATTCCCCTTTGCTTTGTGGTGTTTAGCGAAAAATTGGGGTAAAATAGGGAACTGGTTTTATTTAGGCTCTTTGCTGGGGACAGTTTTAACCGATATTTATTTTTATTTAGTAGACTTGATGCCCTATTGGCGACAAATTATGAGAACATCCCCGGCAGGAGCTTCACAAATCTTAAAAAATGCCTTAGAACAAGTTGAAACATCCTGGGGAGAAGGCTGGGCGGTTATTCTGGTGCTGATACTGATGACAGTGGGAACAGTCTCTTTACTGAATAAACAATGCCATTGGTATGCCTTTGGGGGGGCAATTTTGAGTACAATTCTAGTAGACAGTCTATTCTTAATAGCGGCGGTTCTGGCGTGAAATTCCCATCCATAGGGAAAACACCCAAAAATAGGCGCGTAAGTGCTATAAGGAAGAATTTTTGGCAAAAGTCAAAGTAAACCAAATTGGTAGTGAATATTGTGGATATTGATACGCTGTATTAGGTTTAATATTAGTTCTTGATGACTGTTGTGCAAACTCCCAAGCTAAAACCAAGAAGCTAAACCATGAGAAAATCAGGGTCAAGCCCTATAGTTTATAGCTTGTGGCTGCAAATAATCAACAATTTAATTCCTGTTTGATAGAAAGAGGTAAAAAATCGTGAAAGGATTGGTGCGTTTATTCACTGTGTTGACATTGGTGCTAGGTTGTTGGGGAATACTGGGAACTACCCAAACAGCCCAAGCTTTGAGTTTCAATAGCTTTGTGGTTAATCAGGTTCCTGTTTTACCACTTGCCCGCCAAAACAAAGCAGATCAGAAACTGGGAACGGACTTTGGTAAAAAAATTGATTTGAATAATACCAATATCGCTGCTTTCCAAAAATATCCAGGACTATATCCCACCTTGGGCAGTAAAATTATCAAAAATGCTCCCTACAAAAAAGTAGAGGATGTATTGAATATCCCAGAATTGAGCGATGAACAAAAAGCACTTTTGCAAGCCAATTTGGATAATTTCACCGTGACAGAATTTGATCCTGAATTTAACGAAGGCGACGACCGCTTTAACAACGGTATCTACAGATAACCCTAGTTGGTAATTGGTAATTGGTGATTGGTAGAGGCAATAGGCAAGAAGTCTAATAAGTTTCTCTATTACCCATTACCGATTACCGATTACCCATTACCGATTACCCATTACCTATTACCTATTACCTATTACCCCACCTTGTCTGATATAGATATTCCTAACCAATTTGATGTTTTAGTAGTTGGTGCTGGTGCAGCAGGACTATATACAGCCCTGTGTCTACCGCCATCATTACAAATCGGCTTAATTACTAAAGAAACAGTTTCCCTGTCTGCAAGTGATTGGGCCCAAGGTGGCATAGCCGCAGCTGTGTCCCCGGAAGATTCGCCCAAACTGCATATTGAAGACACCTTAAAAGCCGGGGCGGGTTTATGTGATCTGGATGCTGTAAAATTCTTAGCTGAACAAGCTCCCAGTTGTATTCAATCCCTGGTTAATTTAGGAGTCGCTTTTGATCGTCATGACAGTAACTTAGCCTTAACCTTAGAAGCAGCCCATTCTCGTCCTCGTGTTCTCCATGCGGCTGATACCACTGGGAGGGAAGTGACAACTACCCTGAAAAATCAAGTTCTGTGTCGTCAGAATATTACAGTAATTCAACAAGCTTTGGCTTTGAGTTTGTGGATAGAACCCCAAACCGGTCAATGTTTGGGAATTAGCCTATTTTATCAAGGTAAAATTACCTGGGTGAGAGCCGGAGCAGTAATTTTAGCTACTGGTGGCGGTGGTCAAGTATTTGCCCAAACTACTAACCCCGAAGTCAGTACAGGTGATGGTGTGGCCATTGCTTGGCGGGCGGGAGCGATTCTTCGTGATTTAGAATTTGTGCAGTTTCATCCTACAGCCTTGAGTAAACCGGGGCGTTTTCTGATTAGCGAAGCCGTACGCGGTGAAGGGGCGCACCTTGTGGATGATACCGGGCGACGTTTTGCTTTTGATTACCATCCAGATGGGGAATTAGCACCGCGAGACGTGGTGAGTCGAGCAATTTTTAGTCATTTACAAAATACCGCTTCTGACCCTTCTACAGCCCATGTTTGGTTAGATATGCGCCCTATTCCTCCTGAGAAAATTTGTCATCGTTTCCCCAATATCATCGCCGTTTGTCAACGTTGGGGTATTGATGTATTTAATGAACCCATTCCCGTTTCTCCCGCTGCCCATTATTGGATGGGTGGTATTCTCACAGATGTGACTAATTCGACAAATATTCCTGGTTTATACGCTGTTGGGGAAACTGCTAGTACGGGGGTACATGGTGCAAATCGTTTAGCCAGTAATTCTCTTTTAGAATGTATTGTCTTTGGGTCACAAATGGCTAATCTTGATCATCAAAAATTGATAATTCAAAAACAGAAATCTGTTAACTTTATTAAAAATGGAAATTTTGCATTTAATCTGTCTAGAATTGATTGGGAAAATCAACAAAAAAAATTAACAGAAATTCGCCAAAATTTACCCCGTTTAGTCTGGAAAAGTGCCGGTATTTGTCGAGAAAAATCAAGTTTAGAAAATGCCATTTTGCAAATTTCATTTTGGCAAAAAGACTTTGCTACTTTACCTTTCAGTCAACTATTATTAAGTTTACAGCCTGAACAATCAGTTAGTTTTGAACAACCACAAATTGAAAAAGAATTAAGGCTTTGGGCAGAAACTCATAATTTATTAGATGTGGCAGAATTAATTCTCAAGAGTGCTGTTTTTAGAACTGAAAGTCGTGGTGGACATTATCGTTTAGATTATCCCCAAACTGATCCTAATTGGCAAGTGCATACTCTGGTGAAAAATCAGGAATGGGTAATGGGTAATAGCTGATATAGCGGACGGAAGATGGGTTATATGGATGCACTCAAATCAATACGTTTATGCAAATCTGTCTTCAGTATATACGTTGATAGATCGGGGTCTAACTGTTTGCCAGGGATATCGAGGTTGTAACTTGTTTAACGGGAAACTACCAAGACGATTTTCAATATGATTTTTTTCTTCATCAGTGATGTTAAACATGGTGTAAACAGTTGCATCAATTTGGTTAAGAGCATTGAAAAAATCGGATTCAACTTCTTGAAAATCAGCAAATCGCTGGCGATAGGTTTGCATCAAAGTGATATAATCTTGAGGCACATTCAATTTTTGAATGGTGGCTCTAGAAATAGTTTCATCAGTGCTATTAATTAACAGTAAATAAACCAACTCGGCTAAATCAGCATCAACCAGTTCTATTGAAAACAAATCTGCGCGAATACAGTTATCATCAAGTATTAATTCTTCTGCTAATACGTCTTCTTTACTCCAGTTAGAAAAATTTAAACCCAAACGGCGATCGCTCAACCTGTAGCGAGTGGTGAGAATTTGTGTTTCCACTTCGGATAACAACCACTCGTTGGGATTTTTTCTGGCAATACTAGCTAAACGAGCTAGATTATTATACCCATCTACTAATTGCTGTTCTATATCAGGTTCTAAATTTCTCACCCAGGGTAAAGCTTCAAGAGTTCGAGGATATATAGTAGTCCGTGACGAACCTTCTAGAACTGCTGTACGCATTTTTATTAAAGAATAGAAACGTACTAACTTACTATTAATAAAAGCAGCTATAGATTCGGCAGCAGGTCCATCTATTTTAGGAAGCGCAAGAATTACTGTATTGTGAGCGGCAATATCTTGTGTATACACAACTGATGAAAATAATGCTTTTGTAAGAGTTGGAACAGCGATAAATGTTGAATGTATCCTATCTCTCCAAATACTAGGTTTTTGAACATCTTCAAGATTTATCCATCCTTCAGGTTCTCCATACCAACCAATTGACAAGTTTCTACCTTTAAGTATTTGGATTGAACGATTGCCTGTAGAGCTTTCAGTAACTTGTGCATTTTTACCTACCTGAATTCCGTAAGTGAACCAAAATGGGCGGTTATTTCCACTTGTTTGTTTTGCAACGGCTTCTTTTAACTCAACAACCTTTCCACCATTACCGTTTGGATAAAGTTTTTTTAATATTGGAACATCATGAGGATGCAACAATGGCAACAAATAATCTCCCCACAAACCTTCTGTGGGATTACTTGGATCAATAGCAGTAATTCTTGGACTAATTTTAGCATCAAAGAAATCTGCATATCGCACTTTTACAGGTAAGTCCTGTTGTAGTAGTAATGATGCTAGTTGGTGTAAACCACCCTGTATTAACACAAAAAAAGTAAAAATCAATACTTGCTCATTTTTACCCCAATTAGAAGGAACATAAACTTCAATTTCATCATCTTCTTGGGCTGATGTTTTTTCAATTACTAACAACATAGGAATTACATTTGCATCCCACTGTTTTCCAGCAAATTCTAGCCAAACTATTTTTCTTAATGCTGCATTTTGTCTGGGATAAAGAAGTTTCCAAACCTTTGCGGCTGCTTCTGAATTAGCATAGCCACCACTTACCACCATGCCTAAAAAACCACCCGGTTCTAGCCATTCTGTCAAAGAACGATAGAGAAAAACTAAACCTGTATCGGCATTTTGTCCCCAGACTTGTTGCCATAGTCCTTTCATTTCCTCGCCATATTTTACTCGTTCTGCACGAATGTAAGGCGGATTTCCGAGAATGTATTTCCACTGACTGCGATCGCGTTCCAATGATCCAGGAGATAAGAAATCTTCTCCTAAAATCGAAACCAAATCATCATCCCGCAGCAAACTGTTTAAGTTATAAACATAAATATTGGGAATATCTGTTTGATTTCTAGAAGGTTTAAATCTTATCATTGCCCACATTAATTGAAAGTGGCTGATAAAAGCAGCAAATGGATTCAGATCAAACCCCCAAACATTTTTTTGTAGCTCTTGCAATACAAAATCTACATCTAAATCTCTCACTTTTGCATCTTCTAAACAGCGATGAACATAGCGCACGAGAAATGAACCACTGCCACAAGATGGATCTAGTAATTTTCCCTCTTCATGACTGTAAACAGTTTGTTCTAATAACCAATCAACAATTGAAGGGGGTGTATAAAATTCTCCTAAGCGTTTGCGTTTAGCAACAGGTAAAAATGCTTGATAAATATCTCCTAAAATTTCTTCAGACAATCCCGAAAAATCATAGGCATTAAATCGGAGAATCAGACGTTGTAAGGCTTCATTTAATGCTCCATTTGTTTCATAAATCCAATCAAACACATTTTGTTCAAATGGCTCATGATACAGCCGCCCCAAATCCTCAGCAACCAGTTGTACTAATGCCTTTGCATCTCCGATTAGTTGATCAACAAACGCTGACCAATCTTGTGGACCACCATTAGAAAGTCGTCGTCTATTGGTTAATCCCAAATCTTCTACCAATCGTAGAAATAAAACTCTTGCAATCAATACAGCTACGGAATCAGCCGCAAATGCCTCCCTAATTCTTTCTTGTACTTGTTTACCTTTTGCATTTACTTCTCGTCCATATTGATCTTCAAACTGAGGTAAAATATCCTCACATAAATGCCTTTCAAAATTAAACTTACGTTTCAGGCGCATCATTGCTCGACGTTTACTATCTTCTGTCGCAGATGCTAAATTGCCCTCAGCTTCTTTTTCTTGCTGCTTAAAATATTCATAATTTTTACTTAATTCTGCAATAACACCTTCCGCGGCAGCGTTTAATTCTGTAAAACTATTTTGTAAATCTTGTCGCAACTGATTTAAAGTATCATTTGCATCAAGTTTTAAATAAATATAAGGTAGGTTTCCTTCAATAAAGGTTTGCCATTGATTATTGTGAGATGCTTGTGAATAAGAAATAAATTTGAGTATTTCTCTCAATTCTTCAAAAGTAATATTAGATAAATAAATTGGATCTTCTAATCCTTGAAAAGCCTCACCTGTTGGTGTAACAATCCAAAGATAGTGAGCCGTAAGAAATACAACATAGCGAGTTAAACCTTCAACATATTTGCGCTTTTGATTCCATAGCTTTTGTCGTCCGGTTTCTGTTGTCAGTTCTTTATCATCTTTTTTTAAATCACCCACAACCCAAGCAATTTTTTCATGGGTTAAAAGCTTAATATCTGCATACCCTCCTCCAGATGCATCCTCTGTGACAACATGATCTTTAGGATAATCAAGCAATCCTGCCAAAAAATCTCGGACATCTGGATTGTAGGATCTTTCTGGCCTATTCCACTCTAAAGCCAGCCATTTTTCTAATGGGTTCAGTGTTTTTTTTTGATGGTCTACTATTTTTAGGCACAGTCTAACCTCTTTATATTTTAGTGATGATTGATATTCTAATATACAACAGATTAGTATTATGCAATCTGCTTGCAGCAGCACCTCCCTATCCCTCACCCTTTACTTTCTATTTTACAGCAGATTCCATTGCTATGAGGTACAAATTTTAATAATAAAACTCTTGTGGGGTGGGCATCTTGCCCGCCCGTGGTGTACCTCATAACACCAGAAAGTGCTGTAATAAGCGATCGCTACTAAAGAATATCATTATTTTCTGAGGTAACAGGCAAGGGAAACAGGAGAAGCAGCAGAAAATTAATTAACTGTTTCTTGTTACCTATTCCCCATAGACAATTACCACTGTTCAATGCCAAATAGTTGCATTAGCGGAAATATTTAAAGTTTTTCGGACCTGTATAACCAGTGATTTTTCCTAGTTCTTCTAGATTTTGTACTCCACTATAGCTTTTACCATTAATAATCCAAGTTGGGAAACTTTCAATTTTTGCGGCTTGACATAATTCTGGTTTTCCTTTGGGACTATCGCCGGCGCACTCTACCTTAGAATTATCATTAATGATTTGATAAGCTTCTTTCCCGAAAAGTAGCTTTTGTTCGTGACAGTGGGGACACCAATAGGCTACATATTCCTTAGCACTAGATTTAACCAGATGTTGGGCTAGGGCTATTTCGGCTTCTCCAGATTTAGTGGTAATTTCCCAGCCAAATTCAGGATTTGGGTCTTGTTTCGGGGTAAAGGTGATTGCTGTAGCTTTTCCATCAGTTGATTCAGTAATATTACCTGATAAGCTGACTTGAGAATAAATTCCTAAAGTCCCAATTAGCGTCACAATCGTTACAATTAAAGCCGTAAATAAAAGTTGTCCGATGTCTTCCCAATCCCTACCCATGACAGTTAATACTAACATGGTGAATGTAAATAAGGCAGAAGCGATACAGTAAAGACAAATAGCTTTCAGTTCAAATGCTAGTACATACATTAAGTATCCACTAAAAACCGACATAGCGATCGCTCCTATAAACAGCAACCACCAAGTCACATTTTCCAGTTGTTTCTGACTTTTTTGATTTTCCCCTGAGTTCAATGCCAAAGGAGCTAAAGCGAATATGAACATACCCATGTATGCCAATAAACCAAATACAGGTAATGGTTGACCCAAAACCGTAGCCCAAGGACTGGAAAGGACATCTACACAACCCTTAACATTTTCTGGTGTAGTACAAACTGGGGCGCTGCCGGTCAGCTTTTCAAAAGTGAGATAACCTGTATTCAGGATACCAAAACCGGCGATCGCTGCAATGGCTGGGCGTGACCATTTATAAATACTAGGAGTAGAACGACGACGAATCATAATATTAATGATTGGTAATTGGTAATTAGTTTAGAGAACTCATCATCATAGAGGTCTGCGGACAGCTTCCACAAATTGACCGACGCGAATGGGGTCTATGGGTTGTTGAATTTGACCATGACGTTTGAGGGAACTAGAAACAATCACTCCATCTGCTGCTTGTAGGAGAGTGCTAATATTTTCCCAACTTGCGCCACTACCAATAAAAACTGGAATCCCAGCCGCTGCAACACTAGCGAGTTTTAAATCTTCCTGGTCAGGGGGACTGCCAGTAGCCCAACCAGATAAAATTACCGCATCAGCCAAACCTCTTTCAATAGTGTCTTTTACCGCAACCGTCAGATGAGGAGAACTCAACGGACGCGCGTGTTTTACTAAAACATCAGCAAAAATTTTCACATCTGATCCTAATTCTCGACGATACCGTAGTAATTGATGAGCTTCCCCTTCAATTAGTCCTTGGTCAGTTGCCATTATACCAGTAAGCACATTAATACGTACAAACTGGGCATTAACGCAACTAGCAATAGCGATCGCACTTCTGCCATCATTGCGTAACACATTTAACCCCACAGGCACTGTAACCAAATTCTGTATACGTTGTACAACCACAGTCATAGCGCTGACAACAGCGGGGTCAACCTGATTTTTAGTAAATGGGGCATCAAAAAAATTCTCAACGATAATCCCATTAACCCCTCCACTAGCAAGGGCTGTGGCTTCTTGTTCAGCACGGTCAATTACTGCTTTGAGACTACCTCCCCAACGGGCTGAAGTAGGTAAAGGTAGCAAATGCACTACGCCAATAATTGGGGTTTGGGTTTTAAATAACTGATGTAAGTCCACGTTTTTAATTTAATTCGCACATTCTCAAACTCCGACTCTTTGCGCCTAGACGCGAAACATAATTCATACCGACATGATTTTGTTCCCTGTTAACGGCTATAGTGTGTGAGTCCTAAGCGGTTTTTTCATAGTCAGGTTGTAACCTCCTCCTGAAGATGGAAATTAACTTTCAACCTTCCCTAAGATATGTTAAGATAAAATCTGATGAGAAGAGAAGTTTGCCACTCACAAGATGCAAGGCAGCTTCCCGTCATTTGATTGTAAATGCCGGAGTAGCATTACTGCTTGATGGGCGTGGTCGCCAGTGCGATTTCCCGGTTGGGTAGCGGCTTCTCAAAACAGACCTCTAGGTCGGCTTCCCAATGGGTAAATTAACAAAGCCCACGCTGCGGTAACTTAAAATACCAATAAGCGAATTGTTAAAAAATATTACGAGTGTCAGACTTACCCAAAGATGCTCAAGATTACCCTGGGAAACAAATTAGTAGAAGGATCATGATATGGCCTCATCTGTAAAATAGAAGAGGTCGAGGGATTGTGTTTACTAATTAAAGTTGCTAATTATACAGGTTAAATCTGGTAATTAGTAACGGGTAGTTGGGTAGGAATTATTTATCTATAGATCCTGACCCAATTTGAATGTTAATTAGCAAAGAAAAACGGAACATTTATTGAACATGATGGGTGAAAAGCCAACAGTTGCCATTTCTCACCTGGGCTGCGAGAAAAATCGCATTGATACAGAACATATGTTAGGACTGCTAGTAAATGCAGGCTATAGTGTAGATAGCAACGAAGAATTAGCAGATTACGTAATTGTTAACACCTGTAGTTTTATTGAAGCAGCAAGACAGGAATCAGTAAAAACCCTAGTAGAACTAGCGGAGGCTAATAAGAAAATCGTCATTACAGGCTGCATGGCCCAACACTTCCAAGAACAATTATTGGAAGAATTGCCAGAAGCGGTGGCGGTAGTGGGAACAGGAGATTATCACAAAATAGTGGATGTAATCGAGCGAGTAGAACAAGGGGAGAGAGTTAAAGAAATTACTGCCGAACCGAATTATATCGCCGATGAAACCACACCGCGTTATCGGACAACAACCGAAGGAGTAGCTTACCTGCGAGTGGCCGAAGGCTGTGATTATCGGTGTGCATTTTGTATTATTCCCCATTTGCGGGGGAATCAGCGATCGCGTACCATTGAATCAATAGTAGCCGAAGCCCAACAACTGGTCGATGAAGGTGTAAAAGAAATAATTCTCATTTCTCAAATCACCACCAATTACGGACTAGATATTTACGGAAAACCCAAATTAGCCGAATTGCTGCGGGCTTTAGGGAAAGTAGATATACCTTGGGTGAGAATGCACTATGCTTATCCTACCGGATTAACACCAGATGTAATAGCAGCCATCCAAGAAACCCCCAACTGTTTACCATATTTGGATTTACCCCTGCAACATTCCCACCCAGAAATTCTCCGGGCAATGAATCGTCCTTGGCAAGGACAGGTCAATGATGGGATTATAGAAAAGATAAAAATGTCCCTACCATCAGCAGTGCTAAGAACCACATTTATAGTTGGTTTTCCGGGAGAAACCCAGGAGCATTTTCAACATTTATTAGAGTTTACACAACGACATAAATTTGATCATGTTGGTGTCTTTACTTTTTCACCGGAAGAAGGGACTCCAGCCTACAATCTACCTGATCAAATTCCAGCAGAAATAATGGCAGCACGCCGTGATCAACTAATGGCATTACAACAGCCAATTTCTTGGCAAAAAAATCAACAGGAAATCGGCAAAATTGTTGATGTCCTAATTGAGCAAGAAAATCCTGAAACGGGCGAACTAATTGGTCGTTCTAGGAGATTTTCTCCCGAAGTTGATGGTCAAGTCTATGTCAAAGGAGAAGCTAGGCTAGGAACTATCGTCAAAGTAGCGATTCAAAGCGCCAATGCCTATGACCTTTATGGTCAAGTTGTCAATAGCCAGAGACTATTATCTCGTTCTCTATCTACCGTTGCGTAAGACTGAATTTACAAATAAATATCAGTTTAGAAATCAAAAATTCACAATAAAATCTAGGAGAGTTAATGAACTTATCATTTCAAGAATTAGGCATTTCCCAAGAACGTGCTGAACTGTTAGAAAATATTGGTTTTTCTGCACCTACTAATATCCAAACCCAAGCAATTCCTCAATTATTAAATGGTCGGGATGTAGTCGGTCAATCTCAAACAGGAACAGGTAAAACCGCAGCTTTCTCTTTACCAATTTTAGAACGACTAGATCCTGATCAAAAAGCTGTACAAGCCATAGTTTTAACCCCAACTCGTGAGTTAGCTATTCAAGTTCATGGGGCTATTTCCCAATTTATTGGTAATAGTTATTTGAAAGCAGCAGCCATTTATGGTGGTCAATCAATTGACCGACAAATTATGCAACTCAGACGGGGAGCGCAAATAGTTGTCGGTACACCAGGACGGGTGATAGATTTATTAGATCGTGGTAGCTTGAAGTTAGATCAAGTACGGTGGTTTGTGTTAGATGAAGCTGATGAAATGTTAAGCATGGGCTTCATTGATGATGTCGAAAGAATTCTTTCCCAAGCACCAGAAGAAAGACAAACAGCCTTATTTTCTGCAACCATGCCACCATCAATTCGGATGTTGGTAAATAAATTTTTGAACTCACCAGTAACCGTCACCGTTGAACAACCCAAAGCTGCACCAAATAAGATTAATCAAGTAGCTTACATTATTCCTCGCCACTGGACAAAAGCCAAGGCTTTACAACCAATTCTGGAAATGGAAGACCCAGAAACAGCTTTAATCTTTGTTCGCACCCGGCGCACAGCAGCAGAATTAACCAGTCAATTGCAATCTGCTGGTCATAGTGTAGATGAATATCATGGTGATTTGTCTCAGCAAGCGCGGGAACGTCTATTAATTCGCTTCCGTAACCGTCAAGTGCGTTGGGTAGTAGCTACTGATATTGCAGCTAGAGGTTTAGATGTTGATCAACTTTCTCATGTGATTAACTTTGACTTACCTGATAGCGTAGAAACCTATGTTCATCGGATTGGGCGGACAGGTCGGGCTGGAAAAGAAGGAACAGCCATTTCTTTGGTTCAGGCTTTTGAACGCCGTAAACAACAGGCTTTTGAACGTCATAACCGCCAAAATTGGCAAATTCTGTCTATTCCTACTAAAGCGCAAATTGAAGCCCAGCATATTCAGAAGTTAAGAGGACAAGTAGCTGAAGCTTTAACAGGTGAACGGTTAGCTTCATTTTTGCCCATTATCAGCGAAATGATTGCAGAATACGATACTCATGCGATCGCTGCGGCCGCTTTACAAATCGCTTATGATCAAACCCGTCCCGCTTGGCTGCTCTCAGGAGTTGATTTACCTGTAGAAGAAAGCCCAACTCCCAAACCCAGAATTAACAAACGCCGGATAGATGTCGGTGATGGTTTAGAACGGGAAAGCGAACGTGGTAGTGGCTTACGTGGTTCTGGAAGCGGCAGAGGCCGTTCTTCTTGGTCAAAAGAAGGTAAAGGTAATGATGAAAGACGTAGTAACGGTGGAGGTAGTCCTAAACCCAAATTAAGAACAGCCCACAGTGAAGTTGCTTCCACTCCCAGCAATCACAAATTAAGTTCACATTCTGGTAGAGAATAGTTAAGGAAAGTAGCGGTAATTCCTGAATTACCGCTACATAACCATGAAGTTCAAAGCCATTTTTGTGACAAAAGGAAACAAAAGTACAAATCTTGGTTTTGCGGTGGTGTTGTTAAGTATTAGTGTGAGTAAGTTTCGGAATCAGTTGAGTTAAATCAAGATTAGCGAAATTCAAAAAATTACATAATTCCTTTCTCTAGTGCTTTACGTTTTAGTACCATTACACGAGGACGCGCTCCACGAGCTAGAGAAAATCCTAGACCTTCACGGAATATTTCAGGCATATAAAAACGTGCAGTATCTTGTTTTCCTGTATCTTCGTAAATCACCCCCATTTCTTCTAACATCCTCACTGTTCGCTGATCCATACCTAACTCTTCGACAGCAAAAGGAATTTTCTTTTGTTCTGGCGTAAACTGATAAAGAGTTTCATCAACCCATTTTCCAAATGTGGGATATTCTTCTTTGGCTTCATCTACTTTTTTTCTACTACATGGCTCAATTGCTCGACGGATAGCTTGAGGGGGTAAAAGTCTATTTGCGAACCACTTTACAAATTGTGATTCTTGATAATTCTCCATTGTTATATCAGCCGCATGGCATAAAAGACGGACAACATCTCTTGCTTGCAGTCTGTTATTAAAATCTGTTAATGCAGCAAATATCCAAGAATGTGTGTAGGCTTCATTCGAGTTATCTGCACCAATTTTTTTACCCCATAACTTCTGTAATTCTTCGATAATATTTTTTTTGCTTAAACTGCCAATAATATTTTGATTTGCGTCTATTAACTGTGCTTTACTACAAATCCAATAAACAAGCCTTAGAAAAGACTCTTGATCCCAGGATAAATCGTAAGGGCGATAAAGATTTTCAAACTGTTTCAAGTCTTGTTTAATTGTATAACGGAGAAAGTCTCGACGGAGAAAAATTATTAAACCAATATTAGATTGTCGTATTTCAGATAACTGCCCTGGTACATTTTGAATCAAGGCTCTTAAAGCTCTTTCTTGTTGTGGCTGATAAGAAATCTCAGGAAAAATATTTTCTAACCCATCAAAAAGAAAGATTATCCGTAAATTTTTCTTTTTTAATTCACGATTTATTATGCTCAGATTATTAACATTTCCGTTTTCACCATTAATACCTATAGCTATTGATATTTCATTGATCCAAAATTCTGTCCATTCTGGTTCTGCCCAATTTATGTTCGATAAAGCTTTTTGAATTTTAGTCTTGAAACCATCGGGTGAAAATTCAGGTAAATTCTCGCTTAGAGCTTTTCTAACATTATTTCTAGCTTCATTAGTTACGTTCTTAGCTTTATCGAGAAGGTTGCCTGTTTGCAGCAGAGGAAATATATAAGTTTGTGATTCTGATGATGTTGATATATTGTCAATTTTATCTAAAAATGATTCCCAATACTTAAACCTTGACAACTGAACATAATTAAAAGTTTTACCTGCCCCCTTAGCTCCAATGGATACAACACAAGGTAATTGTTCTTTGTAATTAGTCGCTAAATTTTTTAATGGTTCTGTTACTAATAAATCTTCCCCTTCTCCATTTTCAGCATATTCATAACGCTGACTCAGATCCCTAAGTCGGTTAACTTCTGTAAGTCTATCTGTTTCTTCTCTAAGGCTTAAACTTGATTCCTCAGTGGATGTAGTGATTAACTCTCCCTCAGCCCACTCTTGAGCAATTTTCATTACTGAAATTGAAGTTCTATTTAATTTAGAGCGTGCATCTTCCCAGTCATTTACATAAAGTAATTCCTCTACAAAATAAGCTTCTTTTATTTCCAATCTTGGCTTATCTAACTTATCTTCTTCTGATTGTACATAAGCAGATATTAATTCAAATAAGGCATTATTAAATGCTGGTAATTTTTTAAATTCTTCTTTTAACATACTAATTACTATTGATGGATCATAGTATTCTTTATCTTTAACTTCTGGTTCTAATGGTGCAACTTTGCCAATTTGTTTTAAAACCAAACTTGTACCTTGAATAGATTGATCATTAATTGTTGTCACAAGAAAACGCTGGATTCTGGGATCAAAAATTATGGGACTAGATATTTCACTTAAACCTGCTCTCAAATCAATAAAAACATAATCTACACCTAAAATTTCACCTAAATGATGAATAGCATTACCATATTCCCATGTGCCATCTATACCTCTGACTAAATGTTCAGGTAAAATAGGTATATCTAATAATTCATTATCTTTTAGAAATGCAGGTAAAAAATAAACTTGTGAATTTCCTTCATGTTTCACTGATTTTTTTACTTCGTTAGCAAATAAAGCAAGTGCTTTTTCTCTATCAATTGGTGAATAGTGGTAAACTTCTAAAAAATTAATAAAAGAAACGGATGGTTGTTGTTTTGCCAACGCATTCCAATAGGTAAGACCTGGTGCTTCCAAATCAGCATCAATAACTAACACATTTATAGACTCATTTAACTCTTTAGCTCTATCTAACAAAGCAAAAAGATGGGCTGTTAAATTTAATGTTCTTCCCACACCACCTTTAAAAGAATAAAACGCTATTAAACTAGGTTTTTCCGTATATGCTTCTGGAAGCTTAACTATTTTTTTGACAGCAGGTTCTGTTTCTGAATCACTTTCTGAATTACTTTCTAAATAAGCAATTTCTTCCCAAAAAGGACGTATCTCAATATCTGTTATATAAGGTTCTTCTTCTGAGATAAATTCCACGGGTAATGTAGCATCACCAATATCAAATCGAATAACAGATTCCTCTTCATCGTACCAATCTCCAAACCATTCTTTTAATACGTCATTGACTTTATTTATAAAATTTTCATCAGCAATATTTATTTCTACAGCATCAGAAAAACACCTAATACTTACTATGTTCTCTGGTAAATTAGTCCCATAGTTAGTTTTGCGTCGAAAAATTCTTCTAATATCAAGCCAAGTCAGTAATTTAAAATCTTTCATGGTCTTTGAAGTTCTTTTTGAATCAATTCAACAATTTTTAACAATTTTTTCTCTATGTCTTCGTCTGTTATTTTGGTTCTACCGCTCCGTTTATTCTCATCTTTTTTTAAGATAAACTTTCCTCCATAGCGCCAAATCTGGTTAATGTTATCAGGCGTTAATTGTCGTTCTTGTTTTATTTTAACATAAGAATTATCCTGAATATCTTGAATAAATAACTGTTCTGGTAGTTTCCAAATTTGCAATGAATTATTACCAGGGTATAAACCCTCTAACAACTCATTTATATCATGTCCATATTTTAATATTTCTGGACATAAATCAGTACGACTTACTTTCTTTCGCTTCATCAAAACTGCTTTTAAACCACATTCAACAGCATAAAATAATAATAAACGATGGGCATTAGTTCGGACTCTATTATGATTATGATAGGCAGAAAAATTTTCACGCCATGCTCTTTGCATTTCCCTATCTGTAAAAGTTATCGCCATTCCCGTTAACTGAGATTTTACTCAGTTATTTTACGTCAAAATTGCGCCACCCATTAGCCGCCCATACCTATACTTTAACTCATCCTGTATTAACGGCCAACGGGCTAAACTTGCATCAATATCAATCACCTTTTCCGCTGCTTGTCGTGCTAACAGCAAAATATCCTCATCTTCCACCAAACTAGCCAAAGTAAAATCCGCTACACCTGATTGGCGAGTTCCCATCACTTCCCCCGGACCGCGAAACCGCATATCCATTTCAGAGATAAAAAACCCATCTTGGGACTGTTCCAATACCTTTAAACGCTGTTGAGCATCCGCACTTCTGGTACTACTCATCAATAAACAGTAAGATTGCGCTGCACCTCGTCCCACACGCCCCCGTAATTGGTGTAATTGTGATAAACCGAATCTTTCCGCGTGTTCAATCAACATTACCGTAGCATTAGGCACGTCTACTCCCACCTCAATTACAGTGGTAGAAACGATAATTTGAGTTTCATTATCGCGGAATTTGTGAATAGCTTCCTCCTTTTCCGCTGAAGTCATGCGTCCATGTAATAACCCAACTTGAAAATCAGGAAAAACGCTTTCTTGTAATTTTTGATGTTCCTCTACAGCGGAACGCAAATCTAATTTTTCCGACTCTTCTACCAAAGGTAAAACTACATAAACCTGTCTACCTTGGGCAACTTCTCGACGGATTAAATCATAAGCTTGGGTTCTTTGATGACCAGTCAATAAAGTGGTTTTAATTTGTTGTCTTCCTGGTGGTAATTCATCAATTTGACTAACATCTAAATCCCCATGTACCGTTAACGCCAAAGTCCGAGGAATAGGAGTTGCAGTCATTGTTAAAACATGAGGTTGTTCGCCTTTTTGTTGTAATTTTGCTCTTTGTTGTACCCCAAAACGATGCTGTTCATCTATTACCACTAAACCCAATCTTTGGAAATTAACTTTATCTTGAATTAAGGCATGAGTCCCAACCAATAAAGGTAATTCACCAGTTTCTAATTGAGCATGAATTTCTCGTCTTTTAGCTATTTTTGTCGAACCTGTTAATAATTCCACAGGCAAATGTAGCAGGTTAAACCAACTAACTAACTTCCGATAATGCTGTTCTGCTAATACTTCCGTGGGAGCCATTAACGCCGCTTGATAACCTGATTGAATTGCGGCTAAAATAGCCATAACAGCAACAACAGTTTTACCTGAACCAACATCACCTTGAACTAAACGATTCATGGGTGTAGGATTTTGTAAATCGGTGAGAATTTCATTAATAACTCGTTGCTGTGCGCCGGTAAATTTAAAGGGGAGAATTTTCTGGAATTTTTCTAATAATTTTCCCTTGGGTGTAAGGACAGCACCAGTTTGAATTGTTTTAGCTTGTTTCTGACGTTGTAATAAACCAACTTGTAAATAGAAAAATTCATCAAATACTAAGCGACGACGAGCAATTTTTAAAGAGTCACTATCTTTAGGAAAATGAATATTAGGAATAGCCTCTTTTAATTCCATTAAATCATATTTTTCTCGTAAACCTTGAGGCAAAGGATCTTTTAAATTAACTGCTGCTGTTAAAGCCGTCATTACTGACTGTCGGACTGTATTAGCTACCACTCCTTCAGTTAAACTGTAAATAGGCACAACTCGCCCAATAGTGAGAGAATCAATAGCATCTCCAGGATTTGCTAAAACTTCCAATTCTGGGTTATCCAAAGTTAAACCATATTTACTACCTTTAACTAAACCACAAGCTGCTAATGTACTACCTACAGGATAATTGCGTTTTAAAGTTTCCTGCCAACCACGACTAGTAAAACGCGCACCTGCAAAAAATCTGCTTACTTTAATTTGTCCCGTATTATCTTTGAGAATTAATTCTAAAATTGATAATTTTTTATTTTTAGGACTGGTAAAGAAATTAAACCTTTTTACCGTTCCTATAATAGTTACTGTTTCCCCACCCGTTAATTCACTAATATTTACCTGACGGGCATAATCAATATGATCACGAGGATAATAAAATAATAAATCACGGACAGTATGTAAATCTAATCGGGCTAAACTTGCAGCTTTCTTAATACCGATTTCTGGTAAACTGCTAAGTTCTTGGTCAATTTTGGCAGCTAATTTTTTATTGACTTCGGCAACAATTGGAGTGGTGGGATTTTGATTTTTAAGTTCATAAATTTTTCGAGGAGGTTTTGTTTCCAGTGCTTCCTCAAGTTGATTAAGATATTTTCTAACTTCTGCCACTAAATCTTTTTTTTCTGCTAATGCCAAATTTGGATAATTGGCAAATTGCATTGCTATTTCTTGCCAACGAGAACGTTCTTTTTGAGGTAAGCCCAGGGGAAATTTACCAAAGGTCAAACTTAAAAATTCACTAAAGCGGTGTTGTTTACCTACTAAATCTATAAAGCCATTTTCCGCTTCAAATGCTAAGGCTTTATGCAATCTTATCCAATCAGGTGTTTTATTAGTCATTGGTCATTAGTTTTTGGTCATTGATTATTAGTTATTACTTGTTAGTTATTTGTTAAGAGATAATATCATGTCCGGTTGAACACTTATCATATCTGTTGAGGCTGGTAATGGGTAATTGGTAATTGGGAAAAGGCAAGACAATGATCAACTATATCGTAAGTGATTGGACGGACATGATATAAGAAATGATCGAGTTTTGAAAAATAGATTTTCTTGATAGAAATGGTCATATATTGTTATTCCCCTACAGGACGATTAATCCTCGAACCAACTAGCACGCCAAGCAGCTTCAGCTTCAGATATCTTTAGTTCTTTTTGTCTTTTTTGATACTCACGCCCTAGTTTACTCAGTTGCATTAAAATATTACGAATTCCTTTGCGCTCTGTCAATAGTGTCACATCAGCAAATTCTATTTCTTCGAGTCGCAAGTGAATAGCCATAATTTGAGTGATAGCATCTTCGGCATCTTCCTGATCGCTAATTTCTATAACTAAGTTTAATATATTGGGAAAGCTGGGCATCATATCACCAGAAGATTCTGAAGCAGCCGTTGCGGCAGCTAAAATCGCTTCTGGTAGTTTTTTGGGTAAAACCCCTGTTTTTTGGATGAGAATATTAGCCCTTTGGGAGACTTTTTTTAAAGTTTCTTCAATTCCCTGTTCTACATCTTGTTGCCATTCTACCAGTTCCACAGGGTGAGAAGGATCAAAAGCTGGAGGTTGTTGTTGGTTTTCTTCTTGGTCAGTAGCAACTACTTCTGTTTCGGTAACTTCTGAAGGCTGAATATAGCTAATTAATTCCTGAGTGGCTTGTTGACCTAATTGACGAATACCTTGTTGTAATTTTTGCCGTTGAGTTAGTGATAAGTTCAGAAATTCATCAGGATACCCCTGGGTACACAAGTAATAACTGGCTAAAATCAATTGTTTTTGTAAAGCCAGTCCCAAAATATTTATATATCTAGCATAAGCAAAATTGAGTTGTTGAGCGATCGCTCTGGTCGCCTCTTTTAATGCAATAATGTCTTTTTCTATCCGTTCAATTGCTCTGGCCATAGTTTTAGACTGGTAATAGTCCTTTCTTTGTTGTCCATTGTCAATGATCAATTGCCCCTGAATACAAATATAGATATTTCTGATCAAATAATCATCATTTAATAAAATACAGGCCACTTAGAACACAATGGCCTGTAAATAGAAATAGTCATGAGTCAGAACTAAAAGTCTATCATCAACAGCAATCCATTAAGTATATCTTCTTAACAACTGACCACTGACCACTGGCTACTGATAAAATTACTTAGCACCCATTTGAGCAGCAACTTCCTCAGCAAAACTAATTTCTTTCTTTTCAATGCCTTCACCCAAGACATAGCGAACAAAGCGACTAACTTCAACGTTTCCGCCAACTTGAGATTGTACTTGATTTACCAAATCTGCTACCAAAATACTCTGATCACGAATATAAGGTTGATCTAGTAAAGTCATTTCTTTCAGGCGCTTTTCAATTCTACCTTGCACAATCTTTTCCCTAATGTTCTCTGGTTTGTTAGCCAAGTCGTCCTTGCCCATTTCGATGTCTTTTTCTTTTTGGACAATTTCGGCAGGAATTTTGTCCACACTCACATATTCTACATTGGGACAAGCGGCAACCTGCATAGCTGCATTTTTGGCCAACCCTTGAAACTCTTCACTAGCAACTGTTGAATCACTTTTCGTAGTTAATTCCAACAATACACCAACACGACCACCAGTATGAATATAGCTGTCTGCTACTCCTAGTGTGCCATGAGCAAGAGAGAAATTCACAAACCGCCGCACTTGAATATTTTCCCCAAGAGTAGCAATGGTTTCTTTGATAAATTCCTCAACAGTAACGCCGGGATTTTCCATATATGGTTGAGCTAATAAAGACTCAACACTATCCGCAGTGGCAGCTTGTTGCGCCAAGTTCTTCACTAGAGCTTTAAAAGCCTCATTCCGGGCAACAAAGTCTGTTTGACAGTTTACCTCTATGAGTACACCTACTTGACCACCAGGCTGAATATAGGTGTCTACCAGACCTTCTGCGGCAATACGACTACTACCTTTGTCGGCCTTGGCAATACCTTTTTGCCGTAACCAGGTTGTGGCGGCCTCGATATTACCATCATTTTCCTTCAGCGCCTTTTTGCAGTCCATCATGCCAGCACCGGTTTTTTGGCGTAGCTCTTGGACGAGTTTTGCAGATATTTCCGCCATGTTGCCTCAATTCCTAACTTGACAGATACAAATATTAATTAAGATTCTAAGATGATCAGGACTCATCTTAGAATCTTTAAATCCTGATTACAGATGTTTATTCTTCGTCTGATGAGTCGCTCAGATCACTTTCGTCGTATTCGTCAGTGTAATCTTCGTAATCTTCGTAATCTTCTTCTACTTCTAGTTGACCGTGACGACCTTCATAAATAGCATCTGCTAATTTACCTACAATTAGCTTAATGGATCTAATTGCGTCATCATTGGCTGGGATAGGAATATCCACAACGTCTGGGTCACAGTTTGTATCCAACATAGACACAATGGGAATACCCAATTTTTCGCATTCTTGAACTGCGTTATATTCCCGTTTTTGATCAACAATGATCACAATATCCGGGACTTTCCGCATATTCTTAATACCACCCAGGTATTTTTGTAGCTTCGTCATTTCCCGACGCAGCATAGAAGCTTCCTTCTTGGGTAATAAATCCAGCGCACCTGTTTCTTCTCTCCGTTCTAGATCTTTGAGACGTTCTGCTCTGGTTTTAATTGTTGCCCAATTCGTCAGCATTCCCCCCAACCAACGTTGGTTAATATAGTGAGAACCACAACGCAGAGCCTCTTGAGCAATAATTCCCGCTGCTTGGCGCTTAGTTCCGACAAACAGGAATTTTTTACCTTGCTCTGATTGAGTCCGCATATAATTATAGGCGTTATCCATCAACTGGGCTGTTTGCACCAAGTCTATGATATGTACACCATTACGCGAGGTGTAGATATAAGGAGCCATTTTTGGGTTCCAACGTCGGGTTTGATGACCGAAGTGAACACCAGACTCCATCAACTGAGCCAGGGAAACTACTGGCATATTTTGTTACTCCTATTCGGGTTAAACCTCCACCCAGGTGCATTTCTCAAATTTCAGAAACACCCGAATTCCTGGATGTGCGGAATTTTTGACAACTGTACTAGGGTAACACAAATATATTCACTTTGCCAGTGAATCTGGATTTTTTTGTGAACCTCAAGATTTAGTTGTCACACAGTGCTATTTAATAGTTCTCAGTCGCCGCAACTTTGAGACTCTGCCTCCAATAGAGAATAAACACTGCATTTACAGCAAATTGTCATCAAACCCGGAACAAGAACCCCACCCTCCACCCCCTTCAATATCAAAAGTTTATCCCTTTCTTCCCCCCGCAGCGGGGGGATTGAGGGGGGTGCGATGAGGAGGCTAAGATGTATATATGATTGGAAATCGCTGTAATATGTATAATTATGGCGGGCAGGATGCCCGCACCACAAGATTTAGTTATCTGAGGATTGTACAATTTAGCTGCTTTTTCCCTGCTTAGGAGAGTTGACAATTGATTTAAAATATGTTATCGTTATACTGACGAGGAAGAACTATCTATAATAAATAATATAGATGAGGTAGAGATCCATGAAGGGGTTAATTAACAGTTGCTCTTCTCTGGTAATAATAGAAATTGCGGGTTTTGGAGATATATAAGAAAATGAATAAGCTACGGGTGGGTTTGCTATTTGGTGGACGTTCCGGGGAACATGAAGTTTCAATAATTTCGGCAAAGGCGATCGCTCAAGGTCTAAAATTAGAAGAAAATGCTAATAAATACGAAATTTTGCCTTTTTATATCCAAAAAGATGGAGTTTGGCAATCTGGAGTTATCGCTCAACAAGTTCTAGAATCTGGTGTTCCCCAAGAAATCCTCTCTAAAACCCCGAATTTATGGCAATTTCCGCCTGAAACCGCACAAGTTGAGCTTTGGTTTCCTGTTCTTCATGGTCCCAATGGAGAAGACGGGACAATACAGGGTTTATTAACCTTAACACAAGTCCCCTTTGTCGGTTCTGGGGTATTGGGTTCAGCAACGGGAATGGATAAAATTGCCATGAAAATGGCCTTTGCTCAAGCGGGATTACCTCAAGTCAAATATAAAACTGTCACAAGAGCGCAAATTTGGTCAAATTCTTGTGTATTTCCGAAATTGTGTGATGAAATTGAGTCCGCATTGGGCTATCCTTGTTTTGTCAAACCTGCTAATTTAGGTTCATCAGTGGGAATTGCTAAAGTGCGATCGCGTTCAGAATTAGAGGTAGCATTAGATAATGCTGCTACCTATGATAGACGCATTATCGTCGAAGCTGGAGTTATCGCAAGAGAAGTTGAATGTGCTGTTTTAGGTAATGATCACCCAAAAGCATCGGTCATCGGTGAAATTACTTTTGATAGTGATTTTTATGACTACGAAACTAAATATACACCTGGAAAAGCGGATTTATTTATTCCCGCAAATTTACCAGAGTTAGTAGCACAGCAAATTCAAGAAATGGCCTTACAAGCTTTTGCTGCTGTTGATGCTGCTGGTTTATCTAGAGTAGACTTTTTCTATGTAGAAACTACGGGAGAGATATTCATTAATGAGATTAATACCTTACCAGGGTTTACCTCCACAAGTATGTATCCCCAACTCTGGGCTAATACTGGTATACCATTTGCCCAATTAGTGGACAAGTTGATTCAACTAGCAATTGAAAGACATTCTCCAGTTAATTAAAGGAACTAGCAAGGGGAGATATTGATTATTTTTGATAATTTATTGAGTTTCCTCTTTGACTATTCAGTATAATTAAGATCAAGGTAGGCGATAAAAACTATAGGAAATATAGTGATAAAATACCCTGGAATCTGGTTATTTAGCCTATTTCTCATTCCTATAGGAATGACAATTTTTGCCTGTCAACAGTTGAGTTATGTTGGTTACGTGCCACAGAAAATACAGGAAAAACCCCCATTTTTGGCAATTCAGAAATCCCCTATTGCCACATTTTCTGATACTAGTAATTCTATCCCTTTATGGTTGGTAATGGCGATCGTTTTTTGTTGTGCTGCGGGGTCTTTTGTAATTTTTTACTCACTTCAAACTTCAATAGAGATCCAAAAAAATACTCAACGCACTTGTAACAGTCAAAAATTGTCCCCTGAAAAACGTCATAAATCTAGAAATTCCTCCTCTTGATCATCTGAGAGCAAAAATCCGCTATAATTTTCCCACCGGAGAAAATCCCATACCCCCCATTAACTTGTTGAATATATGTCAACAAACCACTGAAAACTTGAAAATATAAGACTTTTGAGAAAGTGCCAACTTGGCAACCAAGTTTTAATCATATAAGTTACATTGATTCCAGATAAAGAAATTCAATGTTGTGGTTATTAAAGGCTACTAAATATTGATTTTTTTATAGAAAACCATAGTTTATAGTAAGATTTTTTGTAGATAATTAATTTGGCATTTATTGACTCAAAAATCAAAATAATTAGGTTTAACATTTACTGCAATAGGAATCTAATCACCCTCGATAAATACTGTCTTTATTATATAAAACCCCCCTAAATAACTGACAGTATTTATATATTCCTGAACGCTACAGCAGTAAATGTAGAGTGGGAGATTTTAGGCTTTTGGTATGCCTCTTCCCACTCTCTTTTTATTTATAGCCCACATTCCACACTTCACAATGTGGTGTGAGCCTTTTCAAGAATTTTGTCGGTTTTATTGTGTTAACTTACTTTAAAAAATAAAATTAAGGGGGCGATTATTTCCCGTACAAATGTGTGCTATTGTAAAATTTTAGATATTGATTTGCTATATCCAATTTAGAAAAATGAAAATTATCATTAGTTCTATTTAAGGGCTGTTCTAAAGTAGAAATAATGGCTTGTGAGAGATTTTCAACAGCATTACCTTGAAGATGAAAATAACAACAATTAAAACCACCAATTTCTCTAAATATGGGAATATCAGAACAAACTACCTGACAAGAAAAGTATAGAGCTTCTGCTAAAGGTAAACAAAATCCTTCCTGAGAGGAAGCGGCAATAAAAAGTTGACATTTTTGATACAACCAACATAATTCGTTATCTTTAATTGCATGAATAAATATTACCTGATCTTGAAGAGAGAGAGCATGAATTAGCTTGAAAAACCTCTCTGTTTCTGGTCCTGTATTACCAACAATAATTAGTTTAGTATCATTTTTTAGAGATTCATTCTTATGTAGTAAATAAAAAGCTTGAATTAGCAAATCTATGTTTTTGTTTTTTCGGTGTTGTGCAACACATAACAAAAAAGAATCATTATTACTAATATCTAAATTAGTAGGTACTTCAGTAATAATATCACTAAAATCTACATAATTATAAATAACACTCATGGGTTTGATTAATTGAATATTTGGAAAGTATGATTTAAGACTGTTGAGTGTGGATTTAGAAACACAGGTAAGACAATCACTACTTTCTATACATTGTTTAAAAAAAAACGATTAAAGATAACATTTGGATATCCAAAAACCTCTGGTTTTTCGTAAGGATACAAATCGTGAATTGTGGCAACAACAGGACAAGAAAAAAGTGGACGTATAAAAGGAAATGGGAATGATAAATGAACAATATCAGGACTAAAATGTTTTGCTAATTTTGGTAAACCAAATAAAAACCAGATATTTCTTGCCAATGAACTATTTTGAATCTCTATACTAATTAACTGAATTTTCTGGGAATTAAAGAATAGTTCAAAGTAATCTTTTTGCCATGATCCGACAATTAAAGTCACTTTGTTAACCTCTGGAGTATCAGCCAGACATTGAGCGAGATTTGCAGCATATCGGCAAACACCTGTTGGTTTTGTAGGCCTATGCAAAGCGGGAATTAGTATGTGCATATTGTCAAAGTCGGAAAAATTAATTACTTAAAAGTAGTTTCAAAAAACTTGAGTCCAAGAGTTTTTGGAAACTTTTCTGGTGACAACCTCTAAATAAAGTTTGTTTAAACGCTCTCCGAAAACTTGCCAACTGTAGTTTTCATTGACTAATTTCCGGCCAGCCTGACCCATACTAACTATGAGTTCTGGATTTTGAACTAAATAAATCATTGCGGCGGCTAAGTCACGGACAACTTGATATGGTTCGTCAGCAGCTATCTTAAAGCCAGTTTCCTCAGTCACTTGAACAGCTGGTCCACCTAAATCTAGACAGATAACGGGACGACCCGCGGCCATTGCTTCCATACACACCCACCCGCCAGAATCATGTAAGCTGGGATGAATTAGCAGATGACAATCTTTTAATAAATCTAAAGCCTTTTCACGGGGCAACCTACCCCAAAATTTAACTTTTTTAGCAATTCCTA
>JBJUHT010000277.1:0-3144 GCA_046070105.1 Dolichospermum sp.
AGGAATAATGATGTCTTGACTGGTAACACCAGGAGCAAAGGTGAGAGTCCCGTTAGTGGCAGTATAGTCCGACCCTGCTGTAGCGGTATTGTTAACAGTGGCATATTGAACAGTAATTGTTTCAGTGCTATCACTAGACAGAGTAACAGTATAAGTGACACTTTGGGGACTGATGATCCCTTCAACTACCGTTTGGTTAGCGCTCAGGTCAATAATGGGTAAATCATTATCAGCAATATTGACTGTGGCACTAGCTGCAGCCCCTACGGTGTAGCCTGTTCCCGCTAAGACAGTGAGAATGGCGGTTTCTGTGCCTTCTATGAGGGTGTCGTCAATGACACTGAGGTTGAACGTTGCGGTGGCAGAACCCGCTAAGAAGGTTACGGTGTTCGAAATGGTCCCGTAATCTGTGCCATTGGTTGCTGTGCCGCTCATGGCGATGTTCACCGTCAAGGCGCTGGCGGTGGAACCGGTGCGGGTGAGGGTATATTGACCATTGTTGGTGGGTTCACCAGCATCGGCATCATTCGCTACTACTGTCACCACCGGAGTCGCAGTACCCGTACCAATAAACAGTGACCAACCACCAGCAATGGTTCCCGCGTCTAATCCCACGTCATCCACAACATAGAGGCTCCAGGTTCCATTGGGGTTGGTGTTGTTAAAGACCGAGAAGTCCGTACCGTAGGGGCCACCAGGAGCGGGCGAGTTAAAGAAATCACCGGTTTCAAAGTCTGTGGCCTTATAACTGCCACTGGTAATTAGCCCTGAATCGGGCAAGGAGGAGGTGGCCGTCGGATCAAAGGTGAGAGTGACATTATTGATACCACTTGAGCCACCCACATCGGACATTAATAGGGCTTTGGTTCCCGTCGGACCGACCAGTAATACATCAATATCATCGGGCCAAGTATGGCTCAGGTTTGTCAGGGTTACTTTCAGGCTATTAATATTACCGCTTAAGCCTGAAACATTAATAGTGGAAGGATAGGGGGTACTCGTACCACTATCAGGAATAGTAATCGGGTTGGGGTTACTAAAAATCGGTAGGGTTTCTTCGGAAATAATCGTTCCTGTGGCTGTTCCGGGTGAACCGCCAATATAACCGGTTCCACTATTAACCGTGAGAGCCACTGTTTCGTTGGCGATTTCGGCAATAGTGTCAGCAATGGGATCAACCACGACCGTTGCCGTTGTCGCACCAGCAGCAAAAGCGACGGTTCCCAATTTCGTCGTCGGGTTAAAAGTGACACTGCCATTGGTTAATACCGTGTAATCTGCTGGGTCGCTTCCCACTGGAGCGGCGTTGGCTATGCCACTCGCCCCGAAGTTAACGGTCAGGGGAGAACTCAGGTTTAAGTTAGTGCGAGTAAAGGTATAAACTAAGTTAGTCGTACCGTCTTCCTGCACAGTGGCCGGGCTGACACTGACGGTTACAGAAGGTAAGTTAGCCGCCGCCAAAGCGTTAAACACATTGAGCCGCTTACCAGAAACCGTTTTCCCTGCTAGAGCCGCAATCGGATCCCCCGTGTTCATTAAGGTGTTTTTCACCTGTTGGGCTGTCCAGGTGGGATTTTGTGACCATAACAAAGCCGCCGCCCCTGCCACATGGGGACTGGCCATGGATGTCCCAGATTTAATACCATAGCTATTGCCTGGAGTGGTGCTGTAAATATCGGAACCCGGTGCTCCTAAATCTACACTGGTTAACCCAATGTTAGAAAAAGAAGAGAGAGCATCAGTGCGAGTCGTGGAAGCAACAGAAATAATATTAGCGAGGTTGTAGCTGGCGGGATACGCTGGGTTGGTATCATTGTTGTTTCCATAGCCATTACCAGCCGCCGCAATAAATAAAGCTGTTCCCGCCTGACCTGCTGCATTAATTGAGTCATACAGGGCCTGGCTAAAGCCGCCTCCTCCCCAGGAGTTGTTGGTTATTTTCACGCCCTTCGCTGTGGCATAGTTAATTGCTAAAATGGCATTGGAGAGAGTGCCTGATCCTTGATCATTCAAAAACTTCAGGGGCATGATTTTGGCATTCCAAGCCACCCCTGTCACACCAACGCCGTTATTACCTTTAGCAGCAATGGTTCCAGCAACATGGGTTCCGTGACCATTAACATCACTGGGGTTGTTGTCATTATAGGCAAAGTCCCAACCGCGAATGTCATCAATGTAGCCATTGCCATCGTTGTCAATGCCGTCGTTGGCAATTTCCCCTGAGTTTGTCCAAATGTTGCCTACTAGATCAGGGTGGTTATAATCAACTCCTGTATCAATAACCCCAATCACTAAATTAGGATCGCCGGTCTGAATATCCCAGGCTTCAGGGGCATCAATATCGGCATCGGGAGTACCACCACTTTGTCCGGTGTTATGCAGTCCCCAAAGTTGATTGAAGCTGGGGTCATTAGGGAAAGTTGCTTGGGAAGTTGCGCCCAAGGTGACAATATAATCTGGCTCGATGTACTTAAAGATGTCACTATTTCTATATGTAGCGATAGCAGTTTCTACAGAGGTTTTTCCAGATAACGTCAATATTTGAGCCCCTGTCAGCTTAATTGTCTCTGTCTTGACTACTCCCAGAGCGTTTTTAATCTCATTGGCTTGGGTGGGATTGATTCCGTCCTTGAATTTAACAATCAGTTTATTACTGGCATAAGCTGGTTGCTTAGTTGCATATTTTCCGGTATCTTGACTATTTCCGTTTGAGATGATAGGTGCAATGTCTAACGCTGGAGATGCTTCAATCAATCCAGTAGTGTATTCTAATACCCAATCTCCACCTGATGCAGTATTACCAGTCAAGTCATCAGATGCAGCTACATCTGCCCCAGTTAACTGACTAATTTCCTGAACAAAAGCTTTACCGGCTGAACCCTGAGCAACATTGGAAGCATACAACAGAATATCGCCTGTGGCGGTGAGAGATTGACCCCACTGCTGTAATTGTGATGTATAACTGCTGAGGTTTGCGGAGTTGAGGACGGTTGAACCAAGCGTCAAACTCCCTTCTGTCCCCCCGGAAATAATCTGGAGGCTATCAATGTTTGTAAGTCCTGATAGATTCTGGGTAATTTGCTGAATGCCATTCTGGTTGCCGTTGAGAAGAAACAACAGTGTACCAGGTTTAACCTGATTAAC
>JBJUHT010000278.1:0-7546 GCA_046070105.1 Dolichospermum sp.
CAGTTTCCGCAAAACACATAGGTTCAGAAACTGCGACAACTATACAACCTGTAAATTTATCATCTTGTAGTAGTCGTCTACCTTCAGCTAATTGAAATTTCAGATCAGCTAAAAAGTCATCAACTTCATCAAGAGTATAACGGCCGGTTAAAGTTTCTGTGATCACTTGATGCTTTTTTTGGAATAACTCTAATGAGTTTAAAATCACATCTAAAAAGTCTTCCAATCGCAACAGGTTTAATGTATGACCAGAAGGGGCCATATCCACTACTATGCGGTCTACTTTTTTTTCAGATAGTAGACGTTGGATTTCTAGTAATCCCATTAATTCGTTTAAACCAGGCCAGTCCAAATCCCAAACTGGGGCTAAATCTTGTCCGTCTGCTAGACTTCCTCGCTCAACCAGTAGTTGTAAAAATTTGCTATATTTGGCCTTAAATTCTAACAGCAGTTTTTCAGCATCTAAGGACTGAACACTTAAATTAGGCAAATCTGGTAATGGTGAAGCATAATCTTTAACTTCTGTCAGTAACACATCTCCTAAAGAATGTGCCGGATCTGTGGAAAGTAACAAGATTGTTTCTTCAGGAAATTTTCTGGCCCAATAACGGGCAAAGGTGCAAGAATTGGTAGTTTTACCAACTCCACCCTTACCACTAAACATGATTAAATGAAATGAGTCGTACTGGTTCATATTAAACTTAATAAATCACGAAAATACTAATAAATAATCATTAAATAAAGTGGTAAGGTGGCAGGGGGTCTACTAAAAGTAAATCCCAGCGTGGACAGGTTTTTTGCCAATTTAAGAATTGTTCTAAAAGTAAACTTTTATCTTGAGACTTAACTAACAGGTAAATATTTACTTCTTCCTCTTTTTCCTGAATAACAAATGGTAATTGATTGACTTTACTAATTAAATTAATCAAATTTTGTTTTTCTGCTGCTTGAGCAATTCTGAAATTATTTTGGTCTTGATAGCGTTGTTTTTTAGCTAGAAAATAATCTCTTCCTCCTCTTTCTAGAGGTTCTGGTTCTTCCAGTGTCTGGGGTTTTAATTTTAAAGTAAATTCAATTTTACCATTGATTTTTTCTAGTTTGCTTTCAAATTCTTGCCTATGGGATTCTAGATAACTTAGTAAGTTATTTGTGGAAGCAAAACAAGTTCCAAAACGTAAAGGTAAAACTGTAATCTGTTGAAAAAGTTCACAAATTACTCGATCATGAGATAAAGCCATTTGGATAACTTTTTCATCATCATTTTGAAATGATTCTAAAGATATTCCTGGCTCAACAATAGCTGAAATTCCCGAACCATTAATCAGTATTACTTGATTAGTAGCACCTTGTGGCAAAATTAACGGAAATTTGGGTATTTCTAAAAAGGCGTAAGTGTAGAAATTTTCTAATTCCATATATTTTACCTAGATAAAAATATTTTCTGGTGCTAATTACCTAAGACTCACATTCACGACAATACCGAATAGATTTTTTCATCGTTACCTGAATAATTTAGGGATTTACAATAAGAACAACTTAGTTATAATACTAGGAACTATTCAGGTATTTTTCATGAAAAATGTTCGCAACCCCGGTATTATCAGAGCTAAAGTTAGTACAATGCCTAGAAATCAATCTGATGCTTCAAGTCAGTTAGAACTTTATAAAATGGTGACAGAAAAGCAGCGTATTCAGAGAGAACTATGTTATATCAAGGAGCGGACTATCGTACTGCAACAGCGCTTGGATGTCCTAAATAGCCAGATAGAGGATACAGAGAAAACAATTAAAAAATTGCGTCAACCTCAGTCTAATACTGCTAGTCAAAACATAGTGAGTACGAACTCCTTTGTCGAATCGAATAATAATTACCAAACTTTTGAGATTGAATACTAATATCCGATATCTTGATCAATTTGGCAAAATATGAACATATTCCAGAGTTTACCCGCATTAGCGGGTTTTTTTATGATCACCTTAAACGCTATTTGAATATTTTACTAGTTATAGTAAATTCGCAATTCGTAATTACCGTATCCTGAAGTAGTTAAACCCAGTATAGAGATATATTCTCCCTATCTAGATCTTAACAAGATGCTTGTATGTGTCAATGGTTGGTGTAAATAGAGGTTTATTTTCAAATTTGTCTTCAAATTCGTCTTCAAATTCGTCTTGTTCAGCTTCTAGTTGCAAACGTGCTTCCTCTTGTTCAGCTTCTAGTTGCAGACGTGCTTCCTCTTCCAAGGCTTGAATTTTTAAAAGAATCTCTTCTTCTTGAATCTCAAAATCCTCTTCAGAAATTTCGCCAATATCAAAAGAAAGTTGCAAATTTAATAATTGTTTATGCAAATTTTCTTGAGCATCAAATTCAGTATTAGTCCGTTCTTGGATTTGTTCTGCAATCCAGACAACTCCATTCAGGGGTCCCATAATTGGCATTAGTAAAAGTTGAGTCAGCATTGTCATAACTCCTATGAATCAAGTAAGGCAAATGTATAGGGGGCAGTAAAATTATTGTAGCGAATACGTAAGCGAGTACCAAATTTTTTATCAATTGATTCAAGGCGTTCGCTAAAGAGAGGTTCGCTATTCCAGGGAATCAAAAAAGCCGCATTGTAAATCATTTCTTCCGTCATGGGTTCACTGACTACAATCTCTTCAGCTAAGGGATTTAATTGTTCGGTAAAGACTTCAATTACAGCTTGTTTGCGGGCTTGCAAATTACTTTCAATTAATTGTCCTATTTGAATAACCTCCTCCATACTTAGCTTTTTACCTTCCATGTTGTCGCGTTGCTGCTTCAATTCACGATTAGACTCCATCATGGCTTGCAGTTCAGCCTTAGCGTCCCAGAGAATTTTAATACTTACCTCTCTTCGTCCTGCCAATTTTTCAAACAATTTATGCAATTGTTCTTTATGAGGATTAATTAGTTGGCTGATGATTGTTTCCCAATCTTTAACAACTAATCCAAACCGCAGGGGTAAAAGAACATGAAAGCCTTCATGCATTGTTTGTTCTAAAACCCTTTCATGGGTTAGTAAATTGCGCCGAGAAGCCAAATATTTTTCTTGACAGGCCTGTGAATATAAAAAAGTAAACCCATCAACTGATTGACTGTGAACAGGTTTTCCGTCCAATCCTTTGATATCAAAAGTATCAGGAATTATTTCTGGAAAAATACCGTACAAATAAAGACCAAAATTTTTAGTATCCAAATCTGTGTTCATAAGTTTTAAATAAATTAAACCGAAAATTAGAACTGATAAAATACTAGTGATTTACTAGTATTAAATTGGTTTTGATGTCAGAACTAATCGCAATTTAGCGTGAATAAGATCAAGTTGAGCAAGGCCTAAATCTATTTCACCTTCTAGAACAACTCCCGTATTTAAAAGCCGATCTAATAATTCTAGTACGGAAGGACGATTACCAGTTTCTCCTGGATAATAAGAGCCAGATTGTGGTAAAAGAGTACCAAAATCTCCTAAATTTACATTTAACTCTGCTGGGTCAACTTCAAAAGTTTCACACAAATTTAATATTTGTGTTTCCAACTTTTGAATACTGTCTGCTGCCCGTTCTAATTCAGTTTCACTGAGTAAATTCTCTTCCATACGCCGAATTACTTGAGCTTCCATCAACTGACGCAGTAATTCTAATACAGTCAAAAGCAAAGGGGCTAAACCGGCTTCATTCTTAGATTTAGAAACGCTAGTCAGTGACTCGTCGAAGTTATCAGCTGGAGTGGAAAGCATTTTGATGATGCAACCTAAAGTTTTAAATGTCTTTGATACAAGTTGACTGTTAAAGTTTTAAAATTTTCAGTTTTAATTACTAGATGTGCATACCTCCTAAATTTGAGGTTAATTTTAGAGGTCAATTATTGGTTCTATACCTCAATTTTCCTCAGTGGTTTCTGATGAGAAATCCGTAATTTCTATCATTGGGCTTAAAGATAATGGAGTTTCTTGATCACCTGCAAGCAGATCTATTCTTGATGCTCGTGAAGTTTCTCCACTATTTTCTGATGAGAAATCCGTAATTTCTATGGTTGGGTTTAAAGATAATGAAGTTTCTTGGTTATCTTCCAGGTGGAAATCCATAATTTCCACTTGTGTATCTACAGGTGATGAATCTTTTTCACCGGCTTCAGATTGAAAATCTAGAACTTCAATCGGTGCATCTAAAGGTGATACATTATCTTCTTCTTGATATAAATCATCTTGAGTGTCTGTTGGTACGGTAATTTCCTCCTTGACACTACTAGAAGATGTTAGCAAATTTAGTTTGGATTCTAGAGTTTCTAAACGAAGCCTAAGTTGTTCATTTTCTGCAACCAAAGATTGAGCCTTAGCGTTGAGATAAGGATCGCCTTCCCACCAATTGATACCCATTTCCTTGGCTTTATCCACGGAGGAAATCAACAAGCGAATCCGAATATTTAGAAGTTCGGTGGACGCGATAGATATAGAAATATCTCCAGCAATCACAATCCCTTTATCTAAAACTCTTTCGAGAATGTCCGCTAAAGTCGAACCTTGGGTAGATGTATTAATAGTTCGACTTGAGTTTGTTTGATGACGTGTAGGCAGTGTTGGATTAGAATTCACAAATGATTAAACTCTTGAATGGTATAAACACGATTGACTTTGCAAGCTAAAAATTTTTATGCAAAGAACATAGAGCTTTTACGCTCATGTCGCGCTCTATGTTTAAGGCTTTTTGAATTCCTGTTCATCCTTCACTTTTTTGCTTAACCAGGTAGTTGCAAACTTAATTTTTACAAGGAACAGGACTTACATAAGATATGAGTGAAAACCCTATTCTTTTGTAAGGTTATTGCCCTAATTTTGTTCTGTTTTGCCTAATTCATGGTAGGAAACATCACTTGTCAATTCGGTATTTGGCTGAGTAACTAATTCTTGCGTTATAAACTGGGAATTGTTAATCAAAAGTTCATCAGTAGAAGGAATGGTATCATTTAGTACCTTGATTTCTTCCGCTGAGAATTGCTCAAGTAACCCCACAAAAATATCAGTGGACTCGCTGATAGACAACTGAGCGCGGTTAAAAAGAATGTCCATAGCAATCTCTCGAAAATCTAAGTCTTCTGTCGAGGCCGGAATGTCATGATCCGCACAGATTTTAGAAATCATTAGACAAGACCGTAAACCGGAAGTTTTTTCTGCTCCTGTGGCCAGACGAAATGCTTTAACTAATCTAACTATTAGATTAGCAGATTCTCGTCCTATATTTGTTTTCTGAATTAATATCTCTGTTTGGGTGATCTCATCTGGCTCTGGCATATTAATAGTAACCAATCTATCCATTAAAGCATCTTGGGTTGAGTGAACTCCACAATATTCTTCTGGATTTGATGTAAAAATCACCCGAAATTGGGGATTAACACTCAGGTACTCTGGTTGGTTACTGCTGGGGGGAAGACTGAGAATTTTTTCCTCTAATGCTGATAATAGGACGTTATTAACTTCAGGACGTGAACGGTTAAACTCGTCATACACTAAAGTAAAGCCTTCACGACAAGCTAAAGTTAATCGGGAATCAACCCAATTTTGCTTAAATTCATCTTCGACCTTAACAACGCTATGTATGTAGTTATCGAGTAGTTTTTTATGGGTATAACCAGATTCACTACCAATTAGGTCAGAACTTTTAAATTGGTCATCTCCAAACAATAACATCACTGGCCTGTCAAGACAGTTAGCCAAGTGCATACCCAAAGTTGTTTTTCCTGTCCCCGCAGGTCCGCGCAAGTGAATAGGAAACCCTGATCTGAGATAACGTAATGCCCTAACAACTACTCGCTCAATGGCGGGTGTGACTACAAACTGACCTGGACGAAGCCGAAGAACGGCTCTTTTATGATTAACTTTGGTGATGCTCATAAGTCGAATATGGTAAACAGTTAAGAGAAAATTAAGATTGCTGGAAAAAAGAAAATGATATAATGCTTTTTTAAAATATGCGCTAATATCATATCATTGGTCTTGTCAGCTAGGATGTCTATTTTTACAAAAGCAGTATTAATGCTAACTAATTGTTTACTCTGAAAAAACATAGTATAAATATAGACTAACTAACTTCAAGCCAAAACTTGTTGTTGTTGAATTTTACTATTCACCCCCTGACCTTACTAGTTTTATAACCGTAAGACTGGGGGTTTTGTTATGTAATCCTATTCGCAATTATTGAGAATATAGATTAACCAAAGATACTTAAAAACAAATCCTGACGGAAATTAAGCAGCGACTCTTTCTGTTCTTTAGCTTGAGCAAATCTGGCTTTAGCTGTTTCTGATAAGAACTGCTCGGTTGTTGCTTGCAGTTCTTTATGGAAGTCTAGCAATTCTTGAGCTTGTTTTTGAGCTTGAGCAAATCTAGCTTTAGTTGTTTCTGATAAGAACTGCTCGGTTGTTGCTTGCAGTTCTTGATAGAATGCTAACAATTCTTGAGCTTGTTTTTGAGCTTGAGCAAATCTAGCTTTAGCTGTTTCTGATAAGAAATGCTCAGTTGTTGCTTGCAGTTGTTTATGGAAATCTAACAATTCTTGAGCTTGTTTTTGAGCCTGAGCAAATCTAGCTTTAGTTGTTTCTGATAAGAACTGCTCGGTTGTTGCTTGCAGTTGTTTATGGAAGTCTAGCAATTCTTCAGCTTGTTTTTGACCTTGAGCAAATCTGGCTTTAGCTACTTCGGATAAAAATTGCTGGGTTGTTGTTTGAAGTTGCTTATGGAAGTCTAGCAATTCTTGAGCTTGTTTTTCAGCTTGAGATTGTCTTTCTGCTGTTGTGACGGACAAAAACTCATTAGTCTCTAAAGCTATTTGAGCAACTTTTTGAGCTATTGATTGATGCTCTTGTCGAATTTTGGCCATTAAAGAAATCATGAAACTCTCCAGAAAATAAAATACTAAACTCGAACAAAATAAAGTCACTAGCAACTTTTGCAGTGAATATATTTTAAGGATTCATACTTCTTTGCAATATCCTTTGAGAAATCTCGATTTCCAAATCTATAGATAATTAAAAAAGCAGAATCAATATCAGAATTAAACATCAATTTAATTCTGGATATTCGCTATTAAAATTAAGCAGGTACTGCGGCAGATTGGGTTAAGCCAACTGCTTCAGCATATTTCAAGTAGGTTTCAACAGAAGCGATAACGATACGAGCTTCAATTGCTAGTAATTCGATACCAACTAAGGAAACGCGAACCCAAGCATCAATTACGATACCTTTGTCTAAGATTCTGTCAATAACTTCTGCCAAGCTGGAGGAAGAATTGGTTTTTTCAACTGCCATTGTTTTAAGTCCTTGTTGTTGTTGTTGTTGTTATAAATATGAATAACTATCAAAACTACACCCTGATAGTTATTCCACATTGGGAAATCTGTTTATTAAAATTAAGCAGGTACTGCGGCAGATTGGGTTAAGCCAACTGCTTCAGCATATTTCAAGTAGGTTTCAACAGAAGCGATAACGATACGAGCTTCAATTGCTAGTAATTCGATACCAACTAAGGAAAC
>JBJUHT010000279.1:0-19251 GCA_046070105.1 Dolichospermum sp.
AATCCGACTAGGATATACTCTAAAAGAGTCGAAAAAATTAGACGCTTCTGTAGTTAATTCACCCTTTGTTCTAGCTCCGATTAAATAAAGTCGTCGTCTGACTACATATCCTTGATATTGTCCTTGACTACCATCAGAATGTTGTACTAGTAATTCAATACCTGGATAATCTTGAATTACCATATCTGTGCTTTTTATAACTTTACCTTTTATATCCAGGTTTTTTCTCATAGCAATTTGTAAAACCTCTCGAATCTGTTCTGAGTCTAAATAATCAGTATCTGTCGGTAAGTCTCCATGAAAGATCATATACACTGTTTCCGTTAGCGTATTTACTGTTAGCAAAGAGTTTTTTGTATTCTCTGCTACTTCTCCAGGCATCCAAATTTTAAAATCTCGTTGTGGTCCCCAATATTCGTCATTTTCAGCTATTTGAATAGTTTTTTTAGTGGTCAAATTTTTGTTAGTCACTAATGGCAAATTCTGCTGATAATTTGCAGATATTTCTTGATTTACTAGTGCAATTGCTGAATTTTGTATTGGTAAAAATCCTAGTGTAAATAGTGAAATCAAAGTTAGTTTTAAGCTGCATTTCATGTTTGATGACTCCTCATAATCAGATAATTAAAATATCTGCGAATTTTCTACACCCCCTGTAGGGACAATTCATGAATTGTCCCGACAATCTTTATGGGAAAGGTCTATTTTACTGGTTGCTACTGATATTCTTTTGCTGGAACTCTGAAGGCTGCATATTTCCATTCACCGCTTTCTAAATATTCAATTTTAAATTCTCCTTTGGTCAACAAACTTATATCTTTGAGTTCTATAATCCCATTTTCTTTAACTACAACACAGTCTGAATTAGTTGTAGTGGTTGGAGTTGTATTTGTATTGATTTGACTCAGGATTTTACTTCGTGAATCTTGATACTCTCGTTCTGTTATTAGTTTAGAATCATACAATTTTTTCAGTTCTCTCAGTTTGGTTTCTATATCTGATTCACCTGTTTTCTGGACATTATCTACTGTGCAAGAATCAGGTTTAAAAGCAATTTTTCTCACAGGATGATCCCACCATTTAGAAAACTGAGTAATCGCATTAGTTGTTCTGGTTGTATGTACTACCCTGACTTGATTACCATTTATTTCTAAACGTACCCAATCAGTCGATCTTTTTTGGATTAATCCACCAAATCCCCAAGCGATAACGCTGCCAACTGAAACACCAGTATCTGATAAACGCAGTTTAATAACTCTATATCCTATCTCTTGTGCTACTTTTATTTGATCCTGAGATATAGTTCTATTCTGAGGAATAAAAGCAGTATTTTTTTCTACAGTAGTTAATGTATTAAATACTATGAAATAGTTACCTACAGGCAGTGTAAAATAGGTATCACTACCCTCATATACGGATGCTGAGGTATTGACTAGTTGAGTATTATTAGTGTTCTGATCTACGGAATTAGTTGGGCTAGAATTTTGAGCCATTAAATCAGCCGCTTTTCTAGAAACTGGTTCTGCTTGAGCGGGAGTTGTGACTAAAGTAGCTAATATAGCTAACCCTAAAAAGCACTTGTGTTTATTCATGATGTAGGCTACCTGGATTTTCAGTCTCAAAAACGAAATTATCTTGAACTAGAGACTATACAAAAGTGAGTGGATCTGCGATACTAATAGAACTTCTACTGAATCTTGAATCTGACTGACCTTAGTGATAGAAACATTTTCTCCCCCCTTGTATATGTCACAAAAGTTAATTTATTTTATTTTGTGATATATAATATAATCATAAATCTGGCATATTTTCTTGTAAGTGTCAACCCCAAACCAGGAATTTATATTTCTCTGGCACTTACGTAGATTTTATTCTCATCAGAGTCATAATTATGACTCAAAATCAATACCTTAACCCTGAGATAGTCACAGAAATAAATATGAAGCTGATGCAATTTAAACCAAGAATGAACGAACAAGAGTTTGAGCGCGTATTTGAGAATCTTACAGAGCGACGCAGAAACGTATTAAAAAAGATACTAGCAGGCGAAACAGATGCGGATATAGCTGAATCTATGAAGATTGGAGAGTCCTCTGTGAGAAAATATGTTGAAAGAATATGTTTGGAATTTGGACTGAATAATGAGCCTTCTGATAGCCGGCGGTATAAACGGTCAGAGTTGGTGACATTATTTGCCAAATACAAACCGGAATTACTGACTGAAAGTAAAGTTGGCTCGACAAAAGAATTAACAATAATGACAGATGAAAATCAATCAAATATTACCGAATATATCCTGCATTTACTATCTTTTAATCAGCCGATATCAGAGGACTTACAACAGATACTAAGTCGCATCAAGTTTGATGATCAAGAAAGGAAACAAATTGCGAAAGCTCTAAATGAAATAGGGCATAAAAATTACCTGAATAATGATTTTACAATTGCGGCATCTTATTTAGAATTAGCAGTTGAATTTAACCCAAACTATGGAGCGGCTCATTATAATTTAGGAGCAGCTTATGAAAAGTTAGAGAATTTAGATAGTGCTTGTCACCACTATCAAATTGCGAGTAAATATCAAAATCGT
The DNA here is from genome assembly GCA_046070105.1 of Dolichospermum sp. Classification (GTDB taxonomy): domain Bacteria; phylum Cyanobacteriota; class Cyanobacteriia; order Cyanobacteriales; family Nostocaceae; genus Dolichospermum. The sequence continues at coordinate 2,591 of JBJUHT010000279.1, forward strand.
GCTGCTGATGCTGCTGCGAATAATTTAGCTAGGTTGCAAATTCTGCAAGGAAATAGTGCAGCAGCGGTGAAGATTATTGAATCAATTTTGCCCAAGGTTAGAGATAAAAGCATAGAAGTTACATTGTATAAAAATCTAGGGTGGGCATATTTTCAGCAAAATTGTCTGGAACAAGCAAAACAAAACTTACTGATTTGTTTGAAATTAGAAAGCAATTATACCCCCGCTTATTGCTTATTAGCACAGGTGCAAGCAGCCGAGGGAGATCATCAAAGTTCTAGGGAATCATGGCAAAATTTCCTAGAATTTTATAGCCATGATCAGCAAGAGAAAAAATTTCGTGGGCAATTACCAGAATTAGAAATTTGGAGACTTGAAGCCTTGAGGATGATTAATTATCAACAAGAGTAATTGAAGGATATGAGAATTAATCTAAATTACTCCAAGAAAGAGTGATTTACTTTGTAGGTTAGGTTGAAGTATGTTACCCAACATCAACCAACAATAATAAATGTGTTGGGTTGCATTTCATTTAAACCTATCTACAAATTACTCGTATGAAAGACACCAGTATTAATAATAGCTTTGCACAATTTATCAATAACAGGGACTGAAACACTATTTCCAATTAGTTTCATCCATCTTGCTCTGGACTCTGGTAATTTAAAATCATGGGGAAATCCCTGTATTAAACAGGCTTCACTTTTAGTAATTTTCCTAAATTCTCTTGGTTCATAAATTTCTTTGATAAATTTGTTTTTAAAATCATCATGATTTATAGCTGCAATTGTTTTTAAAGTGATAAAATCATTTGTATCACTGGCCACTAAAGTTGGAAAAATATCAGAAGTTGGTAAAAAGATCCGACTAACACTAAATAATCCTGTACTTATTTTCGTGTTTTTAAAATCATAGCGAATTTCCACACACTCAATAATATGTTTTTGTTTGAGAGAATCAATTGTTTTCTGAATTGATATTTTTTCTAATTTAAACACCTTTTGTACTTTTAAATTATCAATTAATTATTATTTATCCATTATTGGTAAATGAAAGTAGTATTTCTTCATCCGACAGTTTTTTAGGAAAGGTTGCAAGCTAAAGCTATACATGATAAATTCGCAAAAGACCATCTAGTTGACGTAAGAAAACTCAACATCAACCAATAATAATAAATGTGTTGGGTTACGAAAAATTTTATTTTGGTGCTTTACGCCAACCATTAGCCAAGGCTTCTGACTCTTGACAAAACCATCAGGACTTACGTAACTGGCACAGGCGATCGCTATAATATAGTATTATTGTACTATAATAAATAACATAACTGGCACAATCAGTCTCGGTGCAGCGGAAGCGTCGCGCCTGCGACTAAACTCCAGTAAAAAGCCAATTTTGCAATTATTAAAATATATTTTTAATCGCCAAGACCATAAATAATAAAAATCCGATTATTCCTGACATGGTAAAATAATCAATACCATGAATTATCAATTCTGATTTAATATGAAATTGCAGTTGCCAGGGCGATACCTTCGGTAAACTTCGCTAAGAGGTTGTCTTAAAAGTTTTCGGCGAATAAATTCTCTACTACACAAGCAAAGTCCACCTGCGCGGACTAACGAAAAATTAAGGATTTGAAACCTGCGTAGGCAGGTTTTGTCTGTGTAGATGTGATTTCTAATCGCCCAAGTTAGACCTTTCAAACATCCTCTATTTTCTATATACAATGGTAAGGCGATCGCCCTTTTTCTAAAATCAAATTACCAAAACCAACGAAAAATCTCTCTAAAACTCTCTTCCCTTCGTGTTCTTCCCGTCTTCCTGGGCGATTATTCCATGACTTGTGCCTTTTTGATTTATGATCAATCTGGGTCAAATAAGATATCCAAACTTATTAAACGCAGATAAACGCAAATGAGCGCGGATAAGAAGGGATGTATTAATCGCCTTCATCTTTCTGTGCAGCCTCACATAAATTCGGTCAGAGAATATTACCAGGAAAATTTATGAACTTCTATGATAAGCTAAATGGAGCGATCGCCCAAAATCAAAGTTTACTGTTTGTAGGACTAGATCCCAATCCAGAAATGCTCCCTGAGCGATATTACCAGAAATCACATCCCAAAAGTATGATTGATAGTCTGTGGGATTGGTTGGAATTTACTATCACCCAGACCACTGATTTAGTATGTGCTTATAAACCCACTCTAGGATTTTACGCAGCTTTAGGTATTCCAGGATGGGAATTACTACAAAGAACTTTGAACGCTATTCCTGCCCATATTCCCATTATATTAGATGCCAAACATAGCGATCTCAATACTAGCACAATTTTCGCTCAAACTGTTTTTGAACAATGGCAGGTTGATGCAATTACCTTGAGTCCTTATGCGGGACAAGATCACGTAGCCCCCTTTTTAGTTTATGCCGATAAAGCCGTTTTTATCTTGTGTACAACTTCCAATCCAGGTGCAGTGATTTTACAGCAATATCCTACAGCGGAATCCCCTTTTTATTTACAAGTAGTCAAGGAAGCAAAAAATTGGGGAACACCTGAACAACTTGGTTTAGAAGTAGGAACTATTCAGCCAGATATTTTAGCAAAAATTCGCAAGGAAGCACCAGAAAGAACAATTTTAGCCCGCAGTATTTGGTCTGAAGGTGGTAATCTGAAAAAGCTGCTATCAGCGGGATTAAATTATCATGGTGATGGCTTACTTCTTCCGGTTTCTCAAGATATGTTAAGAAGTGAAAATCTGTCTACACAACTGCAATCTCTAAGGTCAGAAATTAATCATCTCAGAACTGAAATCTCCCAAGAAAACTCCGTTTGTTCTGTTTGGTTTCCTGATGTTTGTTTGTTAAATCAACATCCACTTTTAGATTTGATTCTACAACTTTATGACATTGGTTGTATTATGTTTGGCGAGTTTGTCCAAGCTTCTGGAGCTACTTTTCCCTATTATATAGACTTACGCAAAATCATTTCCAATCCCCAAATATTTCACCAAATAGTGATTGCTTATGCAGAGATTCTCAAGCAACTAACTTATGATAGAATAGCAGGTATTCCCTATGGTTCTTTACCTACTGCTACTGGATTATCATTACATCTAAATTCCCCCATGATTTTTCCCCGCAAAGAAATCAAAGCACACGGAACCCGCAAGGTAATTGAGGGTAATTTTAATCCTGGAGAAGTTGTTGTAGTTGTTGATGATATTCTAATCAGTGGTAAAAGTGTCATGGAAGGAGCAGAAAAGTTAAAATATGCAGGATTAAATGTCAATGATATTGTGGTATTTATTGACCATGAGCAAGGTGTAAAAAACAGGTTACGAGAAAATGGCTATCAAGCACACGCGGTTTTAACAATTTCTGAAATTACGGAAACTTTATATGCAGCAGGCCGTATTAGTGAAGAACAATTTAAAACTTTAGTAGAAACAAATTAGACATTTCTGAAGCCCTATTCTGGCCTAAGTCTTGAATAATAATGATGAGAAAAATAGGGTATCTAAATTTACACTGAATCAATTGCAATCACTAATGTATAATTTAAGCGCGAAATTTTTTTCAAGAGTAACGGGGTTGACTTTCGCCGTCGAATGTGATATTTTTATAATGGGAATATATGCCTTAAATAAAATTTTGCTTACACTCCATTATATTAATATAACTATCATAGCACACCGAAATCCCTCCCAACCCTGAAAATAAAAAATTTTTTTCAAAAAAACTTATGAAAAATATCTAAAATGATAATATAAACTTATGTAAGGCGCATAATTGCGAATTTATATTTGAAGCGCGAAATTTTTTTCAAGAGTAACGGGGTTGACTTTCGCCGCTGAACATGATATCTTTACAATAGGAATATGTCTTGTAAATAAAATTTTGCTGACACTCCATTATATTAATATGACTATCATAGCACACCGAAATCCCCACCAACCCTGAAAATAAAAAATTTTTTTCAAAAAAACTTATGAAAAATATCTAAAATCATAACATAAACTTATATATAATCCACAGTGAAATCCCTGATTGATCATGTTCTATGGTCATTATGTTATTAATTTAACTATTATTAACGAGATATTAGGAATTTACGCTTATTACCCATTAGTTGATCTAAATGTGATTTTTGACCTTACTAATTTTCAAAACATCAGTCATTGTTGCACAGTAATTTGGTAAATTGAAACTGCTAGGATTAACGGCACTAGTATAGTGAAAATGACGATAATGCATACAAAATCTATCCCAAGCTGCCATTTGAATGCGAAATAGAAAAATAATTAAATTAGCTAAACCCAAAGACAAAGGAATGCGGAAATAAATCTTTTTATTCAAATAAGCACAAACTTCTTCTATAGCTTGATTAACAGTTAGGGAAGATTGTCCTAAAACAAATCGGCGGGGATCTCCGGGTTGTGGTGGATAATCGCCTAAATATTGGATAATTGTGGCAATATCTCGGCCATGAATGAAGTGAAAACTAGCATCTGCTTGTAAGAAACGAATGATATTAATATAGTTAGTAACTTGAGGAATACCAGAAGTGAGATGAGAATAGGGTTTTTTATGATCACCACCTAAAACCAAAGTAGGAAAAACCGTAGTAATTTTAGGAAAAATAGCTAACTTTTCAATTTGGTGTAAACAGTCATATTTAGAACGGATATAATCTGTACCAATTTCTCCGGCTTCTTTAAGTGGTTTGTTTTCGTTATTTAAAACACTGGCTGTGGAGAAATAAATTACCTGTTCACATTTTTCTGGATTTAGTAGGTTCATTAATTCTAGAGTTTTGAAGACATTAATATCAAAAATGCCCTCACCACCCCAAGAAGTGGCTGTTAATACAGCGATATCAATGGTTTTGAGTAAATTAGAGAACTTAGCAATTTCTTGCATATCACCCTGAAGAATGGTGATACCCGGACGGACTGTAGTATCAACTTGTAGTTTATTGGGGTTTCTAACTAGGAGATACAATTCGTGATTGGTGTTTTGAATTAAGGCTTCGGTGATATAGTGACCGATACAGCCACTTGCACCTGTAACTAAAATACGTTTTTTGCTCATGAAATTGGATATTGAGGTTTTTGAGGACAATTGAGGTCAGTGTGTAATTGTAGCATGATTTGAGGAGATAGATCCCCGATTTCTTTAAGAAATCAGGGATCTGGGTGTTAGTTAAGTTGTATATTTTTTTAAATGAACCCCTCCAGACGCAGATAAATGAGGTTTTGAGAGATTTTGCGTAAATCTTGATTAATTAGGGTAAAATTACAATAAAACCTCAGTGGTGAGTCTATGCGTCAATGTCTTAATCCTGACTGTCTTTTTCCTAACCCTGATAATTTTCAATATTGTCAAAAGTGCGGTAATAAGTTACTTTTGCGTGAAAGGTATATACCTCAATCAATTTTAGGTCAAGGTGGTTTTGGTAGAACATTTTTAGCTATTGATGAGGATAAACCATCAAAACCTTATTGTGTAATTAAACAATTTTTACCCCAAGCGCAGGGAACAGATAGTATTGAAAAATCATCCCAGTTATTTTCACAGGAAGCACAACGTTTAGAGGAGTTAGGTAAGCATCCGCAAATACCTGAATTAATGGCTTATTTTACATCTGATAATCGTCAATATTTAGTACAGGAATTTGTTAAAGGTGCAACTCTACAAACTGAGTTAGATAAAAATGGCGTTTTTTCTGAACAGCAAATTAAAAAGTTATTAATAGAAGTTTTGCAAATATTGGAGTTTGTTCATAGTAAACAAGTAATTCACCGAGATATTAAACCAGAAAATATTATTTTGAGTAGTGATAATAAGTTATTTTTAGTAGATTTTGGGGCGGCGAAAATAGTCAAACAACAGCAACGCACAGCTACAGGAACAATTATTGGATCTGCTGAATATTGCGCCCCTGAACAGTCAATGGGTAAACCATTATTTATTAGTGATTTACAGCACTTTCTGGTGTTATGAGGTACACCACGGGCGGGCAAGATGCCCACCCCACAAGAGTTTTATTATTAAAATTTGTACCTCATAGCAATGGAATCTGCTGTATATAGTTTAGGGGTAACTTGTTTGCATTTATTAACAGGAATGAGTCCGTTTGATTTATATAGTCCAATGGAAGGGGAATGGGTATGGAGAGATTATTTAAATGGGAATCTGGTAAGTAATGAATTAGGGAAGATTTTAGAAAAATTAGCAAGTCCTATTGCTAAACATCGTTATCAATCTGTTAAGGAAGTTATTCAGAAATTAAATTTTGGAAATCAAAATGTCACTCCGCAACCACCTATTAAAATTCCTCCACCATCTATTACTGTACCCAGTCAGTATCAGAAACTAAAGAAATTATTATCAGCAAGAAAATGGAAGGAAGCAGATGAGGAAACAAGACGGATAATATTGACACTTGCTAACCGGGGAATACTAGGTTATTTAACCATAGACAATGTTCTTGATATTCCCAGTGAAGACATTAGCATTATAGACAATTTATGGGTAAAGAATAGTAATGGACGCTTTGGTTTTTCTGTACAGAAACGAATTTATCAAAGTTTAGGTGGCAATAGGAAGTATGATCAGAACATTTGGAAAAATTTTGGAAAGAAAGTAGGATGGAAGGGAGGCTTATTGGGAGCTTGGAAGTATTACAATGACATTACTTTTGATATTAAAGCACCAGAAGGCCACCTGCCCACCGGGGGGAAAGAAGTAGTATGGGTGTTGACTAATTTACCATTTTGGGAGCAGAAACACTTATTTGTCTCTTCTCTCGCGTTGAGACTTGTGGACTGTAAAATCTAAAGATTACAGAAAAATATTTAGTCAGAATCAGGATGTCCAGGATTCTATGATATACAGGATGTTACTCTTAACCTACTCAAAAATAACAGAAATTTCTCTCCGTGTCCTCTGTGCCTCTGTGGTTCGTTATTTTCTCATTTGCGTTTAATAAAAATCAGGTGGGAAAAACCCACCCAAAAAACTAAACCAAAGCGTTGAGGTTTTTTGCGGTTTCAAAAAAGAAAGCCACATTTTCTTCTGGAGTTTCTGGTAATACACCATGTCCGAGATTAAGGATGTGTCCCCAATTACCGGCTTTACGAACAGTGTCAATAACACGCTCCCGGATAAATTCCTGAGAACCAAATAATACACCTGGATCAAGATTACCCTGTACTTTCACGTGCTTACCTAATCTGGTTCGTGCATCTGCCATATCTACTGTCCAGTCTACAGTAATAATATCAGCCCCAGAGGTTGCCATTCTTTCCAAAAGTCCGGCGCTACCTGTCACCAACAAAATTAATGGTGTGTCAGGATGAGTTTGTTTCACCTTCTCGAATACCATTTTTTGATAAGGTAAGGCAAAGGTATCATAATCTTGAGGGCTTAATTGTCCAGCCCAAGAGTCGAACATTTGTACCACTTGAGCGCCACAATCAATTTGATAGCGGACATAATCTGCAATAGACTCAGCTAATTTAGTTAATAGCTGATGTAGAACAGTGGGATCTGAGAAGGCCATGTTTTTGATAATGGCATAGGTTTTAGAACCTTTACCTTCCACCGCATAAGCTGCTAAAGTCCAGGGTGCGCCGACAAAGCCTAATACTGTTGATTGATTACCTACTTCCTGCCGTAATGCTTGCAAAATCGTTTTAATGAACGGCAGTGCTGTTTCTGGATCTAAAGGACGCAGTTGTTCAATTTGTTCTTGAGTGCGTATGGGCGAATAAATAATTGGTCCTTTTCCTTCCGCAATATCCATGTCAATCCCCATTCCTGGTAGGGGAGTGACAATATCGGAAAATAAAATTACGCCGTCGGGTTGAAAAGCTCTCCAGGGTTGGAGGGAAACTTCGATCGCTACTTCAGGAATTTCCGAGCGATCGCGGAAAGAAGGGTATTTTTCCCGTAAATTCCGATATGCTTGCATATAGCGTCCCGCTTGTCGCATCATCCATACGGGAGGACGGTCTACTTGTTCACCACGAGCGGCGCGGAGGAGGAGAGGAGCCGTTGAGGAAAAACCCATTTAACAACTTGCCTTTATTTGCACTTTTATATGTCAGCATATAGCTTATCATTGTCGGATTATCGTTGATCTGTTCTCATAAGTCTTGTCTATCTCTTTATGGCTGAAATCAACTAACTTCTAGTTGTTGAAAATCTGGAAATTTTATTGTTAATTGTTTTTTGCTGTCATCAGAACGAGTGGGGTGAGAGAGTAATTGTTGTAATAATTCAATTCCCCATTTTTGTAACTCCTGTACGGTGGCTGTTTCTTGCAAACAGACAAACACTTTGATCAGAGATTGCAAAATTTCTAGGTACAATTCTGGAAAATCTTCCGGTGAGACAGTGGATAGTGCCAGTTGATATTCAGACACAGCATTGTGCCAATAATCACGAAATGCGAGATTTTCTTTTCCTTGCTCGTAGTAAGTATTAGCGATAGCTATATGTAATCTTGCCCAACCTTCGGGGTGAGTATCTGCACGCAGGTGTTTTAAACCCTCTTGATAACTTGCTAACTTGCCTTCATAGCCACCTAAGTTGAGAGCGGGATTAGACCTAGAAATGTTATTAACTAAGATCAGTGATGATTGGTCAGAGTTGAGATTACCCGCAGCTACACCTCGACCGAGCCAAGCTTCCCAATAGTCGCCTTTAATTTGTAAAGCATTGTCATAACAAGAAATAGCTTGATCGAAACGTTTTAAGTAAAATAGGGCTACAGCTTGATTATACCAAGCAGGGTGAAAATCAGGTTTAATGGCTATAGCTTGTTGATAGGAATTGATGGCCTCTTGACGATCGCCTAAATTTTCAAAAGAGACACCCCGATTATACCAAGCCAAATAAAGTTCAGGTTGAATAGAGAGAGCTTGATCATAGCTAGAGATCGCTTCTGTATATCTTTTAACATTGAATAGAACTATACCCCGATCAATCCAGGCCTCATGATACTGAGGTTGAAGACTAAGGGCTTGATCATAACTAGCAACTGCTTCGACATCATGTTGAATCAAGGCCAAAGCTATTCCCCGGTAGTACCAAGCTTCCGCATCTTGAGGTTGTAGTGTAATAGCTTGATCATAACTAGTAATTGCTTCCGAGATCAAACCTAACTTGAGTAATGCTAAACCTCTACTAGCCCAAGCTGGTTGGTAATTTGGCTGAATAGAGATTGCTTGGTCAAAAGCAGGGATAGCCGGATCAAATTCTCCCAATTCACAGAGAATACAACCTCGACTGTACCAAACTTTATATAAATCAGGTTTAAGTATCAGTGTTTGGTCATAGGCGGCGATAGCCTCAGTCAATCGCTGTAAATGAAAGAGAACTAACCCCTGATGCCACCAATATTCATAAACTTGAGGTTGTAGTTGACTAGCGCATTGATACAAAGCCAAAGCTGCCAATAAATTGCCCGATTTAACCTGTTGAAGACCTTGAGAAAATAAAGTTTCCGCTTGATCAGGAACAAATATTTCTGATTTTAGTGGCACAATCTGACTATGACTATCACGAATTGTCAAATCTGATGCTAACTGCTCAACAAGATTAACACTTTGTTCTAACCGTACCATCAACTGATCCAAAGTTGATGCTAACTGAGGTTGTATTGCTATCAAACCTTCTTTGTCAAGAGCTAATGAATCTAAAACTATCTTTTGAGGATGTTCAGGAGATATCTGAATTGTATAGTGGTCTGGGTGAAAATCACTTACCGTTTTAGTCTTTTCCCCCGCAGCACCCCCAGATAAGGACTTGCCAGTTACACCTGTAGAAGAATTTGTCAATAAGTCCTCAATCAGTTGAGATACTGATTGGTCGGTAATAGTATCTACATCCTCAACTGCCCATAATTCTTCACCAAATTGGCGAAGTAGTTTTTGACCAGGGCTATCTAGCTCATTTTCAGTGGATATAGGGATCTCCAACTCCTGTGGTTCTTGACTGCGTTCATGATCTTGGTTCATGTTACGCCACAATAGCTGAATCCCAATATCATGGGAGAGATTGCCAACCTCACCAATGCCTAACTCGCCCAATTGTACCATCCGCTGGGCTAACTCATGATTAGGAGCGGGAGAAGATAGTAATTTGTCACCATAAGTTGACAACCAATCGAGCCAACGCTTGACGGTAATTCTTGGTTCCATGCGCTGCAAATACTTGAGCGCCCACCGTTCCCCCCGTGCTTGATTGACTCCTTCTAAAAGTTCGTTAAATAAAAATTCTAGATCCGCATTCGTAAGTTCTGGAGGCTGCTGTGCCATCAGATTAGCTCGACTGCTCCCGGTACTGATCATCCCTAGCTTGTCGAAAATGTGTTCTAAAAATTCGTTAAGCCCCTGCAATAACCACCTTAACATCTGCCAATTCACTGAAATTTTTTTTCCTTTTGATTCTAGCTATCGTTTTGCCCAAAAAATCACCAATTACGGAATTAAGCACAAAATTGATGTTTAATTACGTAAAATTATTGATAGCTACAGTGAGTAAATAAAACTTATTCATTGAGATTAGTGACCAGGAGATAGAGTTATGAACTCTTCCTATTACTAATATTGATTATACAGAATATTTATTAGCTTCATGATACTGATCAACCAGAGCTTGAATAATTTCTTGGGGATGATATGTTTCTATCCCTAGTTCTTGAGCAATTTGCTGACATAGGTTTTGATCATCTTGCAACATCATAAGTAACTCCGTGAGGGTAACAGTTTTATATTCTTCTGTCGTTAGTTCTGCCTCCGTTTTGGTTGATATTGAGGGATTATTTTGTAATATATCTGGTCCGTCATATTCCCAAATTGGCTCTCCTGGATTGCGTGTTAAGATTTTCATACCTATATCGTAGGACAGATTACTGATTTCCCCAACTCTCAATTCACCGAGTTGAACTAATCTAGCTGCTAATTCATGATGAGGTCTAGAGGATGCTAATAATCTTTCCCCAAAGCGATTTAACCATTCTAACCAGCGCTCCGTGCTGACACGATGTTCAAGATTATCTAGCCATTTTTGCGTCCAGGTTTGTCCCTTGACTTGATGAACTCCTTCTAAAAGTTCTGTAAATAGAAATTCTAAATCTGTATCACTCAGGGGTGGTGCTACTGATTTTGGCACTTGTTTTCCAGTGGGGGTAAGATTTTTTTGACCAGTAAACAAGCGCCGGAAAAATTTTTTGAGCCATTGAATTAGTTGTTTGAGCATCTGCGATACCATTGATCTTGCTTCTTTAAATTTTAACGATATTCAGTCAGTAGTACAGTGGCAAAGAAATAGAAAAATGTCATCACTTGTTAAAATGGTAAAGCCTTTAATTTACCTACGGATTACGGATTTAAACCTGTCTCCATGTCTTACGAACCGCTGCACCATAAGTATCGGCCAAAAAGTTTTGCTCAACTGGTGGGTCAGGAAGCGATCGCTACTACCCTAACTAATGCTATTCTGTCAGCAAAAATCGCCCCTGCTTATTTGTTCACTGGCCCTAGAGGCACAGGAAAAACTTCTAGTGCCAGAATTTTGGCTAAATCTCTCAATTGTCTGCAAGGTAACCAACCTACACCCGAACCCTGCGGGGTGTGCGAAATTTGTCAGGGAATTACTAAAGGCTATTCTACAGATGTAATTGAAATTGACGCTGCTAGTAATACTGGTGTTGATAATATTCGGGAACTGATTGAAAGGGCGCAATTTGCTCCCATGCAGTGTCGGTATAAAGTTTATGTCATTGATGAATGCCATATGTTAAGTACCGCAGCCTTCAACGCATTACTTAAAACCCTAGAAGAACCACCTAAGCACGTTGTTTTTGTGCTGGCGACAACTGACCCCCAACGGGTATTACCAACAATTATTTCCCGTTGTCAAAGGTTTGATTTTAGGCGGATTCAACTAGATTCTATGGTAAAACATCTCACTCACATTGCTTCCCAAGAAAATATTAATATTTCCCATGAATCTTTGACATTGGTAGCACAAATTGCCCAAGGGGGACTAAGAGATGCAGAAAGTTTACTAGATCAATTAGCTTTAGTCAATGGAGAAGTGACACCGGATAAAGTTTGGGATTTGGTGGGTTCAGTCAGTGAAAAAGACTTACTGGGACTCTTAGAAGCCATTAGTCAAGATCAGGCTGAAATAGTATTAGAATTTACCCGAAAAATTTTAGATAGAGGCAGAGAACCTCTGATAATTCTCCAAAATCTGGCCGCTTTTTACCGGGATTTCCTGATAGCGAAAACCGCCCCCAGTCGTCAAGATTTAGTTACCTGTACTCAGTCAACTTGGACATCATTAGTCAACTTTGCCCAAAAATTCGATACCAGTACCATCCTACTGGGACAGCAACATCTCAGAACAGCAGAAGTACAACTAAAAAATACTACTCAACCCCGGTTATGGTTAGAAGTAACACTATTGGGATTATTACCTAGTGCCAATATTCAAATCCAAACGGCAAATATTCCCCAGCGAGTTAATACAACTTCTGTCACTGCACCACCAATATATCCACCAGCAAATCACAATTCACCTGTTAATTTTACACCACCAGTACCAGAATCTTTACCTCAACCAGTACAGCCAGTTAGAGAAGATTCACAATCCGATTTAACACAACTTTGGCAACAAGTGCGTGGACATATTCAACAGCTACCAACCCAGGCATTATTGGGGCAAATGTGTCATTTAATTGATTTTAACGGTTCTACTGCCCGTATAGGTGTGAAGGCGGTTTGGTATGACAAAGTGAGGTCTTATATACCTGTAATTACTACAGCATTTAGACAAGCTTTTCAACAGGAAATACAAGTCACTATAGAAAAAACTAATATCGCAAATGTGACTATAAAAAGCCGAATCATACGGGAGCAGAATTCCGCTACGGTGTCACAGCCATCCTCACCACAGCCAGTATCTACCGTATCCTCACCACCACCTGCACCTTTGAAAAGTCAAGCGGTTGTCACCAAGACAGAAACAACACAAGCTATTTCTGCTGCGGAAAAAGCGCAACCACCACCATTAAAGTTAGATGATGATGGTGTAGTCAAAGCTGCGGAAAGTTTAGCTAAATTCTTTTCTGGAGAAGTCATCGGTGTGACAAATGATAGCTGGCATTTAACTAATGCCGTGACTTCTGCGGACACCCATGAAATATATGAATCTGATGTTGATGATGAGTATACTTAAAAAATGCAGCAGTGGCAATTAGGTACTATCTGCTGTGTATTTTAATCATCTGCGCGTAAGAGTTTACGGTAAAAAGCCGGAGAAAAATCTGCAAAACGATATCGCTTATAGTTTTGCAAGAGTTCAATTAAAAAGGTAATAAATTCAAAACTGGCCATCATAATTTCATAGCTTAGTTCAGAATTACCATCAAACTGCATCCGACAACGAATTAAATCCAAGGGTAAAGTGGTAATATTCCAAGTAGCAACAAAGGGAATATTATCACCAGACTCAATTTTTCGGCTTCCCTCTAAAGCACCTTTTTGATAAAGACTAAGAGCATAGGGTAATAAACCGCGCTTACTCGACTGAATATACGGTATATAAACGGTCGTTTGTTCTGTATTTACAGGCCGGAGTTGATCAATTGACATGACAAATTTCGTAAAATTAACAGTAATAGTAATAAAGATATTTATATCACTTTTGTTGTTCCTATATAAATGGAAATAATCAGATTATTTACTATTTTGATATTCAACTATAATAATTTTTTATTTTGATTAAGTTCAAATTTTAAATATGTTCCTCCCAGTCCTTCTACAATTATTCTTGTATTCGCAGTGATCATTTTCTGATAGGTGTCTCCGTCACTTCCTGCTGTACCTAGTCCATTGATATAAAGTGGTCTTTGAAAAACTTTGACATTAGCTTCTCTAGCTAAAGATTCTAGTAAATTGGAGTTGGTTGTTGTATCTGCAAAAATTGTCGGTACATTGGCTTTTTGAATATCTATAGTGAAATTTTCGACTTCTTTATATGTCAGCTTTGTCGTGTTTTTGATCTTAGCTAAATTTACTGAATATGGAATATTATATACTTTGACGTAATAAATCATTGCTGGGTTAGATGTGATTAACTTGCGATTTTTAGCAGGAATACTATCTAGTCTTTTTTTTATCCAATTATCAATTTGATTTATTTCTTGGATGATTTTTTTAGTATTTTTACTATAAATATTTTGATTATTTGGTACTAATTTAATTAAATTATTATTAATAATCTTGACCATTTTTATGGTATGATTAGGATTATGCCAAATGTGGGGTTCTATAATTTGTTTGATTTTGATCGGATTTTTGACAGCACTTTCAGCAACAGCAATTTTTGTATAAGGCTTTTTATTTGTAGTAGATTTTATGATTTTCATTAAACCAGGTTCAAAGTTATAACCATGATATAAAACTAAATTAGCACTTTCAATAATTCGACTATCTTCCGGTATGGGTTTATAGGTTAAGGGGTTCATACCAACAGGAATTAAACATATTAGGTTAATTGTATTTCCAGCAACTTGTTTTGTTAAGTCGCAAATTACGTTGTTAGTTGCTACTACTATGGGTAGGTTGTTATTAATGGTCGAATTTTTTTGATTATATATTGTATTAATATTTCTATTTTCACAGCTAAATAATCCTAAAATTAAAGGGAAAATGCTGGTTTTTAGCAAGTAGGTAAAATAGGTGGATATTTTTTTTCCTAACATGATTTATTCTCGCTTATGTCTCAAATAATCATATAATTTACTTTGTAATTTATGTAAATTAGTCTTTGAGGGAAATGGCGCAATTATAACCATTTTTTTTGATCACAGAATATGTCATCTTATTTATTGGCGATATTGTTTAATTAATTCACGGATAAACACTATTGTCAATTATCAAAGAATTTTTTTACCAGTTAATATTTCTCTTACTTCTAACATGGCCGAATAGGTGGGGAGAATATGCAGAGTTTCATTTGCTGGTGTATGCTCTAAAGCAGTAGCGATCGCTTTATGCAAATCTGACTCTATAATCAGGTTAATATCACTCTCCACAGATTCTTGACTATAACGCAAACGTAAGGCCATATCATACACACGGTCGCCACTCACAATCAATGTTCCCCCTCTTGCTACCAACTTCTCCGTATCCACGTCCCAAATCCATGATACATCAGTACCATCGGGGGTTCTGTCATTCAAGACCAATAAAGTAGTTTTATCGTTACTTTGAGTAACAACGCGAATGGTTTCGTTTGTACCTACGGGATTTTTAGATAATAATATTCGCACTCGTTTACTGTCAATAACTAAATCTTCAGCACGACCAAAAGCCGCTTGAAAATCGTTAATTGTATCTCTGATAATAAGATCATCAATTCCTATTTCTTTGGCCGCAGTTACAGCAGCCAAAGTATTATATTTATTGTACAAACCGACAAGAATTTGTGGCCATTTGCTACTTAATAATGTGGGTTGACTTTTGGTAAAACCACAACTAGGACAAGTAAAATCTCCTAAATGCGATAAATATACCCCTTGATATTCTAAAGCATGGCCGCATCTGGGACAATAGATAGAATCTACGGCGTGAGGAATAGCTTCTAAATAATTTTCTGGTTCATTTAAACCGAAAAATAAAACTCTTTGTGGTAACTGTTGACCCAAATATGATAAAGTTGGATCATCAGCATTGGAGATTACTACTGTTGTTTCTGGTAAGGTCGAAATTACCTTTGTCCACCGCTTACTAATACTATCTACTTCTCCATATCTATCTAATTGGTCGCGGAACAGATTTAAACAGAGAATAATTTGAGGTTGTAGCGGTTTCAAAACCTTGGGAACTATATTTTCATCAACTTCTAAAATTGCATAATCTATATTTAACTTTCCTAATAGATTAGCATTGTCTATTAAAGCAGTCACTAAACCATTTTCCAAATTCGCGCCTGTAGAATTATGGGCAATACGAAACCCCTTTCGTTGTAAAATGGTGCATAATAACAAAGCAGTAGTAGTTTTTCCATTTGTTCCCGCAATAATAATTACCCCCTGCTTCACTTGCTGACTTAATAATCGCAAAATTTGGGGTTCTATACGTCGCGCAATAGCACCTGGTAAAACACTAGCAGCACCAATACGCACAGACCTGACCAAAAATGTCACGCTTTTGGCTATTGATACCGCTAAACCCAAGGTAAGTCTACTAGTAAATTTTATTTTTTTACCCACGGTCATGATTTATTAATGAGGTGATCATTTTCAAGAGCATTTATAACTGTAAGTTTAACTAACTATAGCAATTTTGAATGAGTATGTGTATCCGTAGACATAACATTTTTATTTTCTCTTCCTCCATGATCTCTGGGTCTAGTCTGGTTAATTAAAAAAAATCAAATAGGATTATTATAGAGAAGATACCATCAAAAGGAGACAAGGCTACGGGAAATAGGGAAATAAGAAAAGATGATTTTTTTGAATGACAACCAACAACTGACCACTGACCACTGACCACTGACCACTGACAACTGACCACTGACCACTGACCACTAACAACCAACAACTAACCACTGACCACTGACCACTGACCACTAACAAC
>JBJUHT010000280.1:0-2955 GCA_046070105.1 Dolichospermum sp.
TAATAGCGATAAAACCTATCCCAGACCCAGTTATTCCCCCACCGCTATCCCCACCATTTCTGTAGGTAGTCTGGTGCAATATAAAATTGACAATTTGAGCGATCGCCCCCTATACTTGATTCTATTAGCTTTAAATAATAACCAAAGTGCCTTTGCTTTTTATCCTTGGCAAGTTTTTCCACCAAACAACATTTCTCCTCACAAACCCCAATTAACAGAAATCCTCATTCCCCCAGGTAAAACTGTCAAAATCCCAGATAATCAACCTACACCCGGTTGGTTAGTTCCCACACTCCCCACTTTTTGTCAACATCAAATTATTCTCAGCACAAACCCCTTTAAGGAAACTCTCACAGCCTTAGCCACTGCCAAATATCCTACCACAGATCAACAAGCCATTAGTCCTTTAGTTAATCCTTTAAAAGTTGCCCAAGCTCTATTGCAAGACTTACATAACAGCAGTAAAGTTGAAGATGGTATTAATCCTACTACCAGTGATGCCTATCTTTTAGATGTCAATAATTGGGCAAGTTTAAACTTTAGTTTTCAAGTTGTTTAACAGAATTGCTATTTAATTTATAATTAATTATAATAATTAATACTCAAGATAGTAATTTATCAAAATAAAATCTATGGCTTTAACCGCACAAGAAATAGAAGCATTAATGCCAGATTGCACGGAACTACTCAGCGACGAACCAGAAATGGAAAGCTCCTTACATTATACACAACTATTAATCTTAGTAACTTGCTTAGAATGGTTATGGCGCGATCAAGAAGACTTCTTTATCGGTGCAAATCTCAGTATCTACTATAGCCGACAACAGTTGAAAAATCGGGACTTTAAAGGACCCGACTTTTTCCTAGTCAAAAACACGGAAAAGCGTCCCCGCGCTTCCTGGGTAATATGGGAAGAGGACGGTAAATATCCAAATTTGATTATTGAATTACTTTCTGATTCTACAGCCAAAGTAGACAGAGGATTGAAAAAAGAGTTGTATCAAACTCGATTTAGGACTCCTGAGTATTTTTGGTTTTCACCGAATACCTTAGAATTGGTAGGTTGGAGACTAGTAGGAAATGAATACGAAAGTATTAGTCCTTCAGAAAATGGTTGGTATTGGAGTCAGGAATTAGGATTATACTTAGGAGTGCTGGAAAATAGGTTAAGGTATTTTACCGTTGAGGGTAGATTGATACTTACGCCAGAAGAAGCAAATTTAGAAGAAATTAGAAAGGCTGAAGCTGAACGACAAAAAGCTGAAGCTGAACGACAAAAAGCTGAAGCTGAACGACAAAAAGCTGAAGCTGAACAACAAAAAGCTGAAACTGAACGACAAAAAGCTGAAACTGAACGACAAAAAGCTGAAACTGAACGACAAAAAGCTGAAGCTGAACAAAGAAGGGCTGAAGCTGAACAACGAAGGGCTGAAACTGAACAACGAAGGGCTGAAACTGAACAACGAAGGGCTGAAACTGAACAACGAAGGGCTGAAACTGAACAACGAAGGGCTGAAACTGAACAACGAAGGGCTGAAACTGAACAACGAAGGGCTGATGAGGCAGAGCTTAAAGTAGCAATTTTAACCCAAAAATTGAGAGAACTAGGTATTGAAGCAGATGATTTATAACTAAGAGTATTTCAGTAAAAGACTGAATTTTTACACCACAGTAATAAGAAGTAAACAAATCAGCTTGTTACATACTACACTCTTAGATTAAGAAGATGCTCGGAAAATGACCAAAATAAGGGTTTCATTTTCCCTCCCCTCTTAGCAAACTAGCAAAGGTCTTTGAGGTTTATTTCTGCCTTATAAGACTTTTACATAAAATATCCTCTCAGATAAAATCTTACAAATATTTCTCTAACAATAACCGCAATTTTTCTTTAGTTGCTGTCGGTGCTTTGTCCAGATTCGTTAATATAGCGTACTTTAAAGCCCAATGAGAATCACTAATAGGATAAGTTTCGCTTAATCTCTTTACTGTTTCCTGAATTACTTTTTGAGCATTTATTGCGTTTTTATGTAAATTACTAATCACCATTTCCACCGTCACACTATCATGATCAGTATGCCAACAATCATAATCTGTCACCATTGCCAATGTTGCATAAGCAATTTCCGCTTCTCTAGCTAACTTTGCTTCTGGTAAATTTGTCATACCGATCACTGTAGCATTTACACTTCGATAAAAATGAGATTCCGCTTGAGTGGAAAAAGCAGGTCCCTCCATACATACGTAAGTACCGCCATAATGTAAGGTAGTATCTAGTAAATTTAAGTACGTAATTGCATCCGCCAAAATACTAGATAACTTTTTACAAATTGGCTCACCAAAAGCGATATGAGCGACAATACCTTCACCAAAGAATGTAGAAATTCGATTTCTGGTTCTATCAATAAACTGATCAGGAATTACCATATCCAGAGGTTTAACTTCAGCCTTCAAAGAACCCACAGCACTAGCAGATATTAAATATTCTACCCCTAATTGCTTCATAGCGTAAATATTAGCCCGAAATGGCAACTCAGAAGGTAATAGAGTATGATCACGACCATGACGAGCTAAAAAAGCTACTCTTGTCTCCTCTAACGTTCCGAGAATAATTGCGTCAGAGGGAGAACCAAAAGGTGTAGAAATTTCTACCTCCTCCACATCTTTAAGCGCGTCCATTTTGTACAAACCGCTACCACCAATAATTCCAATTCTAGCTACTGTCATATTATCAAACCTATGATTAATTGGTCTAAAAAGTAATTTTACAAGAAATATTACAACTATTTCCCATCATGGTTAAAAACAATTTATGGGAGTTAAGATATGATGCTTTTTTTCAAAATCCAAAATTCAGTCACTCCCCAAATTTCTCACCATATATACCATTGTTTCCTCCACAAAAGTAGAGATTTACAGCACTTACCGATGTTATGAGGTACAAAGTCACCCCACCCC
>JBJUHT010000281.1:0-3251 GCA_046070105.1 Dolichospermum sp.
TTAGCACAAGAATTTAGTTTTTGGGCTACTGCTGTTTATTGGGATATTAAGGGAGAGTAAAAATCATGGTATTTGAAAAACCTAAACCACGTAACTCAAATCAATCTAATTCCCAAGCAGTTAATAGACCTACTAGAAACAATCCTCCAGCTAATGATCATAGAGGTGGTAATAGAGGCGGTCATGGCGGTAATAATAATGATAGAAATAATAGAAATGGTGGAAATGGTGGAAATCAACCTCCTATACCTTCTCCTTGGTTAAACCCAGAAAATGAACCTCAACCACATCCAGATGCTAGTTTTATAGAATATTTGCGTTGGATGCGGGTGACATCAGAAAATGATGTAATTAAAAACTCTACCAAAGTACAAATATTACAAATGGCCGAACAGGGGTCAAAATATTCCCAGCGATTACAACAACTAACAAAACGTACTGAATTAATAGCCCAAAAAAGTTTTAAAGTCCAATGTCCTTGGAGAATTAGAGTAGGTGGACATAGAGGACCAGAAAGTATTTTATTACCCGCTTTTGATGCTTTGGGTATTCCTTATATTCCATCTAGCACATTACGCGGTGTGGCCAGAACCCAAGCTATCCGGGAAATCATGGCACAACAAAATGTTGACTGGAAAAGTGCAGAAAAACAAATTGCTGCTTGGTTTGGTTCAGTAGAAACTAACAATAAAAAAGAACAAGCGGGTAAAGTTGTATTTTTAGACGCTTATCCTTTACCAAATCAAAATCAAAATGTATTAGCTGTGGATATGGCTAATAATATTTGGCAATGGGACAATAATACACCTAAATATAGCCCCAATCCTAACCCGTTTTTCAGTTTAGAAAAACCCATGTTTCTGATTGGGTTACGATTAGCTAGTAACTGCCAGGATAACGAAATATTAGAAAAAGTCAAACAGTGGTTAATCAAAGGTTTACAAGCTGGTGTAGGTTCTCAAGTTAACACTGGTTATGGTCAATTAAATCCCGCAGGTATAGGTAATCATAAACCTGAAAGTGAATTTTTCCGAGTTGAATTTATTATAGAAGGCCAGTTAATACATGGTAGACAGAGGTTTAGAAATGTTAACCAACCTTATCAAAGGGGAGATGATGGTAGATTTAGAACTGATAATAATGGTAAGTTAAGAACTGACAATATAGCTACTTCAGAAGTCCGCCCGGTGGCCTTTAAATCAATGTTACGTTATTGGTTTAAAACCTTTGCACTAGGAATTTTAGAACCCGCACAAGTTAAAGAATGGGAAGCTAAAATATTTGGTGGTATTACTACCCCTAATCAAAAATTTGGCTGGTTAATGGTCAGAGTTTTAGAAGGAAAAACCATTAGAGATAATGCTGCAAAGCAAAATGATGATTTTGGTGAACAATCAGGAATACTCACATTAAACTATTCACCGGAAATTCCCCAATCTCAAAAACAGAACTTAGAGAAACTAATCAAAAATCTCACCTGGTTAATGTTTCATTTGGGTGGTATTGGTCAAGGTGCAAGAAGACCATTATATTCTAGAAAAGATCGTAATCCTCCCCGTCCTCCTTGGTATCGTGGCTGTAATTTAATTAGTGAAAGTGATGATAATTTTTGGGAATTACCAGATAATACTAAACAATTTCAAGAATTATTCAAAACTAAAATCAGGAATTTTTATGAAGCATTACAAACCTTATGTGTGAATTTTAATTCTCAACAATTAAGAACTTGTGGAATAGTTAGAAATAACCAATGGACAGAAGCAATAGACGCAAATTGTCGCATCTTTGTATGTTCTGGAGATGAAAAATTCGGTAAATCTTATGCCCTATCAGTTTTACATAGTGATGAGCTAAAATTTAATAATAATTATGACGGTAATCTTTGTGGCAAAACTCAAGGTAATCAGGTTATTCCTTCCCCTGTATGGATTGCAGATTTAGGAAGTTACCAAGTAGTCACAGTATTTGGTGCTAATGAAAATCCACGCCGAAAATATTTAGAAACATTACAAAATAAAGTTCAAATCTTCCCATTATGACAACAACAAATAACACAGATAAAGTTAGCACCCTGATCATTACCGTAGGAACACGACAAATAGGCTGGCGTTGTCAAGATGGTATTATCCGTTCCTTTGGTGCAGATGGTAATATTAGTTATCCTCCACATATCAACGAACTCTATCAAGAACTAGGAATAGAACGCGGTAAACATCAAGATAAAGATGGTAAAACCTATCCTTGGAGTGGTCGAGATTTAGGTAAACGATATTATGATTACTGTCAAGAATGGTTAGGTGGTGATTTTAGTAATGTTGAATTGTTACTAGATAAAACTGTCATTGCAGGAGGCGTAAAACAAGGTTTAAAACATATTATCCTATGGGGAACAGACCAACCGGAAAGTATTACCTGGAATTTTCGCCGATTAGATACTTTATGGTTAGCAGAATTAATGAAGGGAAAAATTAAAAGTTTATTTCCTGATATTAGAGTTGATGTTCACGCCCCAAAAATTAATGCTGGTAACAGTCATGAAATTCGAGAAGAATTAGAACAACTGGTTTTAAAAGAAGCTATCAATGCTAATGAAAATCAAGAGTTTGTTCTCTGGATTCAAACTAAGGGATGTACCCCTGTAATTGCTTCTAATGTAGAAATTTGTGCAGCCGCTTTAGTCCGTCAATATCAAGTATTTAATGCTAGTCCCGATGAACCAAAGGAGTTTTTTACTACCTTAGAAAATGGTTTAGTTACTGCTAATCATTCCCAAACTTTCAGTTTAATTTCTATGGCTGAATATTTTTGGGCGTTGGAAAAAGTCAAGATTAAATCAGCTTGGGAAAGAGGGGATTTTTCAGAAGTCCAAATTTGGCTAAAAGTTCATGAAAATCGTCATTCAGTATTATATAAATTAGCTGGTTTTTTAGCAAAATACAATAATTGGGAATCTGAATCTAATCATGATTTTTACCAAAAACTTAAAGAGTGGATAGGTTCTAATGGTGTTAGTAAAATAACTGATTCAGAACAAATCATCAATTGGAAAACTCAACTCCAGAAAATACAAACTGATGATCTTAGCAAACTTTGGGAATCAACAATCATCTTAGAACTTTCTCTAAAACGAGAAAATTACACCACTGCATTTATTCAGTTTGTGCAAATTTTAGAACGGTTATTATATATTCAATCAACAGCCCAAAATTGGACTGCTAAAGGTTGGATAGTAAGTAATCAAGATGAACCAA
>JBJUHT010000282.1:0-9537 GCA_046070105.1 Dolichospermum sp.
CCCAGAGGTGTTAGCCAGCTAGGGGAAGTTAGTTATCAGGGTGCATCTACTTGTTAACTGTTCTAGAGTAGTGCATCATGTCCCGGAAGAAAATGAATATAGATCATAAGTAGGTGAATGGAAAAAAACCGACATAAGTAACGAAAAGTAAAGTTGCCCAAAACCTATTCCCTGTTCCCTGTTCCCTGTTCCCTATTCCCTGTTCCCTGTTCCCTGTTCCCTATTTCCCGTTCCCTGTTCCCTATTTCCCGTTCCCTGTTCCCTGTTCCCTGTTAAGAGTTCCCTGTTCCCTGTTAAGAGTTCCCTGTTCCCTGTTCCCTATTTCCCGTTCCCTGTTCCCTGTTAAGAGTTCCCTCCCCTCACAGACAACTTTTTCAGCAAACTTTACTTAATTGTGTGATAGTAGTAACCATCAACAAGAAAAAACCCCCAGAGGTGTTAGCCAGCTAGGGGAAGTTAGTTATCAGGGTGCATCTACTTGTTAACTGTTCATTGTTTTAAACTTATGCTCCGGAAAAAAATACTCAACCATACGAAAAAATTCCTGTGGCTTGCCGCTGGGTAGGGGAGTTGGTTATGAGAATATCATCTACTAAATAACTGATTTACGAATGCTTACAGACGCTCTTGGTTAGCAAGGGCGTTTTTTATTTGCCAGAATTAAAGAAAAGAAAACCCCTAGCTTGAGCTAGGGGAATTGAAGATCAAGGTGCATCTACCAACAAAGAGTTCTCGAATGTTTCCAGCAATCCGGATTAACCTTGTGAAAAGAAATAGGTAGGAAACCGTGAGAGAAACTAGATTAAGAGCAATGCAAGACAACGCGCATCTGAAACATTAGAATAGCAAAATACATCTACACCACCCTGCGTGATCAGAATTGTCTAAGTTTTATGGAGCAGAAGTTGTGACCCAGGAATTTCACCTTTCCGCAACACCAGTAGGGCAAAATGACTATCTGGTACGGACTGAACAAGTAGCGTCTGGGGTACCGTTGGCAGAAGAACTGGTACATTGGCCTGTTACCGAGTGGTTAGCCGCTGCGGGATATTTAATGGATGACCCTTTGCAGTTGGTCTTGCAGGGGAGAATGACGAATAAATTGGCTGCTAACTTAGTAGACTTGGGGCGGGAGTTGTATAACGGACTATTTCAGGGAACTCTCAGGGATAGTTGGATTACCGCTCAAGGCATTGCCCAAAATCATCAACAGATACTGCGGCTGAGATTAGGATTCAAAGATGCCAGATTAGCGCGGTTGCCATGGGAAGTAATGCACGCTGGAGATCGTCCTTTAGCCACAGGACCTGATATTACCTTTGCCCGTTACCAAAGTGGTATGGCCTCAGTAAATAGCTATTGGTTGCGTGCATTAGGCGAGCGGAAGCTATGGACTGGACTACAGACTCTGCCGACAGCGGCGGCACAACGGGGGCTGAAAGTGTTGATGGTGATTTCTTCTCCCAGGGACTTGGTGCAGTTGGATTTACTCAAACAAGAAGCTATCAACCTGAAAGCAGAACTGCACCACCAGGCATTAAAATCAGCAGATGGTAATCATCATCTACCAGAAATTGAATTGACCGTTCTTGAAGAGCCAGATCGGGAAGAACTTACCCAAGCTTTAGAACGGCAGGACTACGATATTCTTCACTATTCTGGTCACAGTAACTTGGGACCCAATGGTGGGCAGATTTATTTAGTCAGTAAAAAAACTGGTTTAACAGAAACTCTCAGCGGGGATGATTTAGCTGGGTTACTGATTAATAATCATATTCAAATGGTAGTGTTTAATTCCTGTTTAGGGGCATATCGGGCTAAGTCTGAGGCTGAAGAAGATTCAGGTGAGCGGAATTTAACAGAAAGCTTGGTTAAACGGGGAATTAGAAGTGTACTGGCGATGTCAGAACGCATACCTGATCAGGTGGCATTGACCCTGACCCAACTATTTTATCGGAATTTAAGTCAAGGTTATGCTTTGGATTTGTGTGTGAGTCGGGTTCGTCAGGGCTTAATTTCTGCTTATGGTTCGCAACAAATGTACTGGGCTTTGCCGATTTTGTACCTCCAGCGAGAATTTGATGGTTATTTGACACCACAAGTGAATTTATCAGGTTATATGGCTACTTCGCCGGGGCTATCGGAGTTGCTAAACGAATATCAGCCACCTCCACCGACTAACTATGATCATTATTCTGATGTAGCTAATCATTCAGAAAGTTTGATGGCCATTGATGATGTTCTTGATTCTCATTTAGGAGAGGAGACAACGGGGGTAGATTGGCTTTTGGCGGATACTTGGGATGATCTTGTAGATGAAATTGAGTGTAATGACTCCAATTATGATCAGGATTCGGCAATAGTTTCTGATTTGTTTCATCAGCTTGACAAAGCAACTGAGGGACAAAGTATGAAAGCCGAACTGATTGAAGATTACCATGATTTACCAAAAATGCAGGTTTCTGAGGTCCAAGAGCATTTAGACTGGAGAAATCTCCAGACATCAATCACACCAATTTTCCTTAATATTCAAAAGCGACAAAATACTCCTTTATCACGATTACGATCTCATCAAGTGACTCCAGGTAATCGTGATCACAAATCAAAATCACCATTGCTATTAGGTCTTTTCGGTGCAGGTACGATTACCATGATCTTTAGTATTGCTTGGTGGTGGCATCAACGTCAGTCTCAGCAGCACTTTCTACCTGATATGCCGCCTATTCCCCCATCCCATCTGATCAACAATCAGTATCCAAGTATTAATTTAGCTAACTCAGCTACGGGGATTGTCACTGCTACAGCCACGGCACAATTAAGTCAGGGCAATTTAAAGGATGGATTGAATGCTATTGATGAATTATTAAATCGCGGGGCTTTGACGGCGGCAGAAACCGCCTTAAATTTAATTCCTGTTCAGGATACCCAAAATCCATCGGTGAATTTTGTCTGGGGGCGATTAGCTTGGCAGTTTGTACAGACAGGTAATAATAAATACAGTATTGATGATGCACGCCGTTACTGGGCTAGGGCTGTACAGAATCAGCCGGATTCTATTTTGTATAATAATGCTTTAGGATTTGCCTATTATGAGGAAAATAATCTCAATTATGCTAATGATGCTTGGTTCAAATCTCTGAATTTAGCATTAAAACCCCAGCAGAATAAAGGTGCAAATTTGGGACGAACAAAATATCCGCAAATATCTGGAGAACCGGAGGCTTTAACGGCTTATGCTGGATTAGCTTTGGGGTTATACAAAAGCGCTCAGAATCAACCCGCTGATAAACGTCAAAAATATTTACAGGAAGCGATTAAACTTCGACAAATGGTGATTCAAAATGCACCGGCAGATTTTACTATGGAGAAATTATCACGAAATTGGCTGTGGACCCAACAGGCGATCGCTGATTGGCAAAGTCTGGCACAAACAAAGCTACCACTTTTGTAATAAAATTGTTGATCATCATCAGAAAATAACAAAAACTGACCAAATCCAATACATCAATCTCAAGTTAATAACTAGCGCTATACTTACAGCGTGAGACAAGGAATCTGGTTAGATATATGAACAACGCTATTATTAGAAGTCAGGAATCAAAAAAAATGAAAAAAGTAGAAGCCATTATCCGTCCATTTAAGCTTGATGAAGTGAAAATAGCTCTGGTTAATGCGGGTATTGTAGGAATGACAGTTTCTGAAGTTCGGGGTTTTGGCAGACAAAAGGGTCAAACTGAACGCTATCGAGGTTCGGAATACACTGTAGAGTTTCTGCAAAAACTCAAGGTGGAAATTGTCGTTGAAGATTCCCAAGTTGACACGGTTGTGGATAAAATTATTTCCGCAGCCCGTACTGGTGAAATTGGCGATGGTAAAATTTTTATATCTCCTATTGACCAAATTGTACGGATTCGGACAGGAGAGAAAAATACGGAAGCAGTATAAGTATTAGATTGTACATACAGCACTTACCGATAAGTGGATACAAAATCACCCCACCCCCAACCCCCTCCCCGCAAGCAGGGAGGGGGCTATGATGTACTTCATAACAAAGGAATCTGCTGTATCTACAAGAAGTGCGTTACTGAGTCTGGGAAGATAAAAACAGTCAGCAAAGCGCCCTTGGGGAAGTCAAAAGTCAAAAGTCAAAAAGTACAGAATTTGTGTTCTATTTTGATTTTAGAGATTACCCAGAGTAGACGCAAAGCAGCAAAGTTGGAGATATTTAATCTTCTCATTCTCACAATGAGATATTTGCTTTTGAATTTAGATTTTTAATTCTCCCGTTGTATTGTATTTTTGTAAAATTCCCATGACAACCGCTGGTATTTCTAAATGGGGAATAATTCCTGTATCTGGTATTTCCTGAAAACCTTTAATTACCGCAGAATTTAAACTAGCTAAACGTCGTCCTAATTCAATATTTGTAAACTGTGCTTTTTCACCCCATAAAATGACACTGGGAACTTGAAGTTGCTGAAGATATAAACTCAAATCAAAGTAAAGATTCCCCTTTAAAAAAGACAAAGCCGCAAATTTAGCGTTATATTGTTGTGCAGAAGTTAAATAAGCTGCTACCATTTCTTGTGTCACCCTTTCTGGTTTAGCAAAAAGAAAACTTTGCAAAAAATTCCTGACCGCAATTTCATTTTCTGCACCCAAGGCATAAATTAAATTATCTACTAAAGGTGTATTAAGCAAAGAAAGTGGTAATCTTCGTCCCGCACCTTGTCCAAAATCATTAAACCCCGAAGGACAAACTAAAAACAAAGCTTTGAATAAATGGGGATAAGTAATAGCCAGACGAATAACAAAAGCCGCAGTTAAAGAAGATGCTATTACAGTTACACTTTGGTGACAAGTTTGATGAATAAACTCAATAATTGTAGTTAAATAATCTGCAATTTGATAATCTCGCATAGGGTGAGCAGATTTTCCCCAACCGATTAAATCTGGGGCTAAAATTCGATATTTTGCAGCATAAGCTGGGTAAATTTTAGACCATTCATAAGCGGAGGCACCACCGCCAAAATTATGTAAAAATAACAATGGTGGTAAATCTTGATCTACTGCATTTTTCCAAGGGGCGCTAATTTGGGTATAGTAAACCATTGTCCCCAAAGATGTATGAATGAATTTACTACCAAAACCCGGAGGTTGAAACTGAATCATAACTATGAAACTCAATCTTTACTAAGGACAAGTTGATTTATATTGTCACTACTAATATTATAAGCAGCACCAAACCCAATTACAAAACGTCCGTTCTTGGGTGTGAGTTGAAAAATCCGAAAATCTGGTAAACTGCGTAATGTGGAAATCAATTCTCCAAAACGAATCTGAAATTTATCAACAATTTGTTGCCATTTTTCACTTTCTCTCTCTACCAAATTTGCGTTACAATTAAAATTTAAACGCCGACGAGCGAAAATTTGTTTAGTTTTAACTTCGTCTTCAATAAATAAAACACTCACAAAAGGATGATGATGAATATTTTGGGTGTGAGTAGCTAGTCCACTAACATAAATGTAGATGTTTTTATCATCGTCTAGGACAAAAGGGGCGTAACTAGCGTCAGGAATTCCCTCTTTATTAACTGTACTCATCATAATGCTGGTAAATTCTGTCGGGAATTTTTCGTATTCGGCTTGGGCTTTTTTGAGTTGATCGATCATGATTGATAATTATTGATTTTAATGTCACCCTTGAGCTATAGAAAACCGAGGGTAAAAAATTTATTTGGGGACTTCGATATTATATCAAAAAATTGATATAATGTCTATAAACAAAGATTTGAGATAATAAAAGTATAGTGGTTAGATCGTGGTTATGAATAAGAACAATCGTTCACAATGGGATTTATGTAGGTTCATGAAAACTCTCACCTACTTTGAAGTATTTCCGGTTCTGAACTGGATAGAAAAACTTTTTCAAGGGAGTTTTAAAGATGATCAAAATATATCAAAAGCAGGAATAAATATGGGTGTAATTCTGGTAGCTGGTGCGACTGGTGGTGTGGGTAAACGAGTTGTGAAAAAATTGGTAGCGCGGGGTTATCATGTCCGTTGTTTGGTGAGAGATATTGACAAAGCACGACCAATTCTCGGTGATGATCTTGATTTTGTAGTTGGGGATATTACCAAACCAGAAACTTTGACAAATTTAGTTTTGGCTAATATTCAAGCTGTAATTTGTTGTACAGCAGTTCGTGTCCAACCAGTGGAAGGAGATACACCAGATAGAGCAAAATATAATCAAGGTGTGAAATTTTATCTACCGGAAATTGTGGGAGATACACCAGAAAATGTTGAATATCAAGGTGTGAAAAATTTAGTTACAGCAGCAAAAAAATATCTGGTTGCTGTTGGTGAAAAACGAATATTTGATTTTACTAAACCATCAGATGAAATCAAAAATATCTGGGGGGCTTTGGATGATGTTGTTATGGGTGGTGTTAGTTCTAGTAGTTTGCAAATTCGGGAAGATAGGGCGATATTTACAGGTAATGTTTCTACTGCTAATTCTGGAGGTTTTGCTTCGGTAAGAACTAAGAATTTTTCACCTTTACTTGATTTATCAGGTTATCAAGGTGTGAAGTTGCGGGTTAAAGGTGACGGTCAACGTTATAAAATATTTTTACGCACGGAGTCAACTTGGGACGGAATTGGTTATAGCTATTCTTTTGATACTGTTGCTAATAATTGGTTAGATATTCAGATCCCTTTTACAGATTTGTTCGGTGTATTTCGTGCTAAAGTTGTTAAGGATTGTCCACCCATTGATGTTAGTAAGATTTGTTCTTTACAACTAATGTTGAGTAAGTTTGAATATGATGGTGCTTTAAATCCTAAGTTTAATCCGGGTAATTTTACATTGGAAATTTCATCAATTCAAGCCTATGGTGGGGAAATTTTACCTCAATTTATATTAATTAGTTCTGCTGGGGTGACTCGTCCCGGAAGACCAGGAATTAATTTAGATGAAGAACCACCCGCAGTCAGATTAAATGACCAATTAGGAGGTATTTTGACCTGGAAATTACGAGGTGAAGAATGTTTGAAAGCTAGTGGAATACCTTATACAATTATTAGACCTTGTGCTTTAACAGAAACAGCGGGAGGAAAGGAATTAATATTTGCACAAGGTGATAATATCAGAGGAAAAGTTAGTCGTGATGATGTTGCGGAAATTTGTGTACAAGCAATTAAAGAACCAAAAGCGAAAAATCTAACTTTTGAAGTCAAGGAAAGCGAAATGGTTACTAATAATCCAAATTGGCAAAGCCTATTTTCTTCCTTACAAGTTGATCAATAAGACTTTGAATAATTAACAATTTTGTTGGGTTGATAAAAGCAACCCAACCTACGGATTTCATTTAATTAATTTAATTGGTTGATAATATGATATTAAATAGAGATGAATTTGTTACTTATGAAGGTGGTTGTCACTGTGGTGCTGTGCGGTTTATGGTATTAGTTAATAATCATCAAGTTGATGATTGTAATTGTTCAATATGTTATAAAAAAGGATTTTTACATTTAATTATCCCACGAGAACAATTTACTTTATTACAAGGGGAAGATGTATTAAAAACTTACAAATTTAACACAGAAGTAGCACAACATAAATTTTGCGGAATTTGTGGTATTCATTCTTTTTATGTTCCCCGTAGTCACCCTGATTGTATTGATGTTAATGTACGGTGTTTAGATGGTAATGTCATTGCCAATTTTCAAATTGTGCCTTTTGATGGTATAAACTGGGAAGAAAATATTCATAAACTCAAGAAAGGTTAAATATCTTGTTTTTTATGTTATTTTTTCAGAATTGATGATTTAGCATCTAAAATATGGTACTTTAATGATACAGCAGATTCCATTGCTATGAGGTACAAATTTTAATAATAAAACTCTTGTGGGGTGGGCATCTTGCCCGCCCGTGGTGTACCTCATAACACCAGAAAGTGCTGTATCCATTCACTTTTCACAAATGTTGTAATTTCTCAATAAGTAGGTGAACGGAAAAAAACCGACATAAGTAACAAAAAGTGAAGTTGCCGAAAACCTCTTTCCTGTTCCCTGTTCCCTGTTCCCTTGTCATAACGACAATTTTTAACGCCAACCTACTTAACAAATATCATGGAAAATCAATCACAGCAAACCCAACCAGTAAATTCTCCTTCCCCACAAGATGTTTTGTCTTTTTTAGGTGGAGAAAATCGCAATTTACCCAAACTACCTGCTGCTGATAAATCTGTGTCTCAATGGCAGGAAATTGTTCAAAAAGTTATGGAATTTTTAGAAAAACTGCCAGATTATTTAGGCGGAATTTTTAATAACAATAAACGGGGGTTAATTAACTTACTTTTAATCTTATCAGCTTTCGTGACAGTTAAGGTAGTAATTGCATTATTAGACGCGGTGAATGATATACCATTGCTACAACCAATTTTTGAGTTAATTGGGCTATTTTACTCTGTCTGGTTTGCTTTCCGTTATCTCCTTAAATTTGATACAAGACAAGAATTATCTCAGAAATTTAATGCTTTGAAACAACGATCTTTTGGATAAATATTTTATTTCTTTTGATTTTTTGAGTTCATAAAATGTAGGATAGGCTATAACTAACCTACATTTTACCTCTTGTCTCTTGTCTCTTTAGATAGAGAGTTTTAATAAAAATATTTTCGGTAATTATTCCCGCAGATAGTCTATTTATCCCCTAGAAAATTCTAATCTAGTTCTGGCAATACTCGAAAAGTAAACAGGGCTAATTTTATGAATGAAAAGATTACCGCAGATACCTATGATAGAGGCATAATTCCTGCCGAAACAGCCGCACGAATCAAAAGAGAAGGGAAAAATTATAAACACATACCGACGGAGGAGGATTTTGCCAGTGCGGACACTGATCATCAAACTAATATTAACAGTATTCGCACAACAGATGGTTATACTATGGATCAAGAAGGTTTGTTGAATAATTATCCAGTTGAACCGGAAATGTATTATCAAGTTCCTGGTGACGCGCGGGAAATAGCCGAACAAGAAAAAGCCGAACGAATACGGGAATTACGAGAAGTTAATGAGGATAAAACAGGTCTATTAACAGAGGATTTTGATAAAAGAGGTAGAGGTCCAGGAATGATTTAATTTACCATTTCTTTGATTTTTTCCCGAAAGGCTATGGCCGCATCTAAAGGATCTTCTGCTATTACATATTCCGCCAAAATTGATAAATCTAAGTTGGGTAATAATTCGCTTTTTGCCACCAATTCATAATTTTCATCCCGCAAATGATAAACGGCAAATTGATTGTTTTGAAAAAACCAAACTTCTGCCACAGCTAATCTTTTGTAAACTTCTAATTTATCAATTCCCCCACTGGTGACTACAACTTCAATGGCCAGATCAGGAACTTCTTTTTCTATGCCTATACAGTAGGATTCATCTGGTTCTACTCCTCCTCTTTTCGCTTGTTTACGGAAGGTGGTAGAACCAAGGGGAAAATAGCGAATGCGTTTTTCTTGAAAGTAAA
>JBJUHT010000283.1:0-3349 GCA_046070105.1 Dolichospermum sp.
ACTATGGATAAAGTAACTTCTACACCTTCAAAAAGTTTACTAGGTCTTTCTGCATAAGAACTAAACCAAGATAATTCTGTATTTTTCATAAGAATTTCTTGCAATATTGACATTCTATCTGTTGATATACTACTTAAAGGAATAATTAATCCATATCTTTGATTAATATTCTGTAAATGTATAATTCTTTCAATAACAAAACCATACAAATTACCACATTTTTCTGTTTGATAACCCTTAATTTCATAATCCTTTTTGACCTTACTATATTCCACATAAGGAGGATTACCAATAATCACATCAAAACCTCCACGACTAATAATACCATAAAACTCCACAAACCAATGAAAAGGACAATGAGATAATTTCCAATTTTCCAACTCCTGCTTCTTCTGAACATCTATCCCATATTCCCGCGCTAAATACTCATTCAACTCCTCATTTAAACTATCCAAAGACTCTTGTAAAAGTTCCTTAGTAGCACTAAAATCACTACCATTAACCGTAGAAGTTTGAATATCTCTAAAAGTTTGATAAACCTGACTAACTCGCTTTGCTTTCTCGTCAATTCTTGTCATATCACTAAACAAGTCTAACTTCAATTGTTGAGAACCTTCAACCGCTTTTTTAACCTGATCATAATTAGCAAAACCCACCAAACTATTACCCGCACGAATATTAAAATCAATATCTGGTAAAGGTTCAATCCCATAATTATGTAAACTATGATTAGGAGTTACTTGTGCTGCTAATTTGAGAAATAAACGTAACTTACAAATTTCTGTCGCTTCCTCCATAATATCCACCCCATAGAGATTATTTAACATAATCTTTTTGAGAATAAAATAACGTTGGTTATGATGAAATTTCACATCATTTAAAATTTGTTGAAATTGCTTGATAGTCTTATTCTTATTATTGTTATCATTATCCTCTAGAAAACTGGTCATTTTTTCTAAACAAGCATCATAAAGAGGTTCAAGAATATTCAAAGCAGCAAATAAAAAAGCCCCACTCCCACAAGTAGGGTCAAGAATTGACATTTTACCTAATTGATCATAGATATTATATAAAAATTGCGGATCTTGACAATTATTAATGACATCTTCTGCAAATTGACGAATATTCAAATTATAAGTAATTAAATCATTAATACTCTTAACCTCTCCATTAACCAATTTTTCTCTAACTTCTATATAACGATGTTTCCTAGTAATATATTCTCTCCAAATTTCCGTAGGTAAACCATAATTTTCCTCTGCTGGTTGATTCCAACTTTGTCTTTGAGAAACATCATGTAAACCAATAGCAATATATTCCGGTAATGGTAAATTTACCCCTTTTTTCACAGCTTCATAAATATAACGTTCTGGGTAATCTTTTAATAAGTTCCAAAAATCGTAATTTTCACTTTTGACAGCATCAAATAAATAGGGAATAATACAATTTTTACTAATATATTCGGTAATATCTTCTTTAGTATAATATGCTCCCATTTGTTTTTGATTAATGTACTTTTCAAAAATATAACCTAAAACATCAGGATTAATTTCATGATCATTTTTTAGTGGTCTTTCATCTAAATACCAATTATACTGATCAAAGAAGTTGAATATTTGAGTAAAAGCGGTATCGGGAATTGTAATTTGAGAATAGGTTTGTTCTAAATAATGGACTGTAAATAAACCCCCGTTTAAATAGGGAACTTTTCCTAATAATGTTTCTAATTCAGGACTTCTATTTTGACTTCCTAAACCATCATGAAATAGTCTTAATAGAAAGTAACGATAAAATGAGTAAAATGTGTTGTTCTGTTGATTATTTATTTGTTGACATTGATTTAATTTGGTTCTCAAATAATCTAAATCATTATTTAAAAACCCTTTACGTTGAATAAAGTAAATGAACATTAAACGGTTCAGCATTAAGGAAGCGTACCATTCTTGATCAAATTTTACGGGAATACCTTTGATAAAATCTAAAAATGTTTTATATTCCTTTTTGAATTGATCATAAAATTTCTTGGTAACTTTATCAACATCAAAGGCTTTTTTAGTCTTCTTAGTAACTTCTAATAAAGTTAAATTTTCTTCCTCTTTAATACTAATATAAATTGTTTCTAACTTTTGAATTAAACCCTCCCCCGACTGATGAATATAATAATGATTTTCTCGACTAGTGACGGGTTTTCCTGGTTCGCGTCTTACCCATTGCCAAATTTGTTTTTCTTGACCTTTATCGGTATAAATAATTAAATGTTCTTGACTATAACTAGTAACTTCTATATCAATCTTTTTTCTAATTTGAGAGTTGGGTAAAATCCCATTTTCAGGTACACAATGATAAACCATTAAACCACGTTTTTGGGAAATAGCTTTTATGGTATAATTCTCCCCATTTACAGATAAATAAATAGGAGAAATATCAGCATAATCCCAACCTAATTCCTCAATAAATAGTGTGGTAAAATCAAATGATTGTAGATGCTTTTTAACTTGATTACGATTGAATTTCATCAAATGCACTCCTGGTATAAATAGCGATCGCCTAAACCATCATTTTCAGTGATTTAAGTGATTTATATGATAATAAAACTACTTTGTAATCGGTTAAAAAAACTCTTCAACCACCACTAATTTTAGCTTTGTAACCTAATTTTAGTAAAACTTCTAATACCTTCTGTTTATGGTCTCCTTGAACCTCAATTTCATTATCTTTAATCGTACCACCGGTACCACATTGAGCTTTTAACTGTTTTAATAAAGTAGCCAAAGTTTCCGATTTAGTTTGGAACCCAGTAATAACTGTCACTGTTTTCCCCTTCCTGCCGGCACGAGTGGCTTGGATTCTGACATTTTGCTGATTTGGGGGTAAATCTTGGATTTCCCGTTCTAAAGCCCGTTCTAATGGGGATGAACTACCGTTACCAAATTCCTGGTAGACAAAGTTTTTGTCAGATTTAGGATTAGCCATAGATAGAATTTAATGCAAAAAATAAACTTTCATTCTCAACAATTTTAACCTATTTCACTTGGTGTCAAATCCCACAGAAAAAAGTTTTCAAACAACCTCTAAAAATTCCACCTTTGAGGGTGGAATTAAAGCTCAAATTTTAAAATTTTCCGTCTTCAGGACTGACACTAAAAAATTGGGAATTTTGACTTTTTATAGTTTCTGCTAATTTGCCATTAGAAAGTGCAGCAATAGCACGAATGTATTGAGGATCACTATTTGTAGCGATTAAACTGGGATTAGAAGCCAATTGGCGTTCTTGTGTTTGTGTCAATTCTAACTTGATATCGGGTGCAATCCCTTTATGGTTGATATCTGTACCATTGGGTGTATAATA
>JBJUHT010000284.1:0-4059 GCA_046070105.1 Dolichospermum sp.
GTTGTCAGTTGTTGGTTGTCAGTTGTCAGTTGTTGGTTGTTAAGAAAGAGGTAATAGACAGATATGCTTCCTGCTTCCTGCTTCCTGCTCCTTACTCTCGTGCCTCTTTAATTCCCAGTCCCTCAATGTGGGAAGATAATAAATTACTTCCAGTCAACACTTTGATGCTCAAGAAAGGGAAATTTGATGTTGAACTTATTAAAGTCCTGGGTGAACAACAGCCTAAAGGTAATATTGCTATTAACAATATTTTTAGGCACAAGTACGGCTGGGTGGACTCCCACTAGTAACGCTGGTTTACCAGCGGGAAACGCAATTACCGACGGTAAGGCTTTGTTGCGCTATGCACTGCCGATAGATAATCAACCTGTACGTAAACTACAAGCCAGTTTAGAAGACATTTCTAACCAACTGCGAGCGAATAAGCGGTGGAGCGCGGTTAATAATGATCTCAAACAAGCATCGCGGATACTCGATAAACCTTCCCAAATATTAGCAAGTATTCCGGAAGAACGCCAAGCTCAAGCTCAAGCTTGGGTTACTGAATTGAAATCTGGGATCACACAATTACAAGAAATAGTTAAAACTAAGCAAAAAGAAGCGGTTCTTGACGGCAGAGCTAAATTGCTTGATCTTGTTAGCTTACTAGAAGAATCAATGGTGACAAAATTTCCCTTTGCAGTTCCTGCTGAATACAGTAATTTACCCCAACTCAACGGACGGGCTACCATTGCTTTCAAAACTAATAAAGGCGATCTTACCGTAGTGGTAGATGGTTATAGCGCCCCTGTCACCGCTGGTAATTTTGTAGATTTAGTACAACGCGGCTTTTATAACGGTTTAGAATTTACCCGTTCGGAAGAATCTTACTTTTTACAAACCGGAGATCCTGTTGGTCAAGAAGTTGGTTTTATTGACCCTCAAACTGGCAAATATCGGGCTATTCCTTTAGAGATTTTAGTCCAAGGTGAAAAAGAACCAACCTATGGTATTACGCTCGAAGAAGCTGGACGTTATTTAGATATGCCAGTTTTACCTTTTTCTTCTTTTGGTGCTTTAGTTATGGCCCGGCCAGAAAATGAACCTAATGGTGGTTCTTCTCAAGTTTTCTTCTTTCTGTTTGAACCGGAACTTACCCCCGCAGGACGTAATCTTTTAGATGGTCGTTATGCTGTGTTTGGTTATCTTACCAAAGGTCAAGAGGTTTTAGATAAACTCAAAGCTGGTGACAAAATTGAATCTGCGACTGTTATTCAAGGCGGAGAAAATTTAGTTCAGCCTCAAGCAGCATAGTCAAGTTTAGATTTTGGATTTTGGATTAATTCTGAAATCTAAAATCTATCTGGTTTGCTGTCGTTTATTTGTTTATTTCTACTCTTATTCCTTAGTAACTTTTAGCCTTTGTGTGAAATATATTTATATTTTTTAATATTTTTAATATTAGCAAATTAAAATTAAACTTCCTAATCTTCAAACTGTAAACCATTACCCGGCTAAATTCCTTGACATTATGCGTCACCAAAATCAAATTATTTGCGATCGCAATAGCCGCAATTTGTAAATCATAATGACCAATTGGCGTACCACTAGCAGCTAATTCTGCCCTAATGCGCCCAAAAATACTAGCAGCAGCATCATCAAAAGGTAAAGACACAAAAAGCTTGAGAAATCTTTCCTGTCCAGCTAAAGTTTTAGATGGATTATGACTACGCATTGCACCATAAATTGCGATCGCTAGAACCTTTTGATATGGGAGGGGGTTGGGGGTGGGGTTCTTGTTCCGGGTTTGATGACAATTTGCTGTAATTTTGTCAAAAAAAATTAGATGCTTTACTCCTAAAAATTTGGGTTATACTCTAAAATAATCAAATTGTAGGTATTTGTATGGATAAAAACCAAGTATTTCAAGTCAATAGTCCTAAAATTGTTTCTGAAACTATTGATGGAGAAGTTATAGTTGTTAATATTGATCGGGGTTACTATTACAGTCTGCTAAAAACTGGTGCAGATTTGTGGAGTTGTATCGAAGGTCATCTTGATTCGCAGAGTATGATCCAAGAAATTGGAAAAAAGTATGATGGCAGTATCGAAGAGATAACTGCGGCAGTTGATGAATTTCTGGACAAATTGCAACATGAAGACTTAATTATTGCTAATACCATTATTACACCTGGAACTATTAATCATCAGGAATCAGCTACCGGTAATGAAAAGCCCAAATTTGAAAAACCGATTTTAGAGAAGTTCACAGATATGGAAGATTTACTGTTACTCGATCCTATTCATGAAATAGATGTAGATGCTGGATGGCCAAATGTGAAACCAGTTTCATAGTGCAATACTGTAACTAAAACCCTGAAACCCTATTGATATAGTCACGATTTTATTGGGTTTCAGACCTAGTTTGGAAAATTGGCGACAGTGTTTTAATAAATACAAGATATTGATTTTACATGAATTTAAAATTGCTCGATGGCGTAGCCGCCCGCTCAGGGCTTCGCCTGGTTTACTTTGATAGTTATCGACTGGAACTATCCCACAAACGATTACTCCAAGCCACACTGTTAAAAGGGCAGGCAATGTTAACGGCTTGGCAAGATTGGCGCGATTCAGTTGATATAGAAACTTTAGATGCTAGTTCCTATTCATTGCTGCCACAACTTTACCAAAATTTATTAGCTCATGGCGTTGATGACACTGAGATGTCCAGACTAAAGGGGATCTATCGCCGCAATTGGTATGCTAATCAATTGAAGCTCAAGTCCCTAAAAGCAATATTGTCTAGTTTAAAGGATATTGGTATTGAGGCAATTGTGCTGGGGGATGCTGCTTGGGGTGGGATAGGTAAAAATCAAATTGAGGAATTTCGCTCAATTTCTAGTTTCCATCTCTTGGTTGATGGCAATTATTTAGAGACAGCGATCGAGCATTTGATCTCGCTTAATTGGCATAGCGTTGATGGGACCAGCCAACAATTTAGGGAATTACGCAACAATTGTGATTCATCGCTGAATTTACCGCTTTATTTGCAAGGACATCTGTTTTGGGCAATTCCCCAAGACTATACAGATGGGCAGGTGTGGCATTATGCGACTGCGGATTGGAGTAATGAAGCAGGTTGGCATCTGAGTCCAACGGATCAGTTCCTGGATGGATGTGCGCGAATGTTTTTTAGACAGAGATTGCCCAAATCATCGAATCCACAAATACACAGGATTGCAGATGCTTTTCTGTTAATTGCGAATCTCCCAAACAACGATTGGATCAGGTTGATCACACAAGCACAACGATATCAAATGATCTTGCCTGTGCAGAATATGTTGCGGCTTTTGCAGCAGTTATTTGCATTAGAATTACCAACGTGGGTATGGCCGGCTCTCTGGCAAATGCCGATCGCCAATATGGAGTGGCTAAAGTATCGAGTTTTGTCCGGTGATCGCCGTTCTCTGATGCGTTCAACCATTGTGCAATCGCTACAACTGTTGACTTTTTCAAAGTAATTGTTTCTTAACTAGATTTCAGTGATTTTTATGTACTCTAACCCTGATCTGAGTATTGCTCAGAGCGATCGCCTTACTTATTTCCAACTGGTATATATGGGCTTTGAAAGAGCCGCTCAGATTGCTGGCGAGGTGCAGTATTTTTATACCATCGGTAAGTATAATCTCTGTCTAAGGTTTGCAGGAGAGGGGCTGATTCCCCAGATTACCCCTGCATTGTCCCATTTGGCCATAGCCCCAGTTCCCCAGCCCCATCTAACTATTTGCTTATGGGATAATACCTCAACTAAAACACAATTGCCATTATTAATTGATAGCCTGTTATCCCTAATTAGAAGACATTGGGCAGATTATCTCGGTCCACGCAAAGAGATCAAAGCCTATGATGGCGATCGCATTCGTTCCAATTTTCATATCGGTCCGAATATTCTCAGTGTCCTAGATCGAGAACAGAATTTAGCTTGTTATTGGATTGATGATGCTAAAGATATTCCTTATTGGGAAAAAGGATCTCCTCTGCAAACCATTTTGAATTGGTGGACAAGCGATCTCCAACATC
>JBJUHT010000285.1:0-2905 GCA_046070105.1 Dolichospermum sp.
GGGTAGCGGCCCAAATCCCCGGTTATCGCATCGGAGGCAAAACGGGAACCGCACAAAAAGCTAGTCCGACGGGGGGTTATCTACCTAACGCCAAAATTACCAGTTTTGTGGCGATTTTACCACTCGAATCGCCCCGTTATGTGGTTTTGGTGGTGGTGGACGAACCCAAGGGTGCCAATACTTTTGGCTCCACTGTTGCCGCTCCGGTGGCAAAAACGGTGATGAATACGCTCATTTCCCTCAAGGGTATCCCCCCCACCTCGAAGGTCGCTCCGGCGGGTTCTGCGACCAATAAACCCCCGCGGCACGATTAATTTAAGTCTTTTTGAACCCACATTCCGCACCCTCAACTGTCACAGATCAAAAAAGCCATTAAAGTAGTACATAATAACTAAAATTAATTCAAAGGTTAAAAGGGTTAATGAGAATATATAGCATTAAAAGGGGTATGGAGCGAGAAAGAGAAAATTCAAGAGAAAAAAATAATTGTTCAGAAAACAAGAAATAATTGATTACAATAGAAGTAGTGGAGGAATCTGTTGTGAAATTAAAACCCCAAGAAATAGAAATTCAGAACATAGACCATCTAGGGATAGTGGCAGGAATAATAGACTCAATCGGAATAGTAGAAATAATCAACGAATTGATAGGAGTCGAAAAAGACGAAAAAGTAAATGCAGGTCAAGTAGTAAAAGCCATGATAATCAACGGGTTAGGATTTGTTTCCAAACCCTTATATATGTTTCCCGAATATTTTGAAACAATCGCCTGTGAACATCTAATAGGAACAGGAGTAAAACCAGAATATCTCAACGACGATAAATTGGGGAGAGTCATGGATAAACTATTTATAAAAGGATTAGATACAATCTTTTTTATCATCGCAGTAAAAGCCGCCCAAAAATTTGGAGTATCACTATCAACATCACATCTAGACTCATCATCAATGCACGTACATGGGCAGTATAACACTAGCTTACCAGAAGTAATATTTGAGAATCAAAAAATAGGAAATAACCAAGAATTAGAAGAAATAGCAGTAAAATCACCAAAAGAAATAACCATCACTTATGGTTATTCTCGTGACCATCGGCCGGACTTAAAACAGTTCATCATAGAAATGATATGTTCAGGAGATGGAGACATCCCAATATTTTTGAAACTAGCATCAGGAAACCAAGCAGACTCATCATGTTTTGGTCAAATAGCAGTAGAATATCACAAACAATTAGAAGTTAATAGTCTCATTGTTGCTGACTCAGCATTATATACAGAATCAAACCTGAAAATGATGTCAGATTTACAGTGGTTATGTCGAGTACCATTAAGCATAAAAACAGCAAAATCATTAATATCAACAATCCCAGAATCAGAATTTATTGATAGTACAATACCAGGATATAAATTAGGATCAAAAACGGAAAATTATGCAGGAATAGAACAAAGATGGTTAGTAGTACAAAGTCAAGAAAGAAGAGAATCAGACCTGCGTAAACTCACCCAAAAAATTACCAAAGCCGAATCAAAAGCGGTTCTTGATTTGAAAAAGTTATCACAAGAGAGATTTGCTTGTGAAGCAGATGCTATCAAGGCATTATCAAAATTATCAACCCAGTTCAAATATCACCAAATTAACGAAAGTAAGGTTACTCCAGCCAAATCTAATAAAAAAGATTCTCTCAATGAAATATCCTACCAAATATCAGCTACAGTCTGCCAGGATGAAAGTAAAATTAATACAGAATTGCTGAGTGCAGGACGTTTTATTATTGCTACGAATGTTTTAGATTCACAGGAACTTAGTGATGATTCTATGCTCAGGGAATATAAAGCTCAACAATCATGTGAACGGGGGTTTGGTTTTCTCAAAGACCCATTATTTTTTGCCGATAGTATTTTCCTTAAAAGTCCTGAGAGAATAGAGTCTATGGGAATGATTATGGGTTTATGTCTCTTGGTTTATACATTGGCTCAACGTCAAATTAGAAATGCTCTGAAAGAGTCTAAATCAACAATTAAAAATCAATTAGGTAAAGCAACTAATTCCCCTACTTTACGCTGGATTTTTCAATGCTTTCAGTGTATTCATTTGATTACACTCAATCAGGAGGAACATATTTCTAATTGGAATAAGGACAGAGATTTTATCTTGCGTCTTTTACCAGATGATTGTTTACGTTACTATCAATTAGTCACCTAATTATTATCTCTATCAATTTAATTTCTATAAGTGAAGATGAGCTAATCTCTTTGATTTATAGCTCCATTTTACTATGTCTATAATTTCGTTTTTTACTTTAATTGATTAGTCTAACTTATGATTTGTCTCTTGAATCTCTTCATTTATTTATCTGTTGAGTCCTCTAGGTGGTGTTAATTCTTATTGTTCCTTATTGAGAATAAGGTTTGATGACATCTTTAGTGATTTACTGTTTTTTAAATGCCTTTTTTCACTCTCTATGTTTATTTTTATGCTCACTTTGGTTTTTTCTCTACGTAATTTACCTCTGTGACAGTTTGGGGTGCGGAATGTGGGTTAAAGCTTCATAAACTACCAGAGCATTAGACTGGACTAACGCCAAAGCGTCTTTAATTGCTTTGTCTTTACGTTGTCTTGATACTTTAAGATGAAGCCTAGCTACTTTTAGCCGTTGTTTGTGATAGTTTTTAGACTGTTTTTTTCCTTTACGAAACTTTTTGGCTAATCGTCGTTGTGCTTTTTTCAGTCGTTTTTCTGACTTTCTTAAATAACGGGGATTCTCTACAGTATTGCCTTGGGCATCGGTATAAAATTCCTTTAACCCTAAGTCAATTCCTGTTATTTGTCCCGTTGGTTCATGGTATTCTTGCCGTTCTACAGCCACGAGAAACTGACAATAATAACCGTCAGCGCGTCTAACAACTC
>JBJUHT010000286.1:0-3233 GCA_046070105.1 Dolichospermum sp.
AGAAAAGGCTTGTACTAAGCCAAATTGGGGAAGAAAATCTAGGGGTTTGTTGCTATTACCGTCTAAAGAAACAATTGCTGTTCCCTGACCTTGGGAAACTGCTACGGCTTTGCTATCTGGTGTAATCAAAAAATCGCCACCTGGTTGTCCTTGTAAACGTTTTGGGATGGGTTTTTCGGAATAAATATCATTGCTAGTAGGTAAATACCAGAGAGCAAAATCCCCAGGGTTATCGCGTTTACCTCTTTGAATAACAATAGTTTCACCGTCTGGTGAGAGGTCAAATTTGAGATTTTGATATTCTTTGTTATCTAAAATCAGGTCAACTTTTCCTGCTGCTTTTTTCCTAGTACCAACTTGACTAGAAATACCCGTAGTAACAGTATAAATTTGGGCTGAAAGTAGGTCGGGATTTTGAGAAGAGCGGGCGGAAAATACAATTTTTTCACCATTAGGGAACGGTTCAAAATCCATAACAATTAAGTCTTTAGGGGTAAGAACCTTTTTTTGTTCTTTGGTCAAATTATAAAGTACCAACTGTCCTGGAAATTCTTGATTAGTTCCAATATAAAGGATAACGCGATCGCGGGTGGTAAAACTACCATTAAAAGGCTGCATAACCCGGTTTTTTCCTTCTGCTTGGGAATATTTGTCTCTACCTTTTTCTAATTTAACTTGGTAAGTTGTGCCATAGGGGGCTGGTGTGAGCAGTGTATACACCATTCTTCTTCCCGCCCAACTAATTTTACCAGCCAAAGGTGGATCTATTTTCAGATTTCCCTCCACACTTTTGATATCCATAGG
Organism: Dolichospermum sp.; assembly: GCA_046070105.1. GTDB lineage: Bacteria > Cyanobacteriota > Cyanobacteriia > Cyanobacteriales > Nostocaceae > Dolichospermum. The sequence goes on from JBJUHT010000286.1 coordinate 805, forward strand.
GCGACTAAAATTCAGAGAAAATGAAATATCATCCGCTCCAATTTGTTGTTTTTCCCAGGTAAAATTGCGGACAACAGGTTTGACAACATCACCTTTCCAGATGATTAACCCTATCAGCATACTTAATAATAGCATCAGGGCGATCGCAATTCCATCTAATGGTTGAATAAATTTATAAGATCTGCTCATCTAACAATTTTGGATTTTGGATTTTAGATTTTGGATTTTGGATTTTAGATTTTGGATTTTAGATTTTGGATTTTAGATTTTGGATTTCAGATTTTAGATTTTGGATTTTAGATTTTGGATTTTAGATTTTGGATTTCAGATTTTAGGTTTTAGATTTTAGATTTTGGAAGATTTTGGATTTTGGAAGATTTTGGATTTTAGGTTTTAGGTTTTAGATTTTGGATTTTAGATTTTAGATTTTGGATTTTAGATTTTAGGACGACTATATGATTGTGGATTTAAGAAGCACAAGCAAAAGTTACAATCATCATCTACTCCTGATTAATAACTGTAAGGATTTTGAGGTTGGGGAATTTTTTTGAGAGAATTGGCCGCAATAGTTAATTGACGTTTGTCCCCAATAGTTTGAGTTGTCATTTGTCCTTCTACTTCTAACCATGTATCGGGTGGATATTTTTGACGAGAGGAAGTTGGTAACTGCACTGGTAATCCTACTGGATAAGCATCTGCCGCACAACAATTGAGGATAAAGCGGGCTAAAAATATATACTCTTGACTAACATTAGGTTGGTGAATCACAAATCCCTGCACCTTTACCTTTTGTCCCGTATATGCGTCCGGTTCAGGATATACATTTAGTGTTCTTACCCAGTCTACCAGCGATCGCTCCTCTGGACGAACCTGAGCGCGAAAAGCTTGGGGTTGAACACGAGTCGCATCAATTAATTCTGTCACCCCTCGATCTAAAGCTGTTTGACTAGCAAAAGCGCGGGGTGTAATGATTAACCCTAAAATTGCGGCTGTTAATAGCAACAAACTACCCCAACCAGGGGGAAATACATTAATGTGCAGTGCATTAGCCTTATCTGCTTGACGGCGGTGTTTCCACAGTTGTAAACCTTTAAAAAGAGCAACAATTAACAAAACTATACCACCGACAATAGCTAACCAAAAGTAATCAGGGTGAATTAACAAATACAGTTTACCTGTTAGCCAGTATTTCAACATTAAAATACCCCAAGCTGCAATAGCGACCACATCTAACCAGGGTATGAATTTATTTGAGGCTTTGATTTGAGGATTTGACATTTTGTCAGTAATAGCTGAAGTGATAATACTTAATTACTTACGCACAAATTACGGAATAATCAACCACATATCGAAACCAGGGAAAGCCGCACTCAAGACTAGTAACCCTAGTGATAGAAGCAGAAGACAGAGTTTGCGTAAGTCCCATGATCTCAAATTACGTGCAAATTCATGAATAAAGTGAATAAAAGCGTCAATTGTCCAGCCAAGAAAAAAAGATAGATCAGAGCTTTCGGCTTAAAAATGGATAACATTAAACCCACACCCTTAATATCAATCATTGGTCCAAATACCAAAAATGCCAATAATGACCCACTGGTAAAAGTAGAAGCAAAAGATAGAGCAAAGAAGGAGTCAACCGTAGAACATATTGATACAACCCCTGCTAATACGAGCATGGCTAAAATCGAGCTAACTGGACCTGCTCCCAGACTGAGAATGAGTTCACGGGGGGCTAAAACCTGAATAGCAGCAGCTATGGCGCTACCTAATACCATAACTCCGCCTAATTCCCGCAATTCTTGGACAATATTATCTAATACAGACTGGAGTTTCTCCGGTAAAGGTTTACTAAAATTAGGAATTGCAGCCACTTCACTGTAATAGTCATCTATGCGTTTTGGTTTTCCCGTTGTTCCACCTAAAATATAAGTTCCCGATTGCAATAAACTAGGCCTAGTGGTTTGCAGTTGTAATTGAGATTGTCTTCCTGCCCGTGTCGTTTTTGCTTGAGTAGGGGGGTTAAATTTGAGGTAACGAGCTATACTTGGTTGCAAAAAGGGAATTAAGTCCGATTGAAAACTGAAAATAAAACCAATAATGGTAGCAATGGCTAGAGAAAATACCACTCTTAATACTACTATTTCTGGTTGATCACGGAATGCAGTCCAAGTTGACCAGATCACAATTGGGTTAATTGTCGGTGCGGCTAATAAAAAGCCCATTGCTACTGGTGTAGGTACTCCCTGCATTAATAACCGCCTAGCCACAGGTACATTACCGCACTCACAAACTGGAAACAAAAGACCCATTGTACTGCCGAATAAAGCCCCCAGCAGGGGATTTTTGGGCATTTTTTCGACCAATTTACTCTCATCAATAAAGAACAGTAGTACACTGGAAAAAAATACACCCAGCAGTAAAAAGGGCAT
>JBJUHT010000287.1:0-22245 GCA_046070105.1 Dolichospermum sp.
TTGTTCTACGGGGACAACAGTATTAACTAAGCCCATTTCTAAAGCCTGTTGAGCGTTATACTGGCGACAAAGAAACCATATTTCTCGCGCTTTTTTTTGTCCTACTATTCGGGCTAAATAACTTGCACCAAAACCACCGTCAAAACTGCCTACTTTAGGTCCTGTTTGTCCGAAAATGGCGTTATCGGCTGCAAGGGTTAAATCACAAATTAAATGCAGAACATGACCCCCGCCAATAGCATAACCGGCAACTAGGGCAATGACAACTTTAGGCATGGAACGAATAAGACGTTGCAGGTCTAAAACGTTTAAGCGGGGAATACCAGCATCATCTACGTAACCTGCCTGTCCCCGGACACTTTGGTCTCCTCCTGAACAGAAGGCGTATTTACCGTCTGTATGAGGTCCTGCACCCGTAAATAAAACTACACCAATATTAGTATCTTCTTTAGCGTCCCAAAAAGCCTCGTATAGTTCAAAGACGGTTTTGGGACGGAATGCGTTACGTTTGTGGGGACGGTTAATGGTGATTTTAGCGATACCGTCGGTTTTTTGGTAGATAATGTCTTCGTAGGTTTTGACGGTTTTCCAGTCGGTTTGCATGGTTGTACAGTGGGTTTATTATGCTTGAAAATTTTATCGCGGACTTGGAGTGATGCGATCGCTATGGTATCTCCAGTCTTGACAATTTGGTAATTATCGGTAAGGCTATCTTTTGCTATGGTCTGTAAAGGCGTTTTTATGTTCGTAGATGAAACTGGTTATGTAATTGATAATTACAGTAATATAATATTCTGTTCATGACTTATAATTCAAGTAGGTTGGGATGAAAAAAGCCGATATCATCCCTCGTTAAAAGTTAGATTTTACTGAGTTAAAACCAACTAAAACCTAATTATAAAACCCTGACAAGATTAAACATTTACAGCTTGTAAAAGCTGGCTTTCTAGATTTTACCTTTTTTAAAATTGGAGTAATAACATGGGACTTCAGGAAGAAATTGACAAAATGAGGCAAGAAATCCGATCTGATCACTATTCAATGTCTATTGGGGAATGGATTAGCCTCTATGAAAACGAAGAAATTGATATCCACCCAGAATTTCAAAGGCTTTTTCGTTGGACTTCTGGGCAAAAAACTAGCTTAATAGAATCTATTTTACTGGGTATACCAATTCCGCCAATTTTTGTTTCTCAACGTGAAAATGGTATATGGGATGTTGTAGATGGACTACAAAGATTATCTACAATATATGAATTTGTAGGAAAATTAAAAGATGAAAATCAACAACTTTTATATCCATTGGTTTTAGAAAAAACTAAATATTTACCAAATTTGGAAGGAAAGAAATGGGAAGATCCTGATGATCCTATTAATTCTCTAACACCAGCCCAAAGGTTATTGATAAAAAGGGCTAAAATTGGTGCAACTATTATTCTCAGAGAAAGCGATGAAATTGCTAAATATGAATTATTTCAAAGGTTAAATACTGGTGGTTCAATCGCTACTGCACAGGAGATAAGAAATTGTATTCTTGCCATGTATAACAAAGAGACGTTTCAGTGGCTGAAGAAATTAAGTGAAAATGAAATGTTTCAAGAGTGTATAGCTCTAAGTGATCGACAAAATGATGAACAATATGATATGGAATTGTTAGTAAGATTTTTGGTATTCCGTACTCTTGAAGAAAATGAAATAAAAAAAATAGGTAATGATTTAAGTATTTTCTTGACTGATAAAATTTTAGAAATTGCTAAAAATCAACAATTTAATTATGGTGAAGAAGAAGCTGCTTTTAATAAGACATTTGAAATTTTATATGACCAACTTGGAAATGAAAGTTTTCGGAGATACTCCCATACTAAAAATAAATTTTTAGGAGGATTTTTAGTTTCTGCTTATGAAGTAATTGCGTTAGGAATTGGTTACAACTACAAAAATTTATCTAATTCAGAGATTAATATCAAAGAAAAAGTAAAGCAAGTTTGGGTAAATCCTGAATACAAACAGTGGTCAAGTTCAGGAGGTTCAGGTACTTCTGCAAAGCGTAGAATACCAAACTTAGTTCCCTTGGGGCGTAAAATTTTCCAGCCATGAAAATACGCACTTTAGAGCAGCTTAGTGATAAACTAGCTCAAGAATTAGCATGGCGAAAAAAAGAACTTTCAATATTGAAAAGTCTGATTGATTCAAAATCCTCTGAAACAGCCAAAAGAAACGCATTACTTCGCAGTGGTATCACTATGCTTTATGCTCACTGGGAAGGATTTGTTAAAGTATCAGCTAATAGCTATGTAGAATTTGTGGCTATGCAAAAGCTATCTTATAATCAACTAGCAAATAATTTTATAGCTTTAGCAATGAAAGATCAATTAGATCAAGCTAAGGAAACAGAAAAAGCAACTATATATAATGAAGTTGCAGAATTTTTTATGACTAGATTAAATGAGCGAAGTGTCATAAAATATGAATTTAGAATTACTACATCTAATTTATCATCATCAGTTTTTAAAGAAATAATATGTATGATTGGTTTAGACTATTCCTTCTATGAATCTAAAGAAGTATTAATGAATGAAAAATTACTACAACAAAGAAATAGTATAGCTCATGGTAATTATCTTGAGATAGATCAAAAAGATTACGATGAATTGCATACAATAGTAATAGGAATGATGGATACGCTCAGAAATCAAATAGATAACGCTGCTTCAATAAAACAATATTGTTGTCAAAGTTCATCTAATACATCATTATAATATTTTTGAATATTTAATTTCCTATTAAATTGGGTTTGCTAAAACAAGAGGAAAGACAAGAAAGATTAGCATTAATTAGGGTAGAACAAAAAAAGGTGAGCTTTTTCAGCCCACCCCACAAAATCAGAAAATATTCTGCAATAATTAACCTAACAATGCTTTGGCTTTAGCTAAAACATTATCAACTGTGAAGCCAAATTTCTCTAAACAAATACCACCGGGAGCAGAAGCACCAAAAGTATCAATACTTACAGTATCGCCTTCACTACCGATATACTTATGCCAACCGAAGCTACTAGCAGCTTCTACGGATAGACGCTTGGTAACAGCTTTGGGAAGAATGGACTCTTTATAAGCTGCATCTTGTGTATCAAATAATGTAGAAGAAGGCATAGAAACAACACGAACTTTCTTACCTTCTGCTGTCAGTTTCTCTGCGGCGCTCACACACAGACTTAATTCTGAACCAGTACCAATTAAGATGATATCTGGTGTACCTTGACAATCAACAATTGTATATGCACCCTTAGGGACACCTGCGATAGATGTACCTGCTAAGTTAGGAACATTTTGACGAGTAAAAGCTAATAAAGTAGAAGCTTGTGCTTTAGACTTCTCAATAGCAACCTTGTAACCACCGGAGGTTTCATTTCCATCTGCGGGACGAATTACGGTTAAATCAGGAATAGCACGCAAAGAAGCTAAAGTTTCAATGGGTTGGTGGGTAGGACCGTCTTCACCCTGGCCAATGGAATCGTGAGTCATGACCCAAATTGCGCCAGCTTCAGAAAGAGCAGCTAAACGAATAGCAGCCCGCATATAATCGGTGAAGATGAGGAAAGTTGCACCGTAGGGGATTAAACCAGAGCGGTGTAAAGCCATACCGTTACAAATAGCACCCATGGCGTGTTCCCGGACACCGAAGTGAATGTTACGATTTGCGAAATGTCCTTTTTGGAAGTCCCCAGTACCTTTAAGTTCAGTGAGGTTGGAGTGGGTTAAGTCAGCAGAACCACCGATTAGTTCCGGTAAAACAGCACCTAATTTGTTGAGACAGATTTCCGAGTGTTTGCGGGTAGGTAATGCTTTATCTGCATCTGTATAAGTAGGTAATACTTGATCCCAACCTTCTGGTAATTTACCACTAATCAAACGTTCAAATTCAGCGGCTTCTTGGGGGTATTTAGCCTTGTATTCGGCATAAGCTTTGTTCCACTCGGATTCGTAAGCAGCACCGCGTTCAACAGCCTTGCGGGTGTGGTTGAGGGCATCTTCAGGAACGACAAAAGCATCGTATTTCCAGCCTAAGTTATTGCGGGTAGCTATTGTTTCGTCAGGTCCCAAGGCAGCACCGTGAATACCAGCAGTATTAGCTTTATTAGGAGAACCATAACCGATGGTGGTTGTCACCTTAATCATGGTGGGTTTGTCTGTAACTGCTTTGGCCTGTGCGATCGCTTTGGCAATGCCTTCTAAATCTGTGTTACCGTCTTTAACGTGCAAAACGTGCCAACCGTAGGATTCAAAGCGTTTAGAAACATCTTCAGTGAATGCTACATCTGTAGAACCATCAATGGAGATGTGGTTATCGTCATAGAGCGCAATAAGTTTACCTAATCCCCAGTGTCCAGCGATAGAGGCTGCTTCACCAGAGATCCCTTCCATGTTGCAACCATCACCAAGAATCACATAAGTGTAGTGATCAACAATTGTTGCATCAGGTTTATTGAACTTAGCGGCTAGGTGTGCTTCTGCTACTGCTAAACCGACTGCATTAGCAATTCCTTGTCCTAATGGTCCTGTAGTAACTTCTACACCTGCTGTCACAAAATTTTCGGGGTGGCCTGGGGTCTTAGCACCCCATTGACGAAATTGTTTGATGTCGTCTATGGTAACGCTATCGTAGCCTGTGAGGTACAGTAGGGCATACTGTAACATTGAACCATGACCAGCGGATAAAACAAAGCGATCGCGGTTGAACCACTGAGGATTTTTAGGATTATACCGCATGAAGGAGTCCCAAAGGACAAAAGCCATGGGAGCAGCACCCATCGGTAGTCCAGGGTGTCCTGACTTGGATTTTTCTATGGCATCAACGGCCAAAAATCGGATAGAATTGATACAAAGTTCTTGGAGGGATTGGGTTACAACAGCCATAATCTCTAATTGTTAAGGACGGGTTAGGACTCTTTTTAGGGTTTTTAAGTGGGTTCATGAGCAAATGATCCCACTTTGTTCATCATCTCATTCCCAATTATCAATGGACAAGGGGGATTTTTGACGTTTTTAGTGATGAATCATGCCCTCCCAAAGCTTGGCATTAGCTAGGCTTTTAGTTCAGCTATGATTTTCTCTATCATACTTGGCTTATGTTCACTTCTCAAAGGTAAACTAGGAGCAAAATTATGCGGGGATCAATCAATAATACAAGTCTTGGTAATGGATAATTGGTTTATTAACTTTACCTATTACCTGACTAGTAAGTATCTTTAGGGAGTAAATTTCTTGAAAGCTAGGCTGACATTATGACCACCAAAGCCAAAGGAGTTAGATAAGGCTACCTCGACTATTTGACTGCGGCTGGTGTGGGGAACATAATCTAGATCACATTCTGGATCAAGATTTTCGATGTTGATGGTAGGGGGAATTTTGTCATCAGCTACGGCTAAAATCGTCGCTACGGCTTCAATTCCTCCCGAACCACCTAAAAGGTGTCCTGTCATGGATTTAGTGGAACTGACGGCTATTTTATAGGCGTGATCTCCCAAAGCTTTCTTAATGGCGGCGGTTTCGTTGATATCATTGGCTGGTGTACTTGTGCCATGGGCATTAATGTAACTTACCATTTCTGGAGCGATCGCACCATCTTTTAAAGCTAATTCTATCGCCCTAGCCGCACCTAAACCACCGGGAATCGGCGCGGTGATATGATAAGCATCACAGGTCATCCCATAACCGACAATTTCCCCATAAATCCGTGCGCCACGCTTTATGGCGTATTCTAGCTCTTCGAGAATTAAAATTCCTGCGCCTTCACCCATCACAAACCCATCCCTATCTCTATCAAAGGGACGACACGCATGGGCTGGATCATCATTGCGGGTAGATAAAGCCCGTGCTGAGGCAAATCCTGCCACTGATAGGGGAGTAACTGCTGCTTCACAGCCACCGCAAATCATAGCTTTAGCGTATCCCCATTGAATTTGACGAAAAGCGTCACCAATAGAATTAGAACCAGCCGCACAGGCTGTTACAGAACAGGAATTGGGACCTTTTGCACCTGTATGAATTGCTGTTAATCCCGCTGCCATATTGGCGATCATCATGGGAATCATGAAGGGACTACAACGACTAGGTCCCCGTTTAGGATCTAAATAAATGGTTTGTTGGTCTTCTAATACTTTAATGCCACCAATACCAGAACCAATGATCACGCCAATTTGTTCAGCGTTGAAATCATCAATTACTAACCCTGAATCCGCAACAGCTTGAATAGCCGCTGATACACCTAGTTGAGAAAAACGATCCATGCGCTTGGCTTCTTTACGTTCTAGGTAAGTCTCTGGATCAAAGTTTTTAACTTCACCAGCAATGCGACAACTATGTTTAGAAGCATCAAAAGCAGTGATATAGTCAATACCATTGCGTCCGCTCAATAATCCTTCCCAATATTCGGCAGATGTGTTTCCTATGGGTGTAATCGCGCCCACACCTGTTACAACAACGCGATTACGTTTATAGTCTGTCATAATTACATTAAATACGGCAAAAAAGCAACTTGAAATATTAAGGGTGTTGAGTTTCCAGTCGGGTATCCCGCAGTTTTGAGTATGCTGTTTCCTCAAAAGTCCTAATTTTGAGGTTTTCCTAACAGTTTTAGATTTGAATCATGTATCGGCGGGTTTATAGTTATCTGTCTAACTGCAAAATATCTCTTTAAACCCGCCTATACTGTATGCTTGTCTATGCAGTAACGTGACTATCTATATAATCTACTACAGCTTGAACAGTTGTAATTTTTTCAGCTTCTTCGTCAGGAATTTCGATATCAAACTCTTCTTCCAAGGCCATGACTAGCTCAACTGTATCTAAGGAATCAGCCCCTAAATCGTCAATAAAACTGGCTCCTGGTATAACCTTCTCCGGTTTGTCTACACTTAGTTGCTCAATGATAATTTTTTTTACTCTTTCAAAAGTATCTGCTTGGCTCATAAATAAAAGTCCTTAACAAGTTGCTATGATTTGTTCTCAATGAACAAAGTTTTTTCGGGCATATACATCTTATCGGAAAGAGTGAATCTGAGTATAGGTTCTATCATGAAAACTGAGAATTGAAGATTAGCGGATTTAAGTCCCTACTACTAATCACTACCAATACATAACAAATCCCAATTACCTCTAAAATCTAAATCAAGTATACTTTTATGCCCTCTAAATCTCTAAAATACGCCTATTATCCTGGCTGTGTAGCGCAAGGAGCTTGTCGAGAACTGTATATATCCACTCAATCTCTAACTAAAGCTTTGGGTATTGAACTGATTGAATTGAAAAAAGCCGCTTGTTGTGGTTCAGGAACATTTAAAGAAGATTCGCAATTGTTAGAAGACACCGTTAACGCTAGAAATATCGCTTTAGCGGAATCTTTGCATCTCCCTTTACTAACTCATTGTAGCACCTGTCAGGGTGTTATTGGTCATGTTGATGAACGATTAAAAGAATGTCAATCTACAAATCCCGATTATCTCAACAAAGTTAATGGTTTACTGGAAAAGGAGGGTTGTTCTCCTTATCGGGGGAGTACAGAAGTTAAACATCTTTTGTATGCTTTGGTGACAGATTATGGTTTAGAAGCAATTACTGAGCGAGTTACAAAGAAATTAAGTGGATTAAAATGTGCGGCGTTTTATGGTTGTTATCTGCTCCGCGCTCAAAAATCCATGCCCTATGATGATCCTTTTCAACCCGCAGCAATGGAAAATGTATTTCGGGCGGTGGGAGCGACACCCGTATATTATCGTGGCAGGACTCAATGTTGTGGTTGGCCTTTGTCTAGCTATGCGACGACAGAATCTTTCCAAATGGCCGGAAATCATATTCAAGAGGCTGTAGCTAATGGGGCTGATTGTATTGTCACACCATGTCCTTTGTGTCATTTGAATTTAGATTCTCGTCAACCGGAAGTAGAAAAAGTCATTGGTCAAAAATTAGGTTTACCAATTTTACACTTACCCCAATTAATTGCTTTAGCTTTAGGTGTTAGTCCTAAAGAATTAGGTTTAGAAAGACATATTGTGTCTACAAAACCGGTTTTAGAAAAGTTAGGATTTTGATCAAATAAATAAATTGTGGGAAGGAAATAATATTTTTCTTCCCATTACCAATTACCAATTACCAATTACCAATTACCCATTATTTTCTGATATTCTTCCTCACTAATTAAATCGTGGTTATTTTCCACACGATCTAAAAATACTAATCCTTCCAAATGATCATACTCATGTTGAAAAATGCGGGCGATAAAATCCGTTAATTCTTGTTTTTGGAAATTACCATAACGGTCTGTATATTCAACTTCAATTGTTTGATATCTAGGAACTAAACCCCTAATTCCCGGAACACTTAAACAACCTTCCCAACCTTGTACTATTTCTGAAGAATGACCAACAATTCGGGGATTAATCATTGCGGTCGGCTGCATTTCTGGGGCGTGGGGATATCTAGCATTAGGACGGGAAGCGACGATAAATAAACGGTATGATGCTGCTATTTGTGGTGCAGCAATTCCTACACCATTGGCTTGAGAAACTGAGGTAATTAATTCATCAATTAGGTTTTGAATTTTCTGATCTTGAACATTCTCAATTGCAGCAGCTTTTTGTCGTAATATCGGATTACCTAATTTAATGATTGGCGCTAGTTCATTCATTTTTTAATTCTGAATATCCTGATTTTGACAGTTTTTTATTCCTGAGAAACTGGTAAAGGTGCGGGTTTAACTAAAACTTGAAAAATTCTGCTATTACGCTCAACTTCAAGTTGCAAAGGAATACCAATTTTACTATTTTCTACTAATTTTTGAACTTCATCAACTTTAAAAACTGGTTGATTATTAATACTTTTGATTACATCACCTGAACGTAGTCCAGCAATAGCTGCCGGTGAATTAGGAACAATTCCAATTAGTAAAATTCCTTGGGCGGCTAAATTTATTTTATCACCAGATCTAGTGACTATCTTTTCCCTAACTTCAGGCGTGAGTGTTACCATTTGTATTCCTAAATAAGGATGATCAACTCTACCTTTAGTAATTAATTCTTGGGCAATTTTTTGGACTGTATTAATGGGAATTGCAAATCCTAAACCCTGAGCGCCTTGAATAATTGCTGTATTCATACCAATAACTTCACCACGAGCATTTAATAATGGTCCACCGGAGTTTCCAGGGTTAATTGCTGCGTCTGTTTGTAGATAATCAACGCGCTTATCACTCGCACCAATATCACTACTAGAACGATCTGTGGCGCTAATAATTCCAGAGGTGACAGTATTATTTAAACCCAAAGGATTACCAATAGCAATCACAGCTTCTCCTGGTTGTAAAATGTCAGATTTACCTAAAGCTATAGTCGGTAATTTATTAGCATCAATTTTGATAACCGCCACATCTGTTACCGCGTCTTCTCCTAATACTTTACCTTTAAAAGTTCGACCGTCTTTAAGAGTAACTGTAACTAAATCAGCACCGTCTACAACATGAGAATTAGTGAGAATTTGTCCAGAGGAATTAATTATAAATCCAGAACCGCTGCCTCTTTCTACTCTTGATCTGGGTTGTGATGGAATTACATTACCAAAAAAGCCGCGAAAAAAAGGATCAGAAAATTCGTTAGGAATTTGAGTTGTGACGGTTCGAGTTGAATCAATACGAACTACAGCATTACCTGTTTTTTGCACTACTTTAACAACAAAGTTTGGATCTCCAGAGGAAGAAAAAATCCCAGGGGGAACAATTTCTGTTCTGGGTATATTGTTTTTTTCCTCTTGAGCGTTACTGGTTTCCAATGAAGTGGTTTTCTTCAAACTATTACAACCCCCTAGCATGAAAACGATGACACTAGAAACTACTATCCATTTTTTTCGATTATTTCCTAAGTTTTGCTCTAAAAATCTGGTATAAGTATTTTTAGCCGCAATAGTTTGATTATTGATTTTCATTGTCTTTCTTTTCCAAAAATATTGAAGGTAAATTGAAGCTAAGTTGATCAGATCATCAAGTTTATTCCCTGATTTGGGGTAAAAGCACTCACCCGAACCCCACCCCAACAAGTTCCTTAGAGGTAACTTTTGGTATAATCCTCACAACTGTATTTAAAACACTTGCCATTATCCTATGGATGTGTTGTAATATATTCAGGATGAGAATGAACCAAATACTAAATATAATATATGCAGCTATCCAGCCGCAAACACGAACAATCCGGCTTGACTATATTGCACACAAAACATTACCCCGCAACTAAAATCACAAAACTCGTGTCAATCTTCTCTAACTGCGTTATAATGACTATCACAGGAATCAAAATTTTGTAGGCTGCATATCGTCACTACTATTTCCCTAATTGACATGACCGTGGTAGTAATTACCGTACAAAGCCTAATTTTCAAGCAATTTACCATCACCTATGGTACAATGAAAAAGTTAGAACTAGTTTCGCCATCGCCCAATTGCTCCACGCATAGGTAATAATTGCCAACGCAAAGCTGTTTTAATCAAGCATTTACACACAAAAATCTGAAATATACCAAGGTTATGATTCAGCAAGTAATTCACCCAATGGTGAAATTGCAACGCAACGTGCAATCACTCGTAGAATCCAATATTATCAAATCCGATGATAAAATTTGGAAAATTGCCTTACTTTATGGCGATGAGTGGCAATATTGGAAACAAGAGTTGTTAGATTTTGGATTTAGCACTCAAGATCCAATTAGCGATTTATTAGCAGTAGAAACATGGGATGATGAATAAATATTTATTGTATACCAGTTATTTCTCTGTAATACAGACTGGTGTAAATACTCGTATTCCTAGCATAGCAATGGGATTGCGTCTCATTGTTATTGCTTTAATGGTGGGTGAAGTTCTGCCATAATTCTGTTATGGATTTGGCACAATGAAAATAGAAAATTCGGTATCTTAACATACTCAAACATCTTAATGAAGGCAGACAAATATGGTTCAAGCCTTACCAAATACCAAGTTAGTCAGCTTTGAGGAGTTTATTAAATGGAAACCAGAAGGCGGATTTTATGAACTGCATGATGGGGAAATTATCGAGATGAACCCACCATTAGGAAAACACGAAAGCAGAACAGGGTTTTTGTCCAGAAAACTGACAGTTGAGTTTGACCGATTAAATCTTCCCTATTTTATTCCTAAACAGGCACTAGTTAAACCACCAACAACTGAATCAACCTATTGTCCAGATGTTTTGTTGATAGATTCCACTAACTTAGTTAATGAACCGTTATGGGAGAAAGAGTCAACTGTTATCCAGAGTGATTCCGTACCATTACTTATTGAAGTTGTCAGTACAAATTGGCGAGTTGATTACTATAGAAAATATAGTGATTATGAGGAAATGGGAATTAAAGAATACTGGATTGTTGATTATCAACCTTTTGGCGCTTCTAAATTCGTTGGTGAACCAAAAAAGCCGACTGTATCAGTTTGTTCTTTAACGGGTGATGAGTATCAAATAAAGCAGTTTAGAGACAATGATCAAGTAATTTCACAAGTTTTCCCTAAATTGAACCTCACCGCTAACCAAATTCTTCTATCTGCTGACTGATTTTAATGCTTGAGCTAACTCTTGTGCGGTATGATAGCGACGCGCAGGTAAAGGTTCGGTAACGCATTCAAGGACCTGTCTTAACTGATTACTAATGGCTGGTATGCCCCTAACATCAAAGCGAAAATTTCGACCTTGTTGGCGATAGAATTTTAAAGGATTTTCCCCCGTTAATAAAAAAATTAGCGTCGGTCCAATAGCATATAAATCAGATTGGGTAAGAGGTTGTCCGCGTTCCTGCTCAGGAGCGCAGTAACCTACGGCACCGATTCTTGTCCCCGGTTTTGTGCCAATTTCCTTGACAGCACCAAAGTCTAAAACCACAATACTATTATTGCTACCCCGCACCATCAAATTGGCCGGTTTAATATCTCGGTGAATTAGTGGCGGTTCTTGACTATGAAGATAATCTAAAATATCACAAGTTTGTACCATCCAGGCGATCGCTTGTGGAGGTGTCACAGGTCCTGTTAACGAAATTCGTTTTTCTAAATCTTGTCCGTGAATTAATTCCATGGCCAAGTATTTTTTACCATCTTCCACAAAGAAATCATAATACTTAGGAACTCCCTCATGATTAAGGTATTTGAGAATACTTGCTTCTCTGGCAAATAACTCTCGTGCTTTGGGAATTTTTGCCATATCAGCATTCATTTCTTTTAATACCAGCAATTGTGGTACATGAGTATTTTCACTTATAGCATCCCAAGCCAAATAGGTAGTACCCATGCCACCTTTTCCCAAAGTGCGTATAATTTGATAATGGCGAATAGTCTTTTGGACGACAATGGGCTGGCCACAATGAACACAAAATGTATTTCCCGGATCATTTCCCTCATGGGTACAACGAGAACCGGAAGACACAGGTTTTATAACCTGATTAATTTCCTCACTCAGGGACGATAAAGGGGTTGTAGGTACAGGGGATAATTTCTGAATTTGCACCTGGATTACAGGTCCTCCTATCGCCAATTGCAGGAGAGAATTATCTGTCAGTATAGACTTAGTAATCAAACAACCATTTAGGAAAGTGCCATTAGTACCTTGACTGATAATTTGCCAATTATCTCCTTTGGGACTAGTAATAAGTCTTAGTTCTAAATGATATCGAGAAACAGAATGATCACTCAAGACAATGTGATTATCTACCGCCCGACCAATGCGAATGATGGTAGAATCGTCAAAATGCCACTGCTGGAGCGGTGTTTTTGTGATTTTTTCTAAAAGGGTCAAAGTAATCACAATACAACTTAAAACCTCAGAACAAAAATTAAATTGATCACAAACCGGGTTGAGATGGAGATACTTTTACTCGTACAAGTATAGCCGTAATGTTATCATGACCATTATATTCATTGCCCAACTCAATTAAATCTTGAATACCCATTTCTAAGTTACTATCATAACTCAATAAAGGCTGAAGATGAGTTTGCCAGTGAGTTTCTAAGCACTCATTATCTGATAAACCATCTGATACTAACAGCAGAAGCATATCTTCATGAATATCAAAGAAAGATACATCGGGATGGAGGTAATTTTGATCATTCGGACCGAGAGCCTGAGTGAGTTGGTAAGCATCAGCACGGCCATAAGCTAGACTGGGTTCTACACCTCTAGAAATTTCCCGTTGAGCGACTTCATGATCTTTAGTTAGTTGTACTAGTCCTTCCTTGTGAGTTAGGCAATAAAGACGACTATCTCCCACATGAGCAATTGCTGCTTGATGATCACCAAGTAACAACATTACCAAAGTAGTACCCATGCGCCCCATTCCCGACCGGGACTGTTGTTGATTCAGGTCATAAATAGCTTGGTTAGCTAAATAAACTGCCTCTTCAATACCTTCACGGTTAGGTAATTCCTCGTTAGTCCAGGTTTCTTGAAAGTATCTACGGATAGTATTTACAGCCAATTTACTGGCCACTTCACCTCCCGCATGACCACCCATACCATCACAGAGAATATACAAACCTGTTCCCGTGAGAGTAACACCTTCTGGTAATTCTTGTTTGTGAACTTTGCTATCAATGGCAAAATAGTCTTCATTGTGATTTCTTTGACGACCAGTATCAGTATATGCGGCATATTCCCAACTAATTAATTGAGGCAATGGGGTGATATTTGTTATCTGGTCACTGACAACCCTGTCTGCCGTTTGATTGTCAAATTGCAAGATAGTCAAGGAAGAATCTGGATTTTTTACTGAGGATATAGTGGATATTTCTGACACAGACAACAGAGAACAAGTAGTTTCTGATGGTGTCAGAGTTTGCACCTGTTGAGACTGAATATCTCTAAACAGTATATCCGTACTACAAGAATAATCTGAGACAACACCATCATGAGCATCAGCGTATATTTTTTGAGTTAGGGAAGTGCCACAATTTTGACAAAATTTATTCTGATCAGAGTTGGGAAATGTACACTGGGGGCAAATCAGCATCATATAAGTTCCTTAATTTTTCTGTTTCAGGAATCAATTGGCATTGATAATATATAAAACTCAATACTGATATTTGATACCTGAGCGAAATTTAGATGCACCTTGATTTCTAGATTGAGAGGTAGATTCACTCTCCTATACTATAGGCACAGTTAGGTTTTAGGGCGCGGATATTGAGTATTACAGTAGATTAATTTACTTTTTTGGTGCATAATTGAGATTAGTTAATTCTATGAGAGTGAGTTCTCGCCATTGTCCTGGGGCTAAATCATGTAATTGTATATTAGCAATACTGACCCGAATCAATCGCAAAGTTGGAAAACCCACAGCGGCCGTCATGCGACGAACTTGGCGGTTTTTGCCCTCAGTGAGGGTAATTTCCAGCCAGGCCGTAGGAACACTTTTGCGATATCTAATGGGGGGAGTACGTTGTGTCACCGATGGTTCTTCTAACAATAACTTAACTTGGGCTGGGGCAGTGCGATAATCTTGAATTATCACTCCATTTTGTAATTGATTAATTGCATCTAAGGTAGGAATGCGTTCCACCTGCGCCCAATAGGTACGTTGATGACCAAAGCGGGGATGAGCGAGACGATGCTGGAACTGTCCATCATTTGTTAACAACAGTAGTCCTTCACTATCCCAGTCTAAACGGCCTACAGGATAAACGTCGGGAACATCTATATACTGTTTGAGAGTGATCTGTTGAGGACTTTCTTGAGTAAATTGGCTCAGGACTCCATAGGGCTTGTGAAAAATGATATAATAATTACTCATAAAATACAGGAGTCAGAAACAAGAACAAAGAAAAAAGAAATCACAACTTACAAAAAATCAATTATGCTAATTACTAAAATCAGTCGTAGATCCTTTTTATTTCTTAGTGGAGCAACTCTAGCACAGGGATTAACAATTACCTTACCCAGTTACGGCCAAGCTGTACAGGTTAATAAAAGTCAAATTAATGGTATCCCTTTTTATCAGACCATAGTTGACCTCACAGACCCAAAAAACTTAATTACAATAGGTTTGTCCAAAAATGCCGATTTTGCTAACACAATTCAAAAAACCAGTGGTGATGAGGAATTTGATAAACTAGTGCTACGTTATGGAGCTACAGTAGTAGCCAACGGTACGTTTTCGGCCAAAAATCCCCAAAAAACAGTGATGGGTAACATGATAGCAGGGGGAAAATTTCTCAAATACAGTCCTTGGGAAAACTTTGGTACTACTCTAGGGTTAGGAATTGGTAACAAACCGGAAATAGTTACAGCAAGAGCAGACGGTAGACCAGAATGGCATAAACATTGGTTTTCCTTAACAGGTGGACCAAGACTTTTGCGACAGGGAGAAATTTGGCTCAACCCCAAAATTGAAGGTTTTAAAGATCCCTCTGTGTTGGGTAATAGCACTCGTACAGCCATTGGTTTTACTAAAGACGGCACAAAGCTGATTTTAGCGAACTTTGAAATCCCCCTCTCTTTGCAAGAAGAAGCGGAGGCAATGAAAGCCATAGGTTGTTATGAGGCTATGAATTTAGACGGTGGTGTTTCTAGAGCTTTAGCCACTAAAAATAGTATTTTAGTTCCTCCTGATAGACCTTTAACTAATGTAATTGTTATTTATGATGTCAGTAATCCTGCTCCTGCTGATTTACAACAGGCATGGTTGAAGTTTCAGAGGGGAGAACGCGCTCCCATACCCACTTGATCACATTAAGTAATTACTATTAGAGTGCGGGACAGGGTAGGTAGCCAAACTCTATTAAGTAGCCGATATTGATCCCCCTAGAACTACTGATGACTAGAGGCCGAAATACTGAGATAGTAAAATTAATTAAATGGCTCAGGTCAGATTTGAACTGACGACCCCAGGCTTATGAGTCCCGTACTCTAACCAACTGAGCTACTGAGCCGCGTTGTTTAACCAACTCCTATTAACATAACACACAAATTTGGATTTGACAACCATCAATTTCCCGAATTTCCAAAATTTCTTTCATTTGCCTAAATCTCAAAAGGGGGGAGTTGACCCCCTCAATTTACCAAAAAACCCTTTAATTCCAGATCATCAGGAATTACAAACGATTTGGCAAGAAAGCGATAGGGTTAACAGCACCCTTACCCGCAGGATGAACTTCAAAATGAATATGAGGACCAGTGCTGAAACCAGTGCTACCCATAGCGGCAATAGTCTGACCTTGTTGCACCCTTTGACCAGCTTGTACTAAAATCCGGCTGTTGTGTCCATAACGAGTTAAACTACCATCATCATGGCGGATATCCACAAGGTTACCGTAACCACCACTATTCCAGCCTGCTTTCTCGACCACACCAGCAGAGGAAGCATAAATGGGTGTACCGACTGAGTTAGCAATATCAATCCCTCTGTGCATTCTTCCCCAGCGCCAACCGTAACCAGAAGTCAGAACTCCCTTAGCCGGCCACATATAGGTGGTAGTAGTAGAATCAGATGGGAAATTGGGGTTTTCCTCAGTTGTTTTTGGTAGGTATATATCCACTGCTGCCAAAGGTGGTAAAGCTGGAGAGACATTAGTTCCTCGTAATTTACCTAAAGAGTCAGAAGCACTGATTCCAGGAGAAGGAACTGTTAACTTAATCCCAGATGAATTGGGGGTAGAATTTGAGCTAACACCAGTCTTAATGGGCATAAATTCTGGGTTAATTGGCTCATTGGTAGACCCAGAAGCCGTCACTAGAGGGCGAACCGGTTGATTGTTATAGCTGGGTAGTATCGCTTTGGGTACAGGAATCTGTAGTCCAACTTGAGACGCTACGGGATTATTGGTTGATTGAATAGGAATAGATACAGCTTGACTATTATTTTGAAACCCCGTAGCAGCCACACCAGATTCTTGAGTGCGGTATTTGTGACGCAATCTCTCAATTTCTGCCTGTAAGCCGCGAATACGTTCATTACCTTTAGCTTTGGATATTTTTTCTGCCTCTTTTGCAGATAAGGTTCTTGGTAATGCTGTATCACCACCTAGTCCAAAAGATTCACTCTTGATTGGTAATGCTTGTGGGATGGCAATAGGGATCTGCTTCTGGTTTATTGGAGCGGGGACATTAATACGATTAGTGACACCAGGATTATTATTGGTTTCCCGCTCTCCTGCCACTAGTGGTACTGGGATATTTATGCTACTAGTAGTGATGGCACGACCATCAAGACCTTGAGGTTGCTCTGCTACTATGGGTGAAGGAACTATAACACTAGTATTGTTCTTAACAAATGAGTTGGTGTTAAAACTAGGAGTGTTTAAAGGATTATCTACTTTGTTAACCTTGTCTACCATCTTCACTGCCGGAATAATTAGCTTTTGACTAATTTGCAGTTGATGAGGATCGCTAAGGTTATTAGCTTTAATTAGCTCGGAAACTGAAATACCATAATTGTTAGCTATCTCTGCCAATGTATCTCCAGGCTTAACCTGATATGTTGAAGGAGGCAAGGCGGCAACTTTTGTGGAAATTGCTGCGGGTATTTGTCCTAGCTGTATCGTGATGCTGGATTCCTGGTTCTGTTTTAATCCATTCAGCAGTTCTTGGCTGGAACTAGTCACATTCTTGAACTGTTTTCCTAGAGAGTTATCAGATACCGTGTTTGGCTGTTCTTCATTCATGCCACTGTTTGGCAGATATTGCGTTCTTTGATTTCTTAACTGCGCCAAACTGTTTCTTAAACGGTTTGATTTCTCCCGTAAGCGACCAAGAGCTACCTCTTGTTGTGCTTTTAGTTGGGCATCAACATTTCCACCTGGCAACTCCTCTGCTGGGAAATATTGCCCTCTATTCGGCAATATTTCCTGTGCCGTTTCAGTTTCTTTGTTATTGACTACTGGCAAAGGTTCAATGGGATTGTTCTCCACTCCCCTTGCCAATTGGCTTTGCGAGTAGACAGAATTTTTTTCAGCTGTGTTACTAGGTGAAACATTGGATGCAGTTTCTTCTCTGGGAGATGCTTCACTGAGGACAGGTGTGTTGTTGGTGGCAATTTGCCATTTAGCTTCTAGCCCAGGTACTTTTGAAACTACTGTTGGTTCTAATATCACAGGATTGACTACACCTCCTACCCGTGAAACGCTTTGAGGGTCTAGCTTGGTGTCGCTGAATTTGATCTGAGTCTCAGAAACCACAGAATTTGTTCCAACTGCTTTTTGACTGCCAATGGGAGCAGCTGCTTGGGCTTGATCACTTTGTCGAGTCACCAAAAGACTAGCTGTCCCCATTGATATTGCCAAACCAATCATGGCCGCTTGATGAGTCCGAGACCGGAGGGTTATTTGGGGATTTTTACTATCAGTTGTTTGCCCTACCGGGGCATCATCGCGGCTGGGGTGATTTTTTAATACAGCCTGCTCTCTTTTCTTTAATGCTCGTTTCAAAGACAACCTCCTATGATCAATACTGTTTAACTGATCTTGATTTTTAAGTTAGATATTATTGAATATTTGATATCACATCAAACTACAGATCAAGATCATATTCACCAGAGATACTTACGCAAGATTAACCTGCTTTAGGTAATTTGGACAAGTTTATGCACCTTGGTAAACCTGAAAATTTTTGGTGATGCCTTTTGGCGACTCCCTCCCTCATAAATCAAGAATTTTCGCTGTTGACAAATTCCTCAGTTCATTTGCTGCTAGTAAGTAGCACAAACTAAACAAATATCATAGCAAGTCTTGGTCTATTGGCGCTTTTGGCTCATTTGCTTCCGCGCCGGCGAGATTATTGGGCTTTCACCATTTTCAAGATTTTCTGCATCAATCCGCTCCATCAACTCCACACTTTACTTTTATTCTGATCTAAAAAACAACCGTATCTCAATATCAGCAATTTTTGCATCTTTCTGTCGTAGTCTTAAATACATATCTCTCAAAATCATTAACAGTCAAGGTTTTTGCTAATTTTTCTCTCTTGGGCAGTCAAAACCTTATGAGTCTATTTACTCTCAAAATATCAAAATATCTATATAAATTTCTTATGTCATTTTGCCCCGAATTTCCGTATTTGTCATTTAATACATGGTATTTTTTTAATTTCAATAACTAAAGTCTCGGCAGTTTTACTATGATTCCCCCTATTCTATATATTTCTATCACACTTAATCAAGTCATCAAAAATTTTGATTCCTCAATCTTATTATTGCAAATAGCCTAACTGACGGCGACATTCAAATAAACTTATGGCCACGCTGACGGATAAGTTTAAGCTCCTGACACCAGGTTCATACATGGGAATATATAGGGTTGAGTCACAGGTGTCAAGAATAGAACTTGATAAACCTGCTGTTTCACTGCCAAATAGTAACCAATCCCCAGGGTGAAATTCAAAATTAATGTAGTTAAAATTACCACGAACACTAAAGCCCAAACATCTGCCTCCGCGTTGTTGATGTACGTTTTGAAATGCTTCTATGGATTCATGATAGTGAAGTTTAACATAAGGCCAATAATCTAACCCTGCTCTTTTAAGATAGCGATCGCTAATTTCAAATCCCAAGGGTCCGACTAAATGTAATTCTGTGCCTGTGGCTGCACAAGTACGGGCAATATTACCTGTATTAGGTGGAATTTGTGGGTTCACTAAAACTATCTGGGGCATCTTTTTTGATTTTAGTCGTCTATTCTCAAAGTTATTTTCATCTGAAAATCTATCAAAATGCACAGGCGATATATAGTTTTTTTTTATATGTCAAAAGTATTGGCGATTGATTAGTTTTTTAAATCACATAAGGTGATTTGATAACTAAATCTGAATGAATGTTGAGACTCTTTAATGAGAACTACCTTCCTGGGTGCGGAATGGGGCTGAGGTTGTGTGGTAGCGTATTCCTAACGGAAGGAAGACACGGAAGGAAGACAAGGAGGGTTAATTAACCTTCCTCTCTTGTGGTTTTTGTACCTATTCCCTGACAGATAAGCATAGTTTGCTTTCTAGTTCAGCTTCCCGTTCCTGAGTAGCAAGAATCGCTTGAGCAATTACACGCTGAATATCAATGCCTATTTTATGCAGTTGTAACCATTGTTGAGCTTCATTACCTGTTTGTAGAATATTTTGCAGTGGGGACAAAAAACAACTAAATCCCTGTTGTTTGGCAATGCCCCAAATTTCTTGATAGAGTTGTGCTATCCAATCTCTAGCCAGAATAGTATTACCATCTTGCCATCGCTGTAATTTTGCATCAAGACTATTGGTAGCCGCAGCCATTTCGTTTTTCATGGTTAAGGTAATCAGTTCTTCGGGAGAAAATGGACTTTGAGTTAAAGGATCAATGGTATGATCCTCAATAATTTGAATTAACCGCGCTTCTAGCAGGGCTGTTATCGCTAACAAGGCAATGGGATCTGTTACTAGGTCACAAATTCTCAATTCTAAACGATTTAGCTCATAAGGACGGCGATCGCCATTTGGACGCACTGAAGCCCATAAATGTCGGACATTTTGCATCTTACCTGCAACTAATTGTTCATTAACCCACTGAATATGATGGCCATGACTAGTAAATAAGGGTACAAAATCTGGAGTTTGCGGAAATATTCCCCAGCGAGTAGAATGATAACCAGTAGTTTTACCATCCAGGAAAGGAGACGAAGCACTCATGGCTAGAAATAGAGGTGCTTCCATTCTGATCACTCGACAGGCACGCATTAATACCTCTGGATCACTAATACCGATATTAATATGAACGCTGGCTGTGACTACTTTTGTCCCATAGGTTTGTTCAATGTAATCATGATAGGTATTAGTGGGGTCAGAACGGAAAAAGCGTTGGTTCATGTCCCCGGAGGCATCCCTCCCTGGCAAGGATAAGGTACTACCCGGTATCAAAGTGTAATTACCTAATTTTTGTAGATAATTCCGTAATTCTCTTCTCGGACCTAATAAAGCACACAATAAATTATCATAACTCATGGATGGCCGAGTTATATACTCCACATTGCGGCTATCCGGTTCACGCATAAAACCATCTAAATCGGCAGTAATTTTGTCCGATAGTCCTACAATTTCACCTTGAGGCGTGCCAGTGTACATCTCAATTTCAAAGCCTTTTAATAAGACCATATTATTCTCCAAAACTTTTTCTAATGTTCATAAATTGTATCTAATTAGACGATTTTTTGCATCTCTTGTGTACATATTAGCACAGAAATTAGTAAAGCTTAAGCCGCATACGCCTCTTCTTTCAACGTGGCTTTCAGGCTCTACCCCTTATGAAACAAGCTGTTTAGCCACCTTGTCACCCGTTAAGGTAAAGCCATCACCCTTAAGAAAAAACTTTTTGGTTTACTGCTCTTAAAGTATTGACTTGTCGTAGTAGATGTGATACTCTCTCTAAAGAGAAATAGTTTAAGTAGCAATGTAAAGATAGCAAAATAAAACTGTGAAAATATGAGTAATTCAGTTGAGTCTGTTGACGATTTAATTCTAGCTAGTCATGGTAACTGGAGATTTGATCAGCAAGTTAGTGAAAGTTTTGACAGTCATGTTGTAAAGAGCGTGCCTTTTTATGAAGAGATTCAAAGAATGGTAGTTGAAATTAGCGAGTATTTTATCAAAGATAATAGTGTTATATACGACATAGGTTCTTCTACAGGCACAACTTTATCACTGCTATCTCAACAACATATTTTAAAAAAAAATATTAACTTATTTGGGATAGAGGAAAGCCCATCCATGATAGAGAATGCTAGATCTAGATGTACTTCTCCAAATGTGAATTTTCTTCTTCAAGATGTAATTAGTAGTAATATATGTTTTGAAAATGCTAGTTTTGTAACTAGTATTTTAACAATGCAATTTGTACCCTTCAATTACAGGCTCAAGGTACTGCAAAGAATCTATGATGGTATAATAGGAGGCGGTGCTTTCGTCCTAGTAGAAAAAACCAGATGCGAGAGTTCATTTTTTGAAGTTCCCTGGTTAGAGCTTTACTGGGATTTTAAGGAAAGACAGGGATTAACTGACTCTATGATTAGACAAAAATCTAAAAGTCTCAGAGGAGTTTTAAATCCCTTAACCTTAGAGGGTGTTTGAAAAGTCGGTGAGTGAGTAAAAAAGCTCTCCCAGTGTAAGCTGTGAATAGAAAGAACACAGCACCGAGAGAGTAACATGAGTAAAGCATACCCCAGTAATTTGACTCACGCCCAATATGAATTGTT
>JBJUHT010000288.1:0-2710 GCA_046070105.1 Dolichospermum sp.
AAGCAGGGAGGGGGCTATGATGTACTTTATAACAAAGGAATCTGCTGTAAATCAGGCGGGAAAATACCCACCTTAAATTTATTCATTGAACACACCAGCAAAAAAGTCCAAAGTCTCTTTTAATGCTTTGATGAAAATATCAATTTCTTCACGAGTATTGTAAAAAGATAAACTAGCCCGCGCAGTTCCCGCTACACCTAAATAACGGTGTAATGGTTGTGTACAATGGTGGCCAGAACGTATGGCCACACCTTCCTGATCTAATAATGTAGATAGATCATTAGCGTGGATACCCTCTACCGTAAAAGCTGCTAGAGCGGCTCTACCTTCGCCTTGAGCATTGGGTTTTGGTCCGTAGATTCTAATTTGGGGTATTTGTGCTAATTGGGCGAATAAATAGGCTGTTAATTCTGCTTCATAGCTATGGATTTTATCCATACCGATATTAGTAAGATAATCTATGGCTGCACCAAGTGCGATCGCTTCTCCAATTGCAGGAGTACCGGCTTCAAATTTATGGGGTAATTCTGCGTAGGTAGAATGGTCTAAAAATACTTCGGAAATCATCTCACCACCACCGAAAAATGGCGGCATTACTTCTAGTAATTCCAGCTTACCATATAAAAAGCCAATGCCAGTGGGAGCGCACATTTTATGTCCAGAAGCTACTAACCAATCACAATCAAGTTCTTGGACATTAATAGGAGTATGGGGAACACTTTGACAAGCATCAAGTAAGAACTTTGCACCGAATTTGTGAGCAATTTCAGCGATTTCTTTAACTGGATTTATACAACCCAATGTATTAGAAATATGAACGATAGATACCAGTTTTGTTTTTTCAGAAATCAGGTTTTTAAACTGTTCTAAATCAAAAGTTTCTGCTGGAGTTAATTCCACAAACTTTAAAACTGCACCCGTTTTTTCAGCGACAAATTGCCAAGGAACAATATTACTATGGTGTTCCATGACTGAGAGAATAATTTCATCTCCTGGCTGTAAATTGTGCATTCCCCAACTATAAGCGACTAGGTTAATAGCTTCCGTTGCGTTGCGGGTGTAAACAATTTCTTGGCGTGATTTAGCATTAATAAATTTAGCAATTTTATCACGGGACTCCTCATAAGCATCAGTAGCTTTTGCACTTAAAAAATGTGCGCCACGATGAACGTTTGAGTTATATTGTTCATAATAATCACGCCAAGCATTTAAAACAAACAAAGGCTTTTGAGAAGTAGCCGCATTATCCAGATAAACCAGGGGTTTACCATGAACTTCCTGATGTAAAATAGGGAAGTCAGAACGAACTTTATCAGCTAGAGTTTTGGTAGAAGTGATGGTCATATTTAAGGATTTCAGAAGTTTCAGAATAATAACTAGAATTTACAAACTATGCAGAATTTGAATTTAAGAATAATGAACCACGAAGGAACGAAGAAAGCGAAGGTAAGAGAGTTACAGAGAGATTTTTCATAGGTCCACCAAGAAATAAATTTCCTGGCTAATAGTGAAAGTCGGGTTTAACCGACTTTAGCTATTATACTTGTACTTTGGTGCAAGGCATTTATTTATTTGTGAGACTTGTGACTGTTTTTAACAAATTCTCACGCAAAGAAGGAACAGGGATAAAGTTAATAATTTCGGCTGCGAAAGCATTAACTAATAATTTTCGGGCATCATTTTCATCAATACCACGACTTTGCAGGTAGAATATTTGATCATCTTCCAATTGACTGACGGTAGCCCCGTGAGCGCATTTAACATTATCAGCGGTGATTTCTAACTGAGGTTTGGTGTCAATTCTCGATTTAGATGATAACAATAAATTGCGATTTAATTGCGATGCGTCCGTTAATTGAGCCAGTTTAGGAACAAATATTTTACCATTAAAGACACCATGAGCGCGATCGCTTATAATGCACTTATGTAATTGTTTACTAACACCATGGGGATGATTTAAAGATAAAACACTGTGAGTATCAGCCAACTGATTATCAACAATTACAGTTAAACCATTCAGGGTCGTTTCTGTTTGTTCACCAGTTTGTAATATCTCCAAATTATGACGAGAGATTTTACCACCAACAGTTACAGCATTACAATTATAACGACTATATCTGGCTTGAGTAACAGCAGTTTTACCAATGTGAAAAGCCGCCGCACCTTCCCGCACAACCCTATTATGAGTAACCTGAGCATTTTCCTGTACCCAGATTTCCGTCACAGCATTAGTAAAATAAACCTCCTCCTCTTGTGGAACAGGCATCTTACCTGTAACATACTCTTCAATTAAACTTACCTGAGAACTACTTTCAGCTACTACTAAAACCCGAGGTTGAGAAATAGTCGCAGACTCACCCGACACAGAAATAAATAATAGATGAATTGGTGTTTCCACCACCACATTTTTCGCAACCCATACCACAGCGACATCATTTAAAGCCGCAGTATTCAAAGCTGGAAAAACCTCTTTAGCACCTTCAGCTTGCGCTAAATATTCCTGAACAACTTCACCAGGTAAAACATCCAAATTACCAAGCTTTAAACCAGAAGGTAAATTTTCAGTATTAGATAAATTTGGTGAATAAACACCATTAACAAATACTAACCGTCTAGAAACTTCAGGTAGAACAAAATCATCTTGTAGAGACAATTCATGAATTGTCCCTACATGAAAACTTACCTGTTTGAGAGGTGACAAATCAGTAAA
>JBJUHT010000289.1:0-4331 GCA_046070105.1 Dolichospermum sp.
CTCTTGATAAAGAGTACCGCGATCGAATTTCATACTTGCCGTTGCCATAGCGTTTCCTATTTTCAATCGCCTCCGGTGGGTCTAATGCGATAGCGCAATTTTCTGATGGAAGAGCAGATAACGCTTAATCCAGTCCAGATATGTTTGTTCGGTGGGGTAGGAGTAATGCGCTAGGGTGGATTGTCTCTCGCACTACGTCTAGGAGTTTTCGGGGTGGGGAAGGGTTCATAAAAGAGTACGCTATTCGGCATAACACGCTTATCGTAATATTATACGGAAAACTTCTTGCGATCGCTCCATTTGAGCATAATATACGGAAAGATTCTTTAAAAAATGTGTATTTGGCGTGATATACGGAAACTTTCCGCATAATATATAGTTAGCTTTATCCAACAACTTGGTTAACATACAGGCAGTAACACATTCAGTACAATAAAAACATCCACATCAATTATCATAAGGAGATGTAATATGAGTCTTTTTAATAAATTGAAATCCCTAATAAACGACGATGGTTTAGATGCAGATGCAATCGTAGTCATTGCACCAATTTCTGGCGAAATTATCAATATAGAGGATGTTCCTGACGTTGTGTTCGCTAAGAAAATAGTTGGGGATGGTATCGCTATAAAACCATCAGGAAACAAAATGGTTGCCCCTGTAAATGGAACAATCGGCAAGATATTTGAAACAAACCACGCGTTTTCTATAGAATCTGACGAAGGGATTGAACTGTTTATTCACTTTGGTATAGATACAGAGGAATTAAAGGGGGAAGGCTTCAGGCGTATTGCCGAAGAAGGTCAAACAGTTAAAGTAGGTGATATTATCCTCGAATTTGATTTAGTTCTTTTAGAAGAGAAAGCAAAATCAACTCTAACACCAGTTGTTATCTCCAACATGGATGAAATTAAAGAATTGAACAAGCTTTCTGGCAATGTCACGGTAGGTGAAACACCTATCTTGCGCGTTACAAAATAACGTACTCAACACAATTGATTATTAAAATGTAACAAACTCAATATCGCAAACGAGAGCAAGTGCGATCGCCGATTTTGTAGGGTGCGTTAATGAAATGTAACGCACCTTATCTAATGTTCAAAATCCGTGCGTTACGCTAACGCTAACACAGGCTACATCATATCGATCGCCAAGATTAAGTGATTGCCAAAGCGATCGGGTATAACACAACGTTGCACCTGACTTAATAAAGCGATCAATGATAAACTAAAATCATGGTAAGCAGTCTGGGTCGAGGATTAAGGATTTTGTGAATCAGTCGTTGGGGGGCGTTGGCTCCCCTTGCTTTTTTTGTGCGCTACTATGGAATTAAATGATTAAAAGCTAAGACTGCTATGGCACTGGCATCGAATGGACAAACAGCTATAATCCGCACAGAGCGAGGGCTTACAATTGCGGATACTCGTATTACTCTGTATGACGTGATGGATTACGTGACTGCTCAATATCCATCTAAGTTTATTCAGGGATTGTTTGATCTGACGGAAGAACAAATTAATATTGCCCTGGCTTATATTGAGTCTCATCGTCCAGAGGTAGAAGCTGAGTACCAGCAAGTTCTCAAAGAGGCTGAAGAACTCCGACTGTACTATGAAGAGCAAAATCGTGAGCGAGTTGCTCGAAGTGCTGCGCAACCACCTAAGCCCGGAACCGAGGCTGCTTGGGAAAAGCTTCGAGTGGCTAAGGCAAAGCGTAAGTCCAAAGTATGATTTTTTTGATCGATCACAATCTCAAAGGTCATGCCTTGGTTTTCTTTGGTGCGATCGCAACTCAGGGCTGGCTTGATATCGTCCCGATTCAGTTCGTCATGTTTGCAGAGATGGATTTGTCGATCAACAGTGATGACAGGACAGTTTGGCGGCTTGCTCAAGAGAATCAGATGATTTTGCTTACCGCTAATCGCAGTATGAAAGGGAAAGATTCGCTAGAGCAGGTCATGCGTGAAGAAAATACCTCAGAATCATTGCCTGTGATCACCGTTAGCAATGCTGATCGGCTTTTGAATGATTCCGAATATCGAGGTCGGTGTATTGAAAGTCTTGTTGAAATTGTGCTTGATATTCATACCTATCGAGGTGCGAGGCGAATCTTGATTCCGTAGTATTATTAAAACATTGGGTGATTGCGTTTGTAGCGATAGACAACACGGCATAACGCAATCGTTAGCCTGCTCTGCTTCTGGGTTGAGGCACTTATCCCCTCTTGCATTTTTAGTATAACCAAGGTATAACTAAGATGTCGTAATCATGGTGAAGGTAGCGATGAAAACAGCAATTTCACTTCCAGACCCGGTTTTTGAAGAGGCAGAATCGCTGGCTAGACAGCTAGGTGTATCACGTAGTGAGCTTTATACAAAGGCATTAAAAGCTTATTTGCGAAAATACAACCGAGATCAGATTTTGGGCAAACTAAATCAGATCTATTCTGAAGAGTCTTCTGAACTAGATCCAGTTTTAGCAAAGATACAGTTTATGTCCCTGCCAAGTGAGGATTGGTAGTGTATCGAGGAGAAATTTGGTGGGCAAGTTTACCTGCTCCAATTGGTTCAGAACCTGGCTATCGTCGCCCTGTTTTAATTGTTCAAGACGATATCTTTAATCAGAATTTTGCTATTTTGCTTAAGCTGCTTGTTTTCCCGTATCCTACAGGATACAGTTAGAGCATGATTGAAATCCGCGAAACTGAAATCTATTCTCAGTGGTTTAAGTCACTACGCGATCGCCAAGCAAAAGCGCGTATAGACATTCGTATTCGGCGCTTATCTATGGGCAACCCAGGAGATGTTAAACCAGTAGGGCAAGGCGTTTCGGAACTGCGGATTGATTATGGACCAGGGTATCGGGTGTATTTCATCCAGCGAGGTGAGACCTTAATCATCCTCTTGGCAGGAGGGGATAAACGGACTCAGGAAAGGGACATCAAAACGGCGCTAGATTTGGCGCAAGACTTATAGGAGGTTTTTATGGCTACTATCCAAACCCACCCTTGGGACGCGGCGGAACATCTGGAAACAAAAGAAGATATAGCTGCATATCTTGAAGCTGCCCTTGAAGATGGCGATCCAAGCTTAGTCGTAGCAGCATTAGGTGATATTGCTCGATCTAAAGGGATGACAAACATTGCCCGTGAAACAGGATTGGGGCATGAAAGTCTCTACAAAGCTTTGTCAATCGAAGGTAATCCAGAGTTTGCCACGGTTCTTAAGGTTATACAATCGCTTGGGTTACGTCTCCAAGTTGTACCAATTGCCTAACTTCACCGTTATGCCGCAGATCTAGGGGAAAGGTCAGCCAGGTTATTGAGGGCTAAGGATTGATTAAGGCGATCGCCTGCCTCCTCAAACCCTTGAACAATATAATAAAAGTTGGTCAAAACTGCCAACTCCCACCAATGACGCAACGGATATGGGGAACGCCTTTAGAGAGGTTAGATTGTCGATGGAAAATAGCGATCGCGTAGTCTGGCGCTATGCTCAAGAACACGAGATATTGAGTTAGATTCAAGAACGGAGGCACTGGCAAACTGTAATTGCGGGCTTGATTCGATCCGCTATAATTAAGAAACTATCCTTTGTCTACAAGGGGTACACCACAACTTTCCGAATCTTGCCTTTAACGTTAGTAGAGGAAGGACAATGTTAACGCTTGAGCAACTCGAAACTGCAATTCTCCAGCTTTCACCTAATGATTTTAATCAGCTTCTAGAGTGGTTTTTTGATTTGGATTATCAGCGTTGGGACGAACAGCTTGAGGATGATATTGCTGTTGGCAAACTAGATACCTTAGCTGAAGAAGCAATGGCTGATTTTGAGTCAGGGTACTACCGAGCAATTTGATGCATTTTACGACTCGTAGATTTTGGCAATGCTATGACTCTTTACCTGAATCTATTCAGCAGGTAGCGGATGAAAATTATGAATTGCTGAAGGCTGACCCCTCCCATCCGTCGTTACATTGTATGAAAGGCTAATTAAAAACCAGTAGCGATAGCAGCCCAACTTCACCGTTAGCTATCGCTGTAGGGCCAAAGATGCAACTAACGTAGCAGCTTACCTATTGGGTGTAGGCAGGTAAGTCTTGACTCATTTGATTTAAGTTGCTGGCAATGGCTTTCATCGTCATAAAAGCCGAGCTAAACGCGATCAGTTCATTTAAGGGATAACTTCGACTCTCAACCCGCAAGCTCAGTAATTGCTTCTCAAGAGATTTAATTTCTTGGATGAGCAATCCTAACTTTGGTGGGTTGAGAATGACCTAGGCAGCGATCGCAGTCTGTTGTGCGATCGCTAAAATCATCAGCCATTTTTACTT
>JBJUHT010000290.1:0-4361 GCA_046070105.1 Dolichospermum sp.
TTAGATTTAACAATTGACCCTCCTCCAGATTTAGCTTTAGAAATTGATATTACTTCCCGTACCCATTTGAATATATATCAAGGTTTAAAAGTTCCTGAAGTATGGCGGTTTGAAAACGGAATTTTGCAAATTAATGTTTTACAAGATGGTGTTTATGTGGAATCGAAATCTAGTTTAAATTTTCCTGATTTACCTTTAATTGCAGTTATTCCTCAATATTTAGAAAAAAGTCGAACTATAGGCAGAAATGCGACATTAAAGGCTTTTAGAAGTTGTGTAAACAGCTTGTAGAAAGGTAAATTCCTCTCTACAAGCTTTAAATTATTTAGGTCTTTCTAATGTATGGTAACAACCCATAGCTACTTTGGTATTTGGGGCATATAAAAGATGACGCATAAAGGCGGTAATATTGGTATTTTAACTATTTTTCCCCGTAATAGAAAGTCCTTCTACTATCAGGGATGGTGTATAACAAGAACCGTTCCAATCTGCATCTCCACCGAGTTCCACCACTTGTTTGAGGGCTGTGTAGACATTTCCTGCTACCATTGTATCCTTAACCCGGCCAATTATTTGACCGTTTTTTACCCAATATCCTAAATCAACATTAATAGAAAAATCACCAGATATTCCGCTACAACTACCTAACATTTGATCGATAATTAAGCCGTTATCTATTTTACTAATTAAATGTAATAAGGAAAGATTACCGGGTTGAATCAGGAAATTAAATAGCCCCGGTGTGGGATAACTACTTAAACCAGGACGGAAACCATTACCAGTGCTACCGCTATTTAATTTTCGTCCCGTAGTGCGATCGCTATAAAAATTCCGTAAAATTCCATTGGCGATAAATATTAATGACTGGGTAGGTTGACCTTCATCATCAAAGGGGCAGCTATAGGGTCCTGCTGTTGGGTTCTGGTAAAGAGTAAGGGTGGGTGCAATGACCGGTTTACCTAATCTATCCACCCAGGGAGAAGATTTTTCGAGAATGTGTTTACCATTCAAAGCTGCTTGTACAGTTCCCCATAGCATATCTGCTGCTTTGGAAGTGAACAAGACAGGACAACGACCACTGGGACTAGAAACATTTTCCTTAGCCCAATTTAAGCGTTGTAAAATTTGACCGGCGACTTTCTCAGGGTGAAGTTGATCTCGTTGGGTTTGACCATCAGCAACATTGAGAAAATCATCACCTCTGACCCATTCTGCTGACATATAGCAGCTAAGTGTGGTGTCAGTGTAATGAGAGTCTAAACCTTGGCTGTTGATTAGTCTAGTGTTCTCTAGATCACATTCCCATTCACTATGACAAAGGACATCTGGATAGACATCACGAATCAAAGCGATCGCTTCTTTACCCCAATTAATCAACCTTTCGACAGATACAGATTTGCCTAAATCCGGGTAGGATTTGCCGCTATGACTCCCTAATTCTACTTCTTCTGGTGGATTTAAGTGACTCAGTGCCAAAGATTTCTCCACCATAGCCTGGGGATCAACATCACCATAAGCTACTGTTAAACCAGGACAACCATGCCGCCATAACCGCAGGGCTGTACCTTGAGATTGACTGGTTTCTATTTGTTTGAGACGGTTGGCCTCAAAAAAAACCGGTCGAGAAAGCGATCTTGACTGATACACCTCTGCTGCCTCAGCACCAGATTTGAAGGCAAGTTCTAGTAACTGTTCTGCCAGTGTATCTTGTAACAAATTTACAGAACCCATGGACTTTGATAAATTATGGATTTTGGATATAAACCGCTTATGATTCGCACATTATTATCTCATTAGCGTGTCATTAACAGTTACAAAAAAGGGAACAGGGAAAAGGGAACAGGGAACTCTTAACTGGGAACAGATAAGAAACACTCATTTGCACCAGTTTAGAGCTTATCCCTGCTTGTACCCTCATGGCAAATTGATTTCTTGTAACAGCCAAAATCCCTCAAAGGACTGGGCTTGACTATGGGACTGCACTCCGATAAAATGAACTCCATTGGCTTGTGCTTTGGCTACAGCAAAGCCCTGTGCTGCTGCTAAAAGTTCGGGGGTGCGGATATTAGCCACAACCCAACTTTCTGTAGCCCCAGTTTCTAAAATCAATCTGTTGCCATTACTGGTATCAAAATGTAAATAAGCCATTTCTAAACCGGACATCCAAGCGGCTATTGGTAAAGCCCTGGGTGAGAAAATCAAAATCCCAGGAATGCGTGTCTCTGGTGATAATTTTGCTAGTTCTAAAGGAAATGCTTCACCAAAGCCTATTTCCCAATCGGGCATATCAGCAAAATCACTGACTGTTAATGTCACAAAAATCCATGTTTTTCCTTCTAAGGCATCTGGTAGACGCTGGGGCAAGGGTCGCTCTAAACGCACCGAAGAATTAGTCACTCCCTGATAGCCCGGTTCTTGGGGGTAAACTTCTGCCATGCGTTGCTGTATCCATTGGTTGAGAAATAATGTGCGACGACTTGGTGCTGCGGGTATTCCCACGTCTTGACAGGATTTTGTAATCATATTATTCATTTGGCGACGGAAAAAGCGGATTTTGGTAGGTGCTGTACCTGCTTTCTCTATAGCTTCCTGTATTGCTGTCCGTAACCAACCGGAATTTACCTGGGTACTAGGGCAATATTTAGCATAGCGAAACAGAGTATCTGTCGGTGTACTAATGTCTGTGGGACTTTCGCAAACTAACATTTCCCACACTTTTTTCTGGTTTTCGTCCAAAATTGGACGGGAGTAAAAATCGAGTTCCCAATACATTTTTCTCTGGCTGCCCATGTTTTAATGGTAAAATCTGATGGTTTAAATATTCTGACTTTCTTACTTTATCAAGTTATAGGAGTGGAGTATTGACGAGTATAATGGTCTTGGTTGTGTAGTCCTTAATTTTCGTCTTGGTTGATTTCATCCAGATGATCACGTACTTTTTGTATATCTTGCCACATTAACCATTTGGGACTTCCCTGTTCCCGCGAAGGGTTACGTAATAAATAGGAGGGATGAAAAATAGGCATACATAAACGTCCTTCCCATTCCAACCATTGACCACGAATTTTAGTAATAGGTCGTTTGTCGCCAATTACACTTTTAACTGAGGTCGCACCTGTCAATAAAATGATTTTGGGGTTAACTAGACGAATTTGCTCTAATAAGTAGGGTTTACAAGCTGCTATTTCGTCTCCAGTGGGTACACGATTTTCTGGTGGTCTACACTTACAAATATTGGCTATATATATATCTGTATCTGTACTTAATTTAACTGCTGCTAAGATGTTTTCTAGTAATTGTCCTGATCTACCGACGAATGGTAAACCTGTTTCGTCTTCGTTTTTTCCCGGTGCCTCCCCGATAATCATAATTTTGGCTTGGGGGTTACCACGGCCTACTACAGCATGAGTTCGGTTGACTGCTAATGGACAACGGTGACAGTGATGACAGTGTTCTTCTAATTCTGTCATATTCTCATAAGTTCCGGGGACAATGGGTATTTGTCCATTGACAGGAATTAGCATTCGCTGGTTCAAGCTGGGGTTATCAAAGAGACTTAGTTGGGTTTCGTGCTGCATGGAATGTTAAGGGTAAGGTTTTAATATTATCAAAAAAATAGACTTATCTACAAGAATTATTCTGATCTAGAAAGTTTGTAGAGAATTGATCTGGGTAGGGTTTTTGGGATCTATATTCTTTTTGGTTACGGGTCTATTGATAGGAATTTTTGTCTGCCATACTTGCTCAAATTCTGCTTGGGTAATTTCAAATTCTTGTATATCTAATACATCTATTTTTTGATCACATAACATTCCATAATCGTCTAAGAAGTGGCTATGATCATAAAATAAAACATTGCCATTTTCATATACTTCTATTTGTCTAAGAGGATATAATGTATTGCCAATTTCCATGAAGTATGTGCTAGTACCCCAATCATCAAATTCACCACCTAAAGATACATCCCAAACCCATTTATAATATTTTTTTGTTTCTTGTTTTGGAGACATAATAAATTTAATCCAGCCAGTAATTTTCCTTCATAATTAAGTTGATTTTTTCTGTTATTATTTGACAGCATAGACATCTTGATGAAGACCAAAGGCAAAACCTAGAGATTTCCGTATATCGCGGCTAGATTGAGTTAAGAAAATTACAATCGCCAAAACTGTTAAAGCTGTGATTAAACCAAACATACTACGATAACCAAAGGTTTGGGCAAATGTTCCCAAAATTGCACCTGCCGTAGCTAAACCTACATCAAATCCCATGAAGGAAATACTCAGTATTCTACCTCGTTCGTGGGGTAAGGTTCTATCTGTTATTAATACGGAAATCATGGGAATTAGTATACCAGAAGC
>JBJUHT010000291.1:0-13219 GCA_046070105.1 Dolichospermum sp.
GGAATAGTGGAGGTATTACTATTGATACTGCAAATTTAACTCTGGAAAATGGTGGTTATATTAGTGCCGATATTTATGGTAAAGGTAATGCTGGGAATATGGCAATTCAGGCTACCCAAGGGGTAAATGTCCGGGGGGGGCTATCTAGTGACGTATTCAGTACAGGAGAGGGAGATAGCGGGGGTATTACTATTGATACTGCAAATTTAACTCTGGAAAATGGTGGTTATATTAGTGCCGATATTTATGGTAAAGGTAATGCTGGGAATATGGCAATTCAGGCTACCCAAGGGGTAAATGTCCGGGGAAGGCTAACTAGTGGGGTAACGCGCACAGGAGATGGAAATGGCGGAGGTATTACTATTGATACTTCAACTTTAACTCTGGAAAATGATGGTATTATTAGTACCAGTATTCTTGGTAAAGGTGATGCGGGGAATATCACAATTAACGCTACCCAAGGGGTTACTGTCGGGGGACTCCTAACTAGTGGGGTAACGCGCACAGGAGATGGAAATGGCGGAGGTATTACTATTGATACTTCAACTTTAACCCTGGAAAATGCTGGTATTATTAGTGCCGATATTAGTGGTAAAGGTAATGCTGGAAATGTTGTAATTAAGGCTACCCAAGGAGTAAATGTCCGAGGGGGGCTATCTAGTTCGGTATTCAATACAGGAGAGGGAGATAGCGGGGGTATTACTATTGATACTTCAACTTTAACTCTGGAAAATGATGGTATTATTAGTACCAGTATTCTTGGTAAAGGTGATGCGGGAAATATCACAATTAACGCTACCCAAGGGGTGACTGTCGGGGGACTCCTAACTAGTGGGGTATTCAGTACAATAGAGACAATAGATAGAAATAGCGGGGGTAAAATCACCATTAATACTGCAACTTTAACTGTGGAAAATAATGGTGGTTCTATCAATACTGATACCCATGGTAAAGGTGATGCTGGGAATATCGCAATTCAGGCTTCCCAAGGGGTAAATGTCCGGGGAAGGCTAACTAGTGACGTAAAAGATACAGCACAGGGGAATAGTGGAGGTATTACTATTGATACTGCAAATTTAACTGTGGAAAATGGTGGTAGAATAACTGCCCTTACCAGTGGCAAAGGTAATGCTGGGAATATCGCAATTAAGTCTACTGAAAGGGTTACTGTCCTGGGAGGGCTATCTAGTGGAGTAACGGCTACAGGAGAGGGAGATAGCGGGGGTATCACTATTGATACTTCAACTTTAACTCTGGAAAAAGGTGGTTTTATTAGTGCCAGTACCGGTGGTAAAGGTAATGCTGGGAATATCGCAATTCAGGCTACCCAAGGGGTAAATGTCGGGGGATTCCTAACTAGTGGGGTAACGGCTACAGGAGAGGGAGATGGCGGGGATATTACTATTGATACTGCAACTTTAACCCTGGAAAATGGTGGTTATATTAGTGCCAGTACCTCTGGTAAAGGTAATGCGGGAAAAATCGAAATTCAAGCTACTGAAGGGGTGACTATTGGAGGACTTCTAACTAGTGCGGTATTCGATACAGCAGTGGGGAATAGTGGGGGTATCACTATCAAAGCTGGTGATATAAACATTAAGGGCGTTGGTGACAATAATATTCCTTCTGGAATTGCTACTAGTACTGGTGGTAAAGGTGATGCTGGTGATATTAATATAGAAGCAAGGAACATTACCATTGATCAAAGTTGGGTTGATAGTTATACGGTTGGAGATAGTGCGCGAAAAGGTGGTAATATCAACATTAATACCTCTAATTTAACATTAAAAAATGGTATTATTGGTACTGCAACTGATGGTAAAGGTGATGCTGGGAAAATCGAAATTCAGGCTACTGAAGGAGTAAATGTCCGGGGAGAGCTAACTAGTGGGGTATTCGATACAGGAGAGGGGAATAGTGGAGGTATTACTATTGATACTTCAACTTTAACTCTGGAAAATGATGGTATTATTAATGCCAGTACCTTTGGTAAAGGTAATGCTGGTGATATTAATATAAAAGCAAGGAACATTACCATTGATCAAAGTGGGGTTGATAGTTCTACGGTTGGAGATAGTGCGGGAAAAGGTGGTAATATCAACATTAATATCTCTAATTTAACATTAAAAAATGGTTATATTGCTACTGAAACTGGTGGTAAAGGTGATGCTGGGAATATTCAACTTGGAATCACAGACAACCTCAAATTAACCAATAGCAGCACCATCTCCTCCGGGGCTAGTTCAGATTCTACGGGAAAAGCAGGAAGCATTAACATTGACCCCGAATTTTATTATAATTCTTGCATCGTGGGGGGATGTGTTGCAGGATTCATCTCAGAATATAATGTCTCCACACTGATAGAATTGGATGATTCTGAAATCACCGTGAATAGTCAAGGGTCAGGAGACGGTGGTGATATTACCCTCAGAGGAAATAGCCTAAATCTGAATAATTCTACCATCAATGCCAGTACCAAAAGTGGTCAGGGCGGTAATATTAACCTGAATATTCCCGATACTATCCGTCAAAATAATAGCAAAATTGAAGCTAGTGCGGGGGAAAATGGTAATGGTGGTAACGTGACAATTGACACTAAATTTATTATTGGTAATGGTAGTAACATTAGTGCCAATGCAAAGCAAGGTAACGGTGGGAATATCAAGATTACCACCCAGGGAATATTCGGATATAAAGATAATCAAATTGACGCTAGTTCGGAAACAGGTGTGAATGGAGTTGTAGACACAAAGACACCAGAAGTAGATCCTAGTCAAGGATTAATTGATTTACCTGAAAATTTACTTACTGCTACCATTGTCACAAATTCTTGCCGTCAAGGACAAAATTCACAAAATCCATTAATAGTTAAAGGTAGGGGGGGTTTAGCTTTGACTTCAGATCAACTTTTTAGTAGTAATGAGATAGAGGTAGACTTAATTGCACCCACATCTGTAAAATCATCATCTGCTATTAACCCTACATCTACAAATATGGAGAAAACAGCATTTAAAACCATTATTCCAGCCCAGGGTTGGGAAATCAATAGTCAGGGAGATGTGGTTTTGGTCGCTCATTCCACAGGAAACCCCGCTGAGAGAGTCAATACTGCTATTACTTGTGCATCAAATTAAGGTAGAGTTAAAAATGAGAATAAATCAGAAAAAAACCCGGAAAACAACCCAGAAAAACAAATTTTCTCTGCAAAAAAGATTCTATCGTTTTTTGCCACTGATTTTACTTTTTTGTTTTTCCCTGACTATTACTCCCGTAATTGCCCAAAATCAGACAAATCAACCGGATAATGGCCAATTAATTGAACAAGCAAGCCAATTGTATAAAGCTGGGAAATTTAGCGAAGCTATCCCAATTTGGGAACAAGCTATCCAGTCCTTAGCCCAGGATTCTCTTAATCAAGCCTTAGTACGAAGTAATCTTGCTTTGACTTATCAGCAACAGGGAAAATGGGAATTAGCGAAAAGTGAAATTAATCAAAGTCTGAAGATATTGGAGTCTGCTAAAATTACTACAGAACAACAGAGGATTTTAGCTCAAGCCCTGGATATTCAAGGACAACTTCAGCAAAAAGCCGGAGATTCTCAAGCAGCTTTAAATACATGGCAGCAAGCAGCGAAACTATATCCTAACTCTGTAAATAATCAAATGGGGTTGATAAATCAGATTAACCAAGCTCAAGCTATGCAAGACTTGGGACTGTATCCGCGAGCTTGTCAAACTTTATTTGCTGTTCTTGGTTATACTGATAAAAAATGTATGATTTCTGATTTAGAAATTAATACAATCAAGGACAAAATATCAGGTAGTTTTGATAAAACCTATCAAACTAAGGCTTTGATAAGTCTTGGTAATGTCATGCGTTTGACAGGTAATTTGGTAGAATCTGAAAAAATTCTCCAAGCTAGTTTAGATATTGCCGGAAAAAATGGTTTTCAAGAAGATCAGAGCAAGGTTTTACTGAATTTAGGTAACACTCAACGGGACTTAGCTAATAGAAGTATAGAACTAAATAATGACCAGGGACGTAAATACCAAGAACAAGCTTTAGCTCAATATCAAAAAGCGGCTTCTGTTTCTCCTTTAGGGATTGTCCAACTTCAGTCTCAACTGAGTCAATTAGAGATATTAATGGAACAAGGAGAATTATTCACAAAACAGGGAGAAAATAAACTAGAACAAGGAAACGATGAGGGGCAGAAAAACAAGGAAATGGGACAGGAAAAATGGAAAGAAGCCACTGATTTAAAAAATAAAATCAAAGTTCCATTAACCTATTTGTCACCTAGTCGAGAAAGTATTTATGCTCAAATTAAATACGTGAAAAATTCTCTGTGTTTAGAGCAACAACAGCCGAATTGTCTAAAACCAACCACCCTAAATTTATCATCTGTGAAAGATGAATCTTTGCAAGCAGCGGTGAAGATGTTAAATCAAACTGATGAAGTTGCCAGTCAATTGGAGGACAAGGGGACACAATCTTCTATTATGGGATTATTGGGTAAATTAGCCGAAGGTCGTCAAGACTGGAATGGTGCTAATAATTACACCCAAAAAGCATTAGACTATTCTCGCCAAGCTCAAGCGCCAGAACTAACCTATCAATGGCAATGGCAAGAGGGAAGGATATTTAAGGCTCAGGGCAAAAATAAAGAGGCTCTTAACTCTTATCAAACATCATTAGCCACACTGAAATCTCTGCGCCGTGATTTTGTTGCTGTTAATCGGGAAAGTCAATTTAATTTCCGGGATAATACTGAGCCTGTTTATCTAGAATATGTGAGTTTACTTTTGCAACCGCAAGAAGTACCACCAGAAGACCTGAAATTGGCTCGTGAAACCATTGATTCTTTGAAATTAGCAGAGTTAGAAAACTTTTTGAGATTAGCCTGTGATGATAATTCTAGCAAGCCAGTGAGTATTGATGAGGTAATTGATAAACAAGATCCTAATGCCGCGCTGATTTATCCTGTGCTATTAGAAGACCGTTTTGAAGTGATTGTCAAATTACCCAAAAGGCCTTTAACTCATTATACTTCCAAGATTGAGGGAAATAAACAAGATTTTGAGCGTGAGATTGCAAGTGCAATACCTAGTATTACCGCTAAAAGTGATGGAACTAGTGGTAACAAATTACCTCGTATTGCTGAAAAACTATATGATTTGATTATTCGTCCTGGGGAAAAAGATTTACAGGAGAATGGAGTGAAAACTTTAGTTTTTGTTCTGGATAGTTCTTTGCAAAATTTTCCCATGTCGGTGTTAAGCAAGGGTCAGGAAAATGGTCAATCAAAATATTTGATTGAAGAGTATAATATTGCTTTAGCTCCTAGTTTACAACTGGTGGACGTTCAGCGTTTGCAAAAGAAAAATATCCCGGCATTAATCGCTGGGTTGAGTGAATCACGAATTATTGAAGGTAGGGAGTTTGATCAGTTAAGATTTGTGGAGGATGAAATCAATAACATTAAATCTGTATTACCTAATTCAACTAAGTTACTCAACCAAGATTTTACGAGCAACGCCTTGAATAATAGGCTTAATTCCTCCTCTTTTTCAATTATTCATCTGGCTACTCATGGTGCTTTTAGTTCCCAACCTGATCAGACTTTTATTGTCACCTCCGATCAGAAATTAAGAGTCAATGAGTTAGATAATTTATTGCGTTCGAGAGATCCAGTGGAATTACTAGTATTGAGTGCCTGTGAGACTTTAACGGGGGACAAGAGAGCATCTTTGGGATTAGCTGGTATTGCTGTTAGGGCTGGTACACGGAGTACATTGGGAACTTTGTGGCTAGTTGATGACAAAGCCACCTCCATGCTTATGGGTAAGTTTTATGAGGCCTTTAAGAATCAGAATATTAGTAAAGCCGATGCTTTACGTCAAGCCCAACTAGCATTACTGCAAAGTCAGGATTACAGAGATCCTAATTTTTGGGCAGGTTACGTTCTTTTAGGTAATTGGTTGTAAATCCTCTTACAGGGGTTTCCGCTCTTATGAGGTACATCTTAAGCCCCCTCCTCGCACCCCCCTCAATCCCCCCGCAGCGGGGGGAAGAAAAGGATAAACTTTTGATATTGGAGGGGGTTGGGGGTGGGGTTCTTGTACCTCATAACATCAGGAAGTGCTGTAAATCAAAAGATCCCCGACTTATTAAATAATTCGGGGATCTGGGTTAAATATTTCCAAAAAACTGTTCAATTATCCTCAATTCAGAGGTGGTTCTTGGGCAATGTTTGCCTCTTCCAAGTGTTTAACTGATGTTAATAATTGCTCCCAATAATTCTGAACTGTGAGATCATTGGGTTTTTGACGACGTAAATCAGCTAAGGTCGTAATGGCATTTTCCCAAATTCCAGATGCAGCATAAAGCATTACTTGCTCTATAGGATCACTGGTTTGTTGGATGGCAGCTGAGAGGTTATCATCATTAACAACCTGAATTGCACCGGTTAAGGATAGGTCTGGTTTGTTGCCCGAATTAGAGCAATTTGCTGATAACATCCAAGTGTATTTCTGATCTTGCTTTAATGGACGATGATCAGGTACTTTAATGCTGAAAATGCCTCCTTGGGGGGGTGTGTTGAAATTCTTGGTGTACAAGGGTTTATCAGACTCATCCTTGAGGACAAATTCCAGAGATTGAATTGGTTGAGCAGTTTTAGGAATGTAGAAAAAGAATGTCGGATGATCTGATGTTGTCAGTTGTGAGTTGTCAGTATCAGACATGGCCGTTAAGGCTGTTAATTCTGATTGACGATTTTTCCCATTCAGATTACTAGGCTTCAAGCACTCTGATGTTCTTGTTCCTCCTTCTCTGAGTCTGACGGGTCTAGTGGGGACAAAGCTCAGGATTTTACTCCGACTATTAATGTAGGTCTGTACATTTCTGATAGCATTTTGAGCATAGCGATCGCCCGGACGTAATTGTTCAGCCTTTTTGAATGAATTTAAAGCCCCTCTAAATTCTCTAACTGCGGTTTTTTTGTATCCTTCCCGCATATACTGATTGTAATCACGGTTCTGATTATTGGCATCAGCTAGAGCGATAGATGAACCGGGGGTTTGAGCGACTATCCCTAAAGGTAGGGATATAATGCCTGCTAAGAGCAATCCTGTCAACATGGAGTTTCGCATAAAAGAAATCATGATTAGTTGAAAAGTCCTTTGTTAATCAAGGCTTAATTTCTGGAATCATCCAGATATGTAACCATTAAGTTACTGACTATAGGGTGATTTTCCTGCAACCAGATAAAATCCAGATTTTTGCAGTTGTTGAAACTAAAATACAACGTATATTATACTCCATAATTCCCGTGACAGCGGATTTTTTTTAATAATTATTTTCATTCAGTAAGTTGGCGTTAAAAATTGTCATGATAACAAAGGAACACGGAACAGGGAACTCTTAACTGGGAACAAGGACTAGGGACCAGTTTTAACTGTCTGGATATCCTCAATTTTCCAAATTCGACCAAGAAAAATGCACTTATTTTGAGACACCAATAGCCAAAAGCTGGCACTTTTTTGTGGTAAAAATCCGCGAAACCCTTTGTTAATCAATGGTTTTAGGCTTATATGGCTAACGCTACGCTATCAGCAGTCCCTAATTGTCAATTAATTTTTCTGTCACTACATCAGAATTTAATCTTCAGGATTTTTAACATCTTC
The DNA here is from genome assembly GCA_046070105.1 of Dolichospermum sp. Taxonomy (GTDB): domain Bacteria; phylum Cyanobacteriota; class Cyanobacteriia; order Cyanobacteriales; family Nostocaceae; genus Dolichospermum. The sequence goes on from JBJUHT010000291.1 coordinate 7,690, forward strand.
TTAGTTCCTGTTATACTTGTAAGAGTGATTTTATTGTAGCTATTACACAATCGTAAAATCTACATGGACAAGATGGCTCGATAAAATATTAGTTCTATTGAATAGAGGGTAAATTAGTTAATGAAAGAACAGTTAAAAATCATCTTAGGGAAAGCATCAAATCAAGGACTAATAGTCTTACTTCCAATTTTGGGAAGTTTGCTATTTTTAAATAGTGCCAGAGCAGATTTTAATGGTAACTTGACGATTAATGTGGCAGGAGTAAAAAACCAATCTGGGAAAATTTGTGCTAGTATTTTTTCTGGAAGTCAAGGATTTCCTAGTGATAGTGAAAAAGCTGTAAAATCCGAATGTATCAAGATCACAGAAGATCGTCAAAAACTGACTTTTAAGAACTTAAAACCAGGGAATTATGCCATTGCTTTAATTCATGATGCTAATGAAGATGGTATGATGAACACTAATTCTTTTGGTATTCCCATAGAAGGTTTTGGTTTTTCTAACAATCCAACAATTCTCACAGGTCCACCTAAATTTAATCAAGCTGCTGTTTTCGTAGCAGGTTCAAATACTGATATTGAGATCAAATTGCAATATCTTTTAGGTCGTTAATTCATGTCTTGATAGTTAAGATTTATGGAGGAGTAATTTAATCGCTAATTCTGGGGATTATAATATAGTAGTCATGTCCCTAGAGTTTTTTAAAAATCTGATCAAGACGATATATTTTTTAATCTTAAAAACAGTGCCAAACCATGATATAATTCCATCAAAAATATCGGAAAATTTATTTAAAAGTCAACAAATTTATGAACAGTCAATTAGTGAATGTAGCCGTTGCTATTCTCTATCGAGAGAATAAGTTTTTGATGCAATTACGGGATAATATTCCTAATATTATAGCTCCTGGATATTGGGCTTTATTTGGTGGACATATCGAACCTGGAGAAACTCCAGAAATAGCAGTTCAAAGAGAAGTTTTGGAAGAAATTGGTTATGAATTAACTGCTTTTTCTCAATTCGGAATTTATAGCGATCAAAAAGCTGTTCGTTATGTCTTTCAAGCACCATTGTTAGTACCATTAGATCAACTTGTGCTGTATGAAGGTTGGGATTTAGATTTGTTAACAGCAGAAGATATCCAGCAAGGGGAATATTTTTCTCAAAAAGCAGGAGAAGTCAGACCTTTAGCGACTTTACCTCAAAAAATCATGTTAGATTTTATTAAAAAGCTATAAAATGATAACATGAGCTATATTACTTAGATTATTAACAAATTCATGGAATCACAACCAGAGAAAAAACTAGCAAATTTACCGAAATGGTTAAATATAGGATTAGCATTTCCTATAATTATTCTGAATGGATGGTTATTAATTCAATTTATTAACTATTTTCAACCTTTAGTTAGTATTATTTCTATCGCTATTCTCCTAGCTTTTGTTTTAGATTATCCGATTAAACTTCTCCAAAAACGTGGAGTACCTCGTATTTTAGCTGTTGTATTAGTATTGCTATTATCTATTATAATGTTAGGTGCGATTGGTGTTATTTTATTACCACTTATTCTGGAGCAATTGAATGAATTAGCTAATCTTCTTCCCTATTGGATTGAATCTGGAACTCAACAAATAGAAACCTTAGAAAATTGGGCATCTACACAGAAATTACCATTAAATTTAGGGGGTTTAGCTACTGAATTTCTAGGAAAAATATCTGCTCAACTTCAGTCTCTGACTGGAAAGATATTAGGTTTTGCTTTGGACACAATCGGAAATTTATTTAATTTAATCATCACCATAGTTCTCACGATTTATTTAGTTTTAAATGGTGAAAGTTTATGGGATGGAATTTATCGCTGGTTTCCTGCACATATTACTACTAAAGTTAGAGAATTACTGCGGGAAGATTTTAATAATTATTTCATAGGTCAAGCTACATTAGGTGCTATTTTAGCCGTGACTATAACACTAGCATTTGTATGGTTGCGTGTGCCTTTATCATTACTTTTTGGCTTAGGAATTGGTTTATTTTCCCTATTTCCTTTTGGAACAGGTATTGGTATTGGTATTGTCAGTTTATTAGTGTCCTTAAAAGACTTTGGTTTAGGTTTAGAAGTTGCAGCTATATGTGTAGCTATTGACCAAATTAATTCTAATATTGTTGCTCCACGCATTTTAGGAAATCTAACTGGTTTAAATCCTGTATGGGTGGTAATTTCTTTATTGATAGGAGCAAAATTAGGAGGGGTGGTGGGTTTATTAGTTGCTATTCCCCTAGCTAGTTTTATTAAAGATATTGCTGATAATTGGCGCAATGGTGAATTTAAGAAAACCTCTGTTAATGTTGATAAGTAGGTTGGCGTTAAAAATTGTCGTTATGACAAGGGAACTCTTAACTGGGAACAGGGAACAGGCTTCGCCGTGAGCGTCAGCCGAACGGTTTTGGGCAACTTTACTTTTCGTTACTTATGTCGGTTTTTTTCCGTTCACTTAGTTAATGTTGATATTGAATATCTAAAAGAATCATAAATTATGGAAAATCTGATGTATTGGTTTGGTGGAGATTTATAAAATATTCTGCCATATTAACTGCATATCTTATTTTTCATATCTTATTTTTCATAAATGGGATGTAGTTGAAGATGCAAAAAAACAAGAAACTGATTACAATACTCAAGATCGAATCTCATTTCATTGTCTAACTATCATGGAAAACTTTGTTTTTTATAATCCTGTGAAAATCCTGTTTGGTAAAGGTCAAATTGCTAACATTGGTACAGAAATTCCCCCAGAGGCTAAAATCCTGATTACCTACGGCGGGGGTAGTATTAAAGCCAATGGTGTTTATGATCAGGTAAAATCAGCATTAGCAGGACGGAATGTATTTGAGTTTGGCGGTATTGAACCTAACCCCCACTTAGAAACTTTAATGCAAGCCGTTGAATTGATACGCAAAGAAGGTATTGACTTTATCCTAGCTGTGGGTGGTGGTTCTGTCGCGGACGGAACTAAATTTATCGCGGCTGCTGTTCCCTTTAGAGGCGACCCTTGGGATATTTTAGCAAAGGGTGCGCCCGTAACTGCGGCTTTACCAATGGGAGTGGTGTTGACCTTACCCGCGACCGGTTCAGAAATGAATACAAACGCGGTTGTTACCAAGTGGGAAACTCAAGAAAAGTTATATTTCGCCAGTCCTTTAGTATTTCCGAAATTTTCAGTTCTTGACCCAGAAACGACTTTTTCCCTTCCTCCTAGACAAATTGGTAATGGTATTGTTGATGCTTTTACTCATGTCATGGAACAATATTTAACCTATCCGGTAAATGCACCATTACAAGACCGCATGGCTGAATCAATTTTGAAAACTTTGATTTCAGAAGGACCAAAAACCTTAGCAAACCCTACAGATTATGATACTAGAGCAAATTTAGTTTGGTCAGCAACAATGGCATTAAATGGGTTAATTGCGGCTGGTGTTCCCCAAGATTGGACTACTCATATGATAGGTCATGAATTGACAGCTTTACATGGCTTAGATCATGCTCAAACTTTAGCGGTTGTGTTACCTAGCACTTTAACAATTAGACGCGATCGCAAATGGCAAAAACTTCTACAATATGCAGATAGAGTCTGGGATCTTGTCTGTGGTTCAGAAGAGGAACGAGTGAATACAGCAATTAGTAAAACTCGTGATTTCTTTGAATCAGTTGGGGTGCGTACTCACCTATCTGATTATGGTGTAGGGTTAGCAACTATTCCCGCAGTTATTGAGAATTTAGAAAAACATGGGATGACAGCTTTGGGGGAAAATAAAGATGTTAATTTGGAAGTTATTGAGCAAATTTTAGCTCTTTGTGCTTAGAAATTAAAGTGCTAGGGTAACGATAAATATTGCTTGATTTAGGGTGAAAAGGAAAGAGGAAAATCAGAATAAAAAAATATTTACTCTTAACCCTTTAACCCTTTCCATAACAAAGCAATTTTTAAAATTTACAACTTTTTTAAGTTAGGACAACAATAAAATTGCTACAAACTCTATAATATAATTATCATCACTACAGGAGTCTGTATGACCCAGATATATGAGGGAGTACACTGGACAAGCTCAGACATTGAACTCTTGCCAGATAATGGCAACCGTTATGAGATAATTAATGGAGAATTATTTGTGACAAGAGCGCCACATTGGAAACATCAAAAATCTTGTACCAGAATTGCTAACGTACTTGATACTTGGTCATTATCCACAGGATTAGGGGAAGTTGTCATTACTCCCGGTATTGTTTTTACTGATGCTGATAATGTCATTCCTGATGTAGTTTGGGTAAGTAGGGAAAGATTAGCAACTTTATTAGATGATAATGGACATTTAACAGGTGCGCCAGAATTGATAATTGAAGTGCTTTCTGCGGGTGTGGAAAATGAACGCCGAGATAAAGAAGTGAAATTAAAGCTTTATGCTTCTAGAGGTGTTCAGGAATATTGGATCATCAATTGGCGGTTACAACAAATAGAAGTTTATCGAAGAGAAAGAGCAACTTTAATATTAGTAGAAACTCTATTTGCTAATGATGAGTTAATATCGCCTTTGTTGTCTGGATTTAGTTGTGTTGTGGGTAGTTTGTTTAAGTAGAAAAATTCTTAAATTTCTGATTGAAAGACAAATATTTTTTATAATTCAACCAAAATGGTACAAGTAATCCAAAAAACTCTGACATTAGATGAGTTTCTGCAACTACCAGAAACCAAACCGGCAAGTGAATATAAGGAATAAAAATAAATCAATGCACATTCAAAAAGTTACTATTAAAAACTTCCGCTGCTTCGAGCATTTGGAAGTGAATTTAGATCCCGATATCAATATTTTTGTTGGCAATAATGGTTCTGGTAAAAGTGCTTTATTGGATGCTATTGCTGCTGCAATGTATCCTTATGTGGCTGAAATTCAACTAATTGTAGATAAAGAACAAGAAATATCTCCAGTTTTACAACGGGATTTACCTGTCAAGCAAGATAATACTGAACAAAGGAATCATCCAGAATTTACTGTATTAACTACTGATTTACCAGAGTGGAGGTTTGTTTATAAAAATCCTCCTAACAATAATAATACTGATAGTCTTTTGAAAAAAAGGAAAAAACAAACACGAGAAGCTTTACAACAAGGAACTCAAAATCTTAATTTTGATTTATCAACTAAATTTAGTCCATTCCAGATTGATCCATTCCAGATCCAGCGTCAAAAAACATTTGAAATTTCTGTTATAGCTTATTATCAAAGTAATCGTAACTTAAATAACCTTCCCGATATTGAAAAAGTTTCTGATCAATTATTCGATAGATTTGATTCATTTAAAAAGGCTTTTCATGCAACAGCTAATTTTACAAGACCTATTGCGAAAGTGCGATCGTTAACGTAAAATAAACAAAAAATTGGAGAACAGAATATGAATTATGAAGAAGTAAAAAAATTAAACCCCCCCGACTTTAAACGCTATTGTGGAGTCCATATTGAAACATTTAATGAT
>JBJUHT010000292.1:0-4571 GCA_046070105.1 Dolichospermum sp.
CACCTTTTAACTCTCAAGCTAATTATAATATTTTCTTCAAAAATTCTACTGGTAAAGGTTCTGAAGCTCAAATTACAGCTTTTGAAGATACTTGGACTTGGGGAATTGAATCAGAAAGATTTTTAGATGAAATTCAAGATAAAAAAGGTGAATTATATCAATTTCTAGATTTATTGGTAAGAACTTTAGGTAAAAATTCTCTATCAGCTTATTTGGTAATGATGGCCATTCGATTAATAGAATTACATCGAGTTCTCAAATCTACAGGTAGTCTATATTTACATTGTGATACCACAGCAAGTCATTATTTAAAAATGATTTTAGATTTGATTTTTGATGCTAGAAATTTTCGTAATCAAATTACTTGGAAACGTACTAGCAGTCATAGTGATGCTAAAAAATATGCCAGAATTACAGATATTATTTTCTACTATGTCAAAACTAATGAATTTACTTGGAATCCGCAACGTTTGAGTTATTCTGAAGAATATATTAAACAATATTATTGTAATATTGACAGCGACGGGAGAAGATTTCAATTTGGTGATTTAACCAAGCCAAAAGGTAGTAAAGGTTACTTTTATAAACTATTAGATTGTAATCCTCCTAAGAATGGTTGGAGAATGCCAGAATATCGCGCCCAAGAGTGGTTAATTCAAGGTAAAATTGCTATACCACCAACAGGGAAAACACCACGTTATAAACGTTATTTAGATGAAGTTGAAGGTAAGATAATTCCTGATATTTGGGATGATATACCACCTATTAATTCTCAAGCTAAGGAAGCATTAGGATATCCTACTCAAAAACCTTTAACATTATTAGACAGAATCATTCAAGTTAGTAGTAATGAAAATGATATCATCCTTGACCCTTTTTGTGGATGTGGTACAGCTATTCACGCAGCCGAAAATTTAGGCAGAAATTGGATTGGTATTGATATTACTCATTTAGCCATTTCTTTAATAGAAAAAAGGTTAAGAGATGCTTTCCCTAATAAATTTATTGAAGATGAAAATAAAAACCAAAAATTAGTACCAGGAATAGAATTTGAAGTAGAAGGTACACCAAAAGATTTAGCCGCCGCTATAGATTTATTTAACAGAGATGCTTATCAATTTCAATGGTGGGCTTGTTCTTTAGTTAATGCACAACCCTATAAAGATAAAAAGAAAGGTGCAGACGGAGGAATTGATGGTTTAATCTTTTTTGAGGATGTTATTGATATGAAAAAATCAAATAAAACTGCTGTGAAAAAAATTATTGTCAGTGTGAAAGGGGGGAAAAATATTAACCCAGCAATGATTAGAGATTTACGCGGTACTATGGAGACAAATAAGGCGGAAATTGGACTATTTGTTACTCTTACTCCTCCTACTCAACCAATGATTAAAGAAGCTGCATCTTCGGGTTTTTATAAAGCAGGAAATGGTAGAAATTATGATAAAATTCAAATTTTAACTATTGAGGAATTATTAAATGGAGAGAAAAAACCAGAATTTTTTGATATGAAGCAGGGAGAGTTAACATTTAAAAAAGCACAAAGGGAAAATCAAGATATGGGAGAACAGGGGGAGTTATTTTAGCGTTATTCTTAATAATAAACCAGGATTTAAGGAATTTAAAAAAAGTTATTTGACAGTAGGATTTACTAACTGTGAAAAATCTCCATTTGCTCAAATTTTGTTAAACTTAGGAGGTTTTCAATTAATTTAGATTATTTAACTAATTAAATGAGTGGAATAGAGAAGCAACTAACTCTAGACACTAGACATATTGCCAACCATCATTTTTTCCTATTTGTAAAAACTTCACCAGCTTGATGTATAACAATAAAATTGTATATTATTTTATATTGCAATACATAACCATGCTTAGTTAATTATACTAACTTTGTTGTATCTTGACAAGATAGTGAAATGTTTCTTAAAGTTGGTGTGGTGTGTTGGATAAATACTAAAAATGTGTATTTTTTTTCCCACGCACACTGGAAAATCATCAGCAGTTTAAATCCATTAAATGTGGAAAAGATGTAACTAACTAACAGCAAAATCTGTATATTTCCTTACAGAAGGCAATTGAAAACCTAAAACAATATCCTCTTTTGGTACACCTAATTCCACCAACTCATTAGCAATTCCTACCTCTGTACCATCCTGTTGAATCCAGATTTTACCATCAATAATATCTAAATGTAAAACAGGTCCATAAATACGATTGTGATCACGCCAACCAACATAAATTAATTGGTAATGATCATTTTCTGAATCAAAAATTGTCTGCGCTTGAATACGTTTATCCCAAACAATACTAGCGTGTTGTTTCAGTAAATTTTTAATATATTGCCGATATTTTTCTAGTTTTTCCATTCTGATATTACCTCCTGTTCAATATTATAAACTACTAAACACAGTTTATTTTGTTTAACTACAGATTGAATAAAGGGCAGTATAAAAAATTCATTATAAACAGTAATGGGAACTGCTAAATATAAAGTTCGTTCTGGTTCTTGTTGTTGTAAAGCCATTCGGTAAATTATAAATTGTCCTAATGCAGCATAAAGTTCTGTAATTTTTGAAGGATTGAGAAAACTTTTAATTTCCAGAGCTATTTTTCGTCCTTGTTTTTCGGCTGCAATAACTTTTTCCGCGCCTAAATCAATATATAATTCCATTGTTCCTGCTTGCAATGGATAAGGATCATGACTAATAAACCATTGCTCTTTTTCTAGCGCTATTTTGATAATATTATGAAAAGCATCTTTCCCTGGCACAGTTTTAATTCCCAAATTTTAATGTAGATTTGAGTAGATTATTGATATAATAGCATTTTTTAGTTATAATAAAATTTGCGATCGCAATTGGCTATAGAATAGATATTAATGGCAGTAAAATTCCTCTGCACTATGGTGAAATAAAAGTCACTGGAGATAAATATCATCAATATGAGCGTGTGGAAGGTCGAGTTTTAGCAAAACAGGTAGCTTAATTTATTTTGGCAGGATAAGATATGAACCATCAACTCTATGAACAAGATTTTAATCTGTGGCGAGAAACTCTTATTACACAAATCAAAGAAAAACATTTTCATGATATTGATTGGGAACATTTACTATTAGAACTGGATGATATGGGTAAATCGGAAAAACGGTCTTTTTTGACTAATTTAACAATTTTAATTGCTCACTTACTCAAATTAACTGTTCAATCTGATGCTCCTGAAATGATGAAAGTAAGTTGGTACAGTTCTGTTACTGAACATCGCTTTAGAATTAAAAAAGATTTACAAGAAAATCCTTCTTTTAAGAATTATCTGCATGAAGTAATTTTGGTAGCTTATGCTGATGCTAGAAAACTGGCAATTAAAGAAATTAAAAATGCTAATTTGGGAGTTAGAAAACCAGATGAATCAGAATATCCTCTTGATTTACCTTTTACTTTAGAACAGTTATTAGATGAAGATTTTTATGGAGATATAGTTGAATAGTTGGTTGGTTTGGGGAACAGTTTTAACCAGGTAATTCTAAAGGTTGAGAAGGAATAATAAACATTATCAGAGTAATTAAAAATTATGCTCAGTGGAATTAAACAAAAGGCTATTGTCGGTAAAAATGGCAAAATCGAACTATCTACCACTGAATTACCAGCAGGGACAGTTGTAGAAGTTATTATCCTAGTTGAATCACCTATTGAAGAAGATGAAACTACCTATCTTCTCAAATCAGAAGCTAACAAACAACATCTACTCAAAGCTATGGAAAATGTAGACAAAGGCCACCTAATTTATGTTGATTTAGATGAATATGAAAAAAGTAGCATTTGAACCAGAAGCTTTTGAACAATTGGGTGAGTGGGGAAAGGAAGATAAAAAAGTCTTTAAAAAAATCTTGGAATTAATTAAAGATATCCAAAGAGAACCATTTTCTGGGATAGGTAAACCAGAACCACTAAAATATGAATTGCAAGGTTACTGGTCAAGACGAATTACAAATGAACATAGATTAGTTTACAAGATAGAAGAAGATTTATTGATTATTCTGTCTTGTAAATATCATTATGATTGATAAAAGATGATTACTGAAATAATCAAAGGAAGTTGGTACAGTTCTATTACTTAACATCGCTTTAGAATTAAAAAAGATTTACAAGAAAATCCTTCTTTAAAAAATTATATTGATGAGGTAATTTTTATTGCTTATGCTGATGCTAGAAAGCTGGCAATTAAAGAAAGTAAAAATGCTAAGTTAGGAGTGAGAAAACCAGATGAATCAGAATATCCTCTTGATTTACCTTTTACTTTAGAACAGTTATTAGATGAGGATTTTTATGCAGATATGTTATAATATGTTATAATATTTAGTTTAAAATATTTATAAATTAGTCATGTCAACATCTATGAAACGTCTTTACTACGGTGATAACTTACAAGTCCTCAGAGAAAATATCCCTGATGAATCTATTGATTTAATTTACCTTGATCCACCTTTTAACTCTCAAGCTAATTATAATATTTTCTTCAAAAATTCTACTGGTAAAGGTTCTGAAGCTCAAATTACAGCTTTTGAAGATACT
>JBJUHT010000293.1:0-4034 GCA_046070105.1 Dolichospermum sp.
GGGATTAGCAGAAATTGCAATCTCAGAAATATGTTGTTACTCTAAGGGGATTTGGGTTTCAATCCCTAATAGGGATTAGCAGAAATTGCAATAAAAGGAGAATAGTATACCAATGAATTTTAATAATTATGTTTCAATCCCTAATATGGATTAGCAGAAATTGCAATCTCTTGTTTTTCTTGCGAGGAGTTCGGTCAAACTTGAAAATGTTTCAATCCCTAATAGGGATTAGTAGAAATTGCAATAGCGGGGTTGTGAAAGCCTTACTATATTTAGTTTTCAAGGTTCGGTTGCGCGAATGTAATAATTATAGACGATTTCAGAAATTATGTCAAGGGGTAAAATCACCAAAAACCTTACAGTGTAAAGGGCGCGGGTGGTTAACCTCGATAAAATCCATCAAAAGCTGATTTAGAGAAGATTTCAGACATTTTTTGTTCTCTGGAAATTTTTACACCCACCCATCCGCGCATTAAGCAAAGAAAACAGTATGATCGCGGGGTTGTTGACCACCAATTCTTTCTATTTTACCATGACAGCAAGCACAAAGGAAATAAAAACGGATGCTATCAGTATCAGATTTAATCAGTTTATTGAGACGCGAACGCAGTTTAGCATATTGAGTATCAGTCAACTCACACTCAAAAATACTATATTGTACCCATTGGCCATAGGACTTGAGGATATTGTGAATTTTAGTTCGTCGTTTATCCTCAGAGATATCATAAGAAACAACAACATTCATAAATAAGTCAACTTAAGTAACAAATAGCTTATTTGTTTAGCTTCCCAACCCGCCCGGAACTGAAGTTCCGGTCTAATAGCTAAAGTAAACTGAAGTTTACTAAAGAATTGAAAAGTTTTTCTGGTTATAAGCTGTACTGCATTTAATTTGTATAATTATAGCGGGCAGGATGCCCGCACCACAACATCTAGCCATATTAGGATTGTACAATTTAGCTGTGTAACAACTTATTAGTCATCTTTAGATGACTTTTGCTATTAGACTGGAAATTCATTCCCAGTGGGGCTAGGGATTTTACGTTAAGGTGATACCAATAAGCATTGCTAAAAACCTACTTATATTCATGGCTACTTCAAAAATAAAGGAGGATATTTATCAGTTGTTCCCATTAAATACTTAGCTAATAACCTAGCTTGCAACTCAAAAGATTCTCGATAAGTACATTTTTTACCCATGACTGGATGTTTAAAATCAGCTTGTTTTTTCTTTTCATAATTAGTGAGGAAAATTTTTCTACCTTCAGCAGTCAAAGAAACAGAATTACTCAAGGGTTCAGTAACAAAATCATCCGGTTTTAATAATTGTTTATTCAACAAAGTTAACACCAAAGAATCAACTACTAAAGGTCTAAACTCCTCCATTATATCTAATGCTAAAGAAGGGCGATTATAACGATCAAAATGTAGATATCCCAAAAAAGGATCAAACCCGACAATATTTACAGCAGCTTGGATATCATGACGTAACAAAGAATAACCAAAACTCAATAGAGAATTTACAGGATCAGTGGGTGGACGACGAACTCGTTTAGTAAATTCAAAATTGGAATTGCGAATTAACTGATTAAAACAACCAAAATAAACTGCACTACCAGCACCTTCTAAACCTCGTAAAGAATCAATATTATCTGTTTTATCAATGGCAGCAATTACATTTTCTAATCGAGTAATATCAGCAGATAAATCAAGATTTTCAGATTCTCTTTGACGACGTACCAAAAGTTGCCGATAATTTTTTAATTTACCTCTGACAAAACCCTGGACAACATGAATAGATTGAGGAGTATTTCCAGCAGCTTGCCATTGTGCTTTTCTCACGAAAATATTACCAGACATTTCCGGTTGTAACTGTCCCAAATAATGACCTCTTTCATCAATAAAAGATAGGGGAATATGACGAATCATTAACTCAGAAACCACAGCAGGGGAAACAGTAGAACGACCTAAAATCACCACACCATCTAACTTAATAAATGGTACATCTATGATGATTTTCTTATCAAATTTAACATTAATTCTTTCATCAGTTTTACCAATAAAAGAATCATCTTGTGTTATGTAAAGAGTTCCCATGATCAAATCCTCCAATTAGGTGACAAGTGACAGTAAAGAATTAATTACCAATTACCAATTACGAATTACCATTAATAATTAATTTGCTTCTTGATAACGTCCAACTTTATCAACAGCTTGGGGTAAACATCGAGAAAATAAACTACAACCATCACAGCGTTTTGTTTTGATAGCTTTTGGCATTGCACCTGTAAATAACAACATTTTGATGGACTCAATAGTGGCAATAGTATTTGTTCTTAATTCTGGCGTAATTTCTACTATTTGACGTTGATGTGTTTGGGCATAATAGATATAACCAGTATTAATATTTTTTCCCGTCATTTCCTCCAAACACAAAGCCTGGGCGCAAACTTGTAATTCATCATTATCCCATTCTCCTTTACGTCCTCTTTTGTATTCAATTGGGTAATAATCGCCATTTTCAAACTCAATTAAATCAGATTTACCAATTAATTGATATTGATCAGATTTAAGATATATAGCCCGTATTTGGTAAGTCTCATCTCTACTTTCCGCGCTCATGGTATGAACTCGTTCATGTAAACTTGTGCCTTCAATGGTGTATTGATTATCTGTAAATTCACCAGCACAATGAATCAACCAACAACGATGAGGACAATAGGAATATTGATTTAAAGAGGCAATATTAACGTAATCCTCAGAATTGATATTTTCAAGTAGCATAAGATATAAAAAATTGATTTATTTGTAAGTTGGGTACAAAGAAAGCGCAACCCAACAAAAGCGTTGATAATGAATATGATCATATTGGGTTTCGTTCCTCAACCCAACCTACTTTCTTCTCACCATGCCCATTCCCATTGTTGTTTTACGTCCTATTCCTGTATATAAAACAAAATCAGCTAAGGTATTAATTTGTTTAATTCCTGTTGCTTCCACATTGCCCAAAATACGATAACTAATTTCTCCTAAACAACCAATAAATTTATTTTCATAGTTGCTAATAACTTCAGTTTTGATATTAAAAGCACTAGGATAAATTGATTCTAGGGGAATATTTGTTAATTCAATTCTGCTATATTTATTCCACCTACTCAACAAACTATTAAAAACAGATTCTCTTGTGGGTAAAACATTATCAAATCCACCTTGACGAAAGGCTACAGGTGTGGAAAAGATGAAATTAATGATCCTTTCCGTGTCACTTGCTGTTTCATATAATTGGGAATAGGTACAAACATTAGCCCAGGGTTGAGTAGATTGGGGTGTACCTTGAATGCTAGTAATAAACAAATTAGCTGATCCTAAATGCCAAGGGTTTTCCGGGTTGATATTTAACCATAAAGGGGTGAGTTGACTAAATAAATTGTCATCTAATAAAGAAATGCGCCACCAACAATGAGAACCTGCGGAAATGGGGTTTTTATGATTATATTGTAGGCTAGAAAATGGGTTTTGATTCCTAGTTTTTATCTGTAAAAGTGACAGAGTAAAAGCTTTATCGGCATTTGATTCGTGGAGGCGATCGCCTAATTTTCTATCTACAGAACTAACTAGATTTAAGAATAAGGCGTGATAGTGTCTACCGGAGAGGAAATTGGGGTAAATTGGAGATTGGGGGATGATGTTGAGGATAAGACTGTGGGGCATATTATTGATGGTTGAAAGTTCTAAGGTAAGGGCGGGCAAGATGCCCACCTCACAGGATTTGTAAGTGTGAAAATGATGAGAATTTAAGCCTTAAATCTGTATTGCATTTCTTTGGGAATTTTTACATTTTTGACAGCATCAAAATAGTAATATTCTCCACGCATTTGTACATTCTGAATTAGGCTAACTGGAGGCATATTTACCACATCATAACTAATAACTTGATTGGTAAACATCACATCCAAAGGATTTAAAGGATGAGTACAGGTAAATAAATCGGTTTTAGTTTTTGGTGGGGGTAATTTTTCAACGGTAATTTCTGC
>JBJUHT010000294.1:0-13545 GCA_046070105.1 Dolichospermum sp.
ACCGACCACTGACAACTGACAACTAACAACCGACCACTGACAACTGACAACTAACAACCGACCACTGACAACTGACAACTAACAACCGACCACTGACAACTGACAACTAACAACCGACCACTGACAACTGACAACTGACAACCGACCACTGACAACTGACAACTGCCTCTTTTCTATATTTTGATTGAGAAGCTTTAACTTTTGTTGACTTAAACTTTACTCTATTCCCAGCCAAGAGTATGATAACTTCCTAGTTATCTAAAATAAAGACTGTACAAGCCGCTTCGTTTTGTACAAGGAACTTCTCGTTTTGTAACAAAAGGAAACAACTCCATGACACGATTGTTTGCTTTGCTTTTGGCAATGACTCTTTGGTTCAATTTTGCTCCTCCAGCACAAGCACTAGGGGCTAACCTTGTACCTTGTAAAGACTCTCCTGCCTTTCAAGAGCTAGCACTAAATGCCCGCAATACCACCGCTGACCCCGAATCAGGTAAAAAGCGGTTTGAACGTTATTCTCAGGCTCTCTGTGGACCTGAAGGCTATCCTCACTTGATTGTAGATGGCAGCCTGAATCATGCTGGAGATTTCTTGATCCCCAGTATTCTTTTCCTCTACATTGCTGGTTGGATTGGTTGGGTAGGCCGTGCTTATTTACAAGCGATTAAAAACGGAGCGAATGCCGAACAAAAAGAAATCCAAATTGATTTGGGTATTGCTCTACCTATTATCACCTCTGGTTTTGCTTGGCCAGCAGCAGCAATTAAGGAATTTCTCTCTGGTGAACTAACAGCGAAAGATTCAGAAATTACCGTTTCACCACGTTAATTCACTTGTTTTCACTTACTTATTCTGGAGACTAAATTCATGGCTGAAAAAGGTAACGAAACTAACTACTTGATTACATTCATCTCCACTGCTCCCGTTGCGGCGACTATCTGGTTGACAATTACGGCGGGAATTTTGATTGAATTTAATCGCTTCTTCCCTGATCTACTTTTTCACCCTCTATAGGTTGAAAATACGGTTCATAAAAGCTAATTTACTTAGTTTTTACTGGTAGATTGTCCGATTGAGTGATCAAACTTAATTGTGTAAAAGTGTACCTCAAATCGGCAATCTTAACTAATGTATGAAACTCGTTATGTTGTCGCTTGGAAAGCGGGTTTCATACTTTCCTGGGTTAGAAAGTGGCAAAAGTAATTTTTTGGGAACTTCCTTCCTCAATTTAAAGGCAAGCAGACAACATAACCCAAGCAGTAAGTTGATCAAAAACCAACAAGAGTGATTCAAGGAATCTAAAAATACTTATGGCAATAACAGCAGGACGTGATCCGCAAAAAGGCGATCTAGAAACCCCCATCAATTCCGCTCCTTTGGTGAAGTGGTTTATTAGCAACTTGCCAGCATACCGCGCTGGTTTAAATCCTTTTAGACGCGGTTTGGAAGTTGGTATGGCTCATGGTTACTTGCTATTTGGACCTTTTGACAAATTAGGTCCTTTACGTAACGCTCCTAACGCTAACTTAGCTGGTTTATTGGGTAGTATTGGTTTAGTTGTGATTTTAACAGCTTGCCTATCCTTATATGCAAATAGCAATCCTGATAAAGCCCTTGCTAGTATTGCTGTACCTAATCCTCCAGTTGATGCTTTCAACTCCAAGGAAAGCTGGAATAATTTCGCCAGTGCGTTCTTAATTGGTGGTATTGGTGGTGCTGTAGTCGCTTTCTTCTTGACAGCTAATTCTGGTTTAATCCAAGGTTTATTGGGCTAATTTGATTTTTGGTAATGGGTAGTAGTTACTAATTTTACCCATTACCAATTACCATACTTAAGTGGGTGAACGAAAAAAACCCACACAAGTAACGAAAAGTAAAGTTACCCAAAACCTGTTCCCTGTTCCCTGTTCCCTGTTCCCTGTTCCCTGTTCCCTGTTCCCTGTTCCCTGTTCCCTGTTCCCTTGTCATAACGACAATTTTTAACGCCAACCTACTTATTCAAAAATAGCTTTCTCTATTTCCTTTAAAGCTTGCTCAAAATCGTCATTGATAATTTGTAAATCAAATTCATCAGCAGCGGCTATTTCTGCTTCAGCACGTTTGAGACGACGACAAATTGCTTCCTCAGAATCTTGTCCGCGTCCACGAATCCGGTTTTCTAATTCTGAAAATGAAGGTGGTAAAATGAAAATGCTCAGGGCTTTAGGAAAGGCGGTTCTGATTTGTCTTGCTCCTTCTAATTCAATTTCTAATAGCACCAACTTACCCGACTGAATATGGTTAAGCACTGCTGCGCGGGGTGTACCATAAAAGTTACCAGCAAATTCTGCCCATTCTAAAAATTCACCTTTAGTGACTAATTCTTGAAATTCCTGATGGGTAATAAAGTAATATTTTTGACAATTTATTTCTCCTGGACGTGGAGAACGAGTTGTGGCGGAGACCGAATAATATAATTCTGGATGACGGTGGAGAATTTCATTCATTAAAGTGCCTTTACCGACTCCGCTAGGACCTGTTAAAACAATAAGTTTGCCCAGGGTCGGAGATTCTGGGGTGTTTGTATGATAGAAAGGTAAGACTGGCATTATCAGTAAAAAGAATGAATTAATAAATTAGTTAATAAGTGTACATGATTCCTTAGTCTTGTTTTAGCTGGTAAAACAACTAATTGCTATTTTGAATTTGGGACTTGAGATTTTTACATATCTACAGTATAAGCCTTCGCGGCTGCAACTTTGATTCTCAATGTTCAAATTAGCATCAAGACTAAAGAATTTGTAGCACTGGTGACAGAAAACCAGTCTAATTGAGATGGTACGGAGGATATGGTACAAATAGAGTTGGGTTGATAACTATTCCGGTGATTAATTATCTACGACATGATGATCACGGGAAATGACAAAGCGGTTGGCTACGGTTTCGGGCTGAATTGCGGAGAGAATTACATGACTAGAATCGGTGATAATTACCGCCCTAGTGCGTCTTCCATAGGTAGCATCAACCAGTTGACCTCTATCCCTAGCATCGGTAATAATCCGTTTAATGGGGGCAGATTCTGGACTGACTATGGCCACGACTCTGTTAGCAGAGACGATATTACCAAACCCGATATTGATTAATTGAATTTCCATAAAAAAAATTTCAGCTAAACGAGAAATGAAAAGCTTGTAGTAAACTTATTCTCATGTTATCGCTAAAGAATGGGAGTTACAACGATTTAAACCTCGTTAATTTGAGTTTTTTCATAGTTAATGCTTTTTTTGGCTGTATTATCAATCAAATCTACCAAAAATACTCCATAAGATATAGGCAAAATTATATTGGTATAAGCTAGTGACCTTTTGTTTGAATTGAAAATTATAGGCTTCCTAAATGAAGTCTAAAAAAATATCAAGCAGTTTAGGTAATCAGATGTACTGCATTTAATTTGTATAATTATAGCGGCCAAGATGCCTGCACCACAAGATTTAACTATGTTAGAACTGTATTAGGAATGTACGATTTCACTGCGCCAATAATGTCTAAAAAATATCAAGCAGTCTAAGTAATCAGATGTACTGCATTTAATTTGTATAATTATAGCGGGCAGGATGCCCGCACCACAAGATTTAACTATGTTAGGACTGTATTAGGAATGTACAATTTAGCTGCGCTACAGCTTATTCTGGATATATTGCTACATAAACAAATTACCACTAGGCAAGAATAAGCTTTAATTAGATTCAATCTGAGGAATCTTGAATCAAACGGTAAAAATGTCTGATACAGTGCAAGCTAACAAAGCTAACAAAAGTTTTGACAATATGATATTGGGTTTTCTTGCGTCCACCCAACATTTTATATTAATGAAAAAGAGTTTAATTAATGCTATATCAATAGCTAACTATTAGTAAATTATACTCTACTACCCCTTTGCCATAATCCCCATAAATAAATAGCAATAATTGCCCCAATAACTGCTACTATCACTCCAGGAATGCTTAAAGATGCAGATGTAATTTGTAAAGTTCCTGTGCGAATGAGAGTGAATAAAGTTCCACCAATAAAAGCGCCAACAATACCTAATATCATCGTAGATATCATTCCTCCACCTTGATAACCAGGATAAATAGATTTAGCAATTACACCGGCTAATAGTCCCAAAATCATCCAAGTAATAATATTCATTGATTGCTTCCTAAAAAAAAATCAACTTATGTCAAAGTTATCAAGAATTAATATTATTTATTTCTGTCTAATGACATAATGTATATAAATCAAAAGGTATGGAATTATGACTTATTGATAAATCATAATTACATACCAATTTTGATTAATTTGACTGCAAAAATTCAGCAAAATTAAATAGCGCGAGAGAATTTAGTTTCTCTATTTCTTGTATGAGTATCGAAGAGAACCGCAATATTTCTCACCAGCAATCTACCAATATCAGTAATATGGATTTCATCAGTAAATACATTGACTAATCCATCATTTTCTAGGGGTTGTAATTCTTGCAATTCGTAGCAGAAATATTTATTAAAATCAAGATGATATTTCTGTTCAATTTCTAATTTATTGAGATGAAAATGAGACATTATGGACATAATTATATCCCGTCTGATAATGTCATCTTGGGTTAATTGAATACCTTTACTAATAGGAATTACACCTGCTGCGACTGCTTGGTAATAGTCCTTTAATTCCTTATGATTTTGAGCATAAGCATCTTCCAACATACTAATAGATGTAGCCCCAAAACCAAATAATTCAGTTTCCGCATGGGTAGTATAACCTTGGAAATTACGTTTTAGTGTACCATGACGTTGAGCGATCGCTAATTCATTATTATTTTTGGCAAAGTGGTCCATTCCAATAAACAGATACTCATGATTAGTTAATTCCTCAATTGTCATTTTCAGGATATCTAACTTTTCTTCCGCTCCGGGTAATGCTGCTGGGGAAATCATTTTTTGGACAGGTTTAATCCAAGGTACATAAGCAAAATTAAAGACGACAATTCTATCAGCATCTAAAGCCATTGTCTTGTGTAATGTTTCCCGAAAAGTTGCTAAAGTTTGATAAGGTAAACCATAAATTAAGTCTACATTGACACTATCAAAATTAGCCTCCTTAATCCAACTCATGACATCAAAAAGTAGTGATTCTGGTTGAATTCGATTCACTGCTTTTTGTACTTCTGGGTGAAAATCTTGAATCCCGAAACTAATGCGATTAAAGCCGATATCTCTCAAAAATAAGATATATTCTCTGTTCACATAACGAGGGTTAATTTCGATAGAAACTTCTGCATTTTCCGCAATTTGGAAATTATGAGTAATATTTTTCCAGAGAGATTCCACTTGTGCAAGTTCCAAATAATTCGGTGTACCTCCACCCCAATGAATTTGTAAAACTTGTCTATTTTTATCAATTAAAGCTGAGGTATTTTTGATTTCCTGTTCTAAATGTTGTAGATATGGTATAGCTATATTCTTGTTATTAGTAATTACAGTATTACAACCGCAGAAATAACAAGCACTTTGACAGAAAGGAATATGAAAATAAAGAGATAGAGGGTTTTTTCTTTGATTAGAAGCGGTAATTGCAGTTTGGAAATTTTCTGCTGTGAAAGTATCAGTTAATTCCGTCGCTGGGGGATAACTTGTGTATCTAGGAGCGCGAGTATCATACTTTTGAATTAGATCAAAATCAAACTTAACACTAGGTAATAGAAAAACCATTGTAGTCTCCAGTGAATATGTGTAATGATGGGAAATAATCACAATTGATGTTCCCAATTTAATGTTGTAATTTAGGATTTACCTATTAACAAGTGGTGAGCATTATTTTTTAACTAACCACTTCAGATACAGAGAAAATAGATGAAGAATATCTTTATATAATTCATCATTTTCAAAATTCATTGAGTGATGAATTATATTTTTGTAAATTATGCAGAGACTCAAATTAAACTATTGTAAGTGTCTTTACCAATAGTCTCTATTAATAGAGTTTCTAACTCTTGAAATATCTGCATATTTAATTTGAAAGCATAGTTAGCTTCTGCGACAATTTTGTCAGCACTTGTATCATCAATAGGGAGTTTATCTAATGCTTGACGGTACTTTTCTTTAAAAGCTTGTTTGTCGGGAATTTGCTCAAAATTGTAAAAGGAAGTTCCTGTATATCCAGACAATTTTAAGGCTGACTGAGCAATTTTTTGGAGCATTTGGCCACCGGAAAGATCACCCAAATAACGAGTGTAGGAATGAGCTAATAATAGTGCGGGTTCGTGCGTAGAAATTTGTTGAATACGCGCAATATAAATTTGAGTAGCAGGTGAAGGTTTAATAGTTTCTAGCCATTGGTTTCCATAATAAAATAACATATCTTGTTTGAGAGAAGATTGACGATTTAGTTCGGGAAAATAAATTAAACTAATTACAGGATGTTGTTTATGTTTCTCAATTGCTGCTTCTAGTTCACTGTAAACAAAATAGAAATTACTTAACAACTGAATAAAACAATTTTTGTCTACAATTCCTTTGATAAAGCATTTCATAAAACCAACATTTTCAGAATTGGTATGTGCTTGTTGCGTTCCCACACGCAGTTTCATTGCTAAATTATTACTCATTGTTTCTTCCCTATTGGTGATGTTTTTCTTTTCCAAATTTTAGCGACTCGTTTATCAGTTCACAGCCGATATAATTACAGAAAATTGCTATTGTATGTGAATAGAGTTATCAGCATAATTTATCTAGGACAAATCTCCAGCATAAATGTCCAGCATAAATTACTATCACTAGCAATTTTGGATATTTTTACCACTCCTGAAATTATTTAACTATTATTCTTTGTATAACTATAAAAGTATTCATATTTATTTATAGTTTCATAAATATATTTGTTTAGTGAATAGGTATTTAAACTATAAGGAAATTCTAGATAATTCAGTATTTCTGTAAGAATTATTTTCCATAATTTAACTGATGACTAATAACAAATATTCATGCTTATATAATTTTAAGGCAGACAATGGCAAAAGGACTAATTATGGTTAGGTCGTTGGATAAACCACCAATTGAGTTACCGAAGTCGGGGGTAAAAACACCCGTTCAAGAAACACTATTAACACCCCGGTTTTATACCACTGATTTTGACACAGTGGCTAAAATGGATATTTCTGAATATGAGACAGAATTAAAAGCTGTAATTGAAGAACTGAAAGCAGATTATAATCGTCATCACTTTATACGAGATGATGAATTTAAGCAAGGTTGGGATCACATTGTTGGTGAGAAACGACTGGCTTTTATTGACTTTTTAGAACGTTCTTGTACTTCAGAATTTTCCGGGTTTTTACTTTTTAAAGAATTATCCCGTCGTCTCAAAGATAATAACCCCTTATTATCAGAAGCATTTGGTTATTTAGCGCGAGACGAAGCCCGTCATGCAGGGTTTTTAAATAAGTCAATGGCAGATTTTAACCTTTCCCTTGACTTAAGTTATCTGACTAAAAATCGCACCTATACATTTTTCCCTATAGAGTGGGTTATTTACACGGTTTATCTATCGGAGAAAATAGGTTATTGGCGTTATATTTTAGTATATCGTCATATAGAAAAAAATCCAGAATACCAATTTTATCCTCTATTTCGGAAGTTTGAAAGTTGGTGTCAAGATGAGAATAGACACGGTGATTTTTTCAAAGCTTTGTTACGTTCTCAACCTCAATTATGGAATAATTGGAAATCTCGGTTATGGGTGCGGTTTTTCTTGATAACCGTTTTTGCAACTCACACCATGACAGTATTTGAAAGAGGTAATTTCTATGAAATATTAGGTATTCATCCTCGTAAATACAATAATCAGGTAATTGAAGAAACTAACAAAACCGCAGCTAAAGCATTTCCAATTATTTTAAATACTAATCATCCCTATTTCTTTTGGTATTTAGAACAATGTGCAGTCTATAATCAGAAAATAATTGATCTCAACAAAATCAATGATTGGGGAATTATCAAATATTTCCAAAAAATCCCTTTGGTCTTGATGATTTTTTGGTATATGTTCAAGATTTTTCTGATTAAACCCATAGACGCAGAAGCAACTCGTCAACAAGTTTGTTAGTTAGGGAAAGGGGAAAGTTGAATGACCAACAAGATTCCCAAATTCTTGGAGAATTTGGGGATCTAATTCTTATTTTTTACTCTTTAATTGAAAAGGTGTATATTTTCCGCCCAAGGCTTCAACAATAGTACGGGTATTTGCAACCATCATTTTTATATAAGTATCACTATTACTACCTTTTACGCCAATGGAATCAGAATAAAGTGAAGTTGGTGCTAATTTTACTCCTGCTTCTTGAGCAACTGTTTTAATTAAAGCTGGGTTAATTGTTGTTTCCGCAAATATCGCTGGAACACCTATTTTTTTCACTGACTCTACTAATTTTCTCACCGTTTGAGCGCTTGGTTGTTCCTCCGTACTAATCCCAATTAAAGTTCCAGCAATTGCTATTTTATAAGCATTTCCATAATATTGAAAAGCATCATGAGTAGTAATTAATTTACGGTTTTTTGGGGGAATAGTTTGGATTTGCTGTAAAATCCAAAGATGTAATTGTTGTAATTCATTAGTTAACTTATCTGCATTTTCAGTCAACTTATTTTTATCTGCTGGTGACAAAGCGATTAAACTATTTCTAATTGCTTCCACCATCAATATAACATTTTCTGCACTACCCCAAACATGAGGATCTGGAACAATTTTCCCCTTACCTTTATCTAATTTTAAAGATTTGACAACTTCCCCCACAGCCAACTTTTTCGTTTTATTTCCAGTCGCATTCATTAACTTAATAATTCCCGGTTCTAAATTGTAACCATTGTATAAAATTAAATCAGCTTTTTCTAAAATTCGACTATCTGCGGGTACTGGTTCATACACATGAGGATCTGTACCAGGTTTCAAAATTCCCGTAATTTGTAATTTTTCTCCGCTAATTTCCTCAGCTAAATCTGCAATAATGGTACTTGTCGCTACAACCTGCGGCCGCTTATTTCCACCGTGTGAGGAGTTGGGAGTACAACCCATTACAGCCAAAGATACCAACATTCCTAGACAAAGGGGATTAAGTAAAGAGAACCTAACCCTCAACCCCTTCCCTCGCAGGGAAGGGGAGTAAGAATAAAAGTCTCTCTCTTCACAGGGGAGAGGTTTGGAGAGAGATTTTAGTAATAATTCATACATTATATTCAGTATTATTGCCATTGTGATCCGTAATTACTTCTAATTATAGATATTCTCATATTTTTCTCATTTTTATAGTAAACTCAAAAAATAACTATTTTCACCAAACCTATGCAAAACATTTCTGATTACCAAAAATTTAGTTTATCTAAAAATTCAGTAAATATACTTACACAAATCAACATCACTCATTTGAATGTAAATTATCGAACACAAGAAGCACTAAGAGATATTAACTGCACAATTACACCAGGAAAGATAACAGGTATTTTTGGACCCAATGGTGCGGGTAAAAGTACATTAATGAAAGCCATTTTAGGATTAGTTCCCATAGCTAACGGTCAAGTTATATACCAAAATCAATCATTAACCCAGCAACTAGAGAAAATTGCTTACATACCCCAACGTAGCCAAATTGACTGGAATTACCCTGCTACTGTATGGGATGTAGTTATGATGGGGCGTATTAAAAAAACAGGCTGGTTACGTAGTTTCTCTACAGTTAGTCGCCAAATAGCCACACAAGCATTAACAAAAGTGGGAATAGAAGCATTAAAAAATCGTCCCATTGGTGAACTTTCAGGAGGACAACAACAACGGGTATTTTTAGCTAGGGCTTTAACTCAAGAAGCGGAAATTTTCTGTTTTGATGAGCCATTTGTAGGTATTGATCAAAAAACTCAAACTATCATATTTGAAGTCTTTCAAGAACTAGCAAAAGCCAATAAAATTGTCTTAGTAGTTAATCATGACTTAGGTGAATCTATTACCTATTTTGATGATTTAATCTTACTAAATTGTGAATTAATCGCTACTGGTTCACGCCAACAAGTCTTAACAGAAAATAACTTAAATCGTGCTTATAGCGGAAAAGTCATGTACTTTGCTGAAGCAGCATAATAACTGCTAATGAAGAAGCCCACCCCCAACCCCTTCCCCGCAAGCAGGGAGGGGACTATGATCCATTTATTTCATTTTCATCTATGTTGCAAACACTAATTGAACCGTTGCAATATGGCTTTATGCAACGTTCTTTAATTATCGCTATTCTAGTAGGATTGTTGTGTGCTATAGTCGGTAGTTATTTAATGGTACAACGTCTAGCATTGTTGGGAGATGCTATTAGTCATTCAGTATTACCAGGACTGGCCATAGCCTTTATTATCGGTGCTAATATCTTTGTCGGGGCGTTTATTGCGGGAGTTTTGAGTACCATGGCCATAGCCTTAATTAAAACTCGATCTCCCATTAAAGAAGATGCAGCTATGGGCATAGTTTTTTCTGCTTTTTTTGCTCTAGGAGTTACTTTAATTACAGTCATTCAAAAGGATAATAAAATTGATTTGAATCACTTTCTTTTTGGTAACATTTTAGGGGTAACTGTTGATGAAGTCAGGGATACAGCTATTATTGCAGCTATTGTTTTAATAATAGTTTTCTTATTATATAAAGAACTGTTATTTTACACATTTGATCCTTTAGGGGCGCAAGCTGCTGGCTTACCAGTAAATCGTTTAAATTTTGGTTTAATGTTGTTAATTGCTTTGACAATTGTTGCGAGTATGAAAGCTGTGGGAGTAATATTAGTATTATCACTTTTAATTACTCCGGGTGCTACTGCTTATTTATTGGTCAAACGTTTATATCAAGTGATGATTTTGGGCGCGGTAATTGGGGTAATTTCTAGTATTACTGGTATGTATCTCAGCTACTTTTATAATTTACCTTCTGGTCCAGCAATTGTATTAGTTGTTTCTGGTTTATTTACCCTGACGTTATTGTTTAGTCCGCGACATGGGATTTTGATTTCTAGTATGAGGAAATAAAATTATCAAAAAATTATCAAATTAGTAATTAAACTGTCAGTTGTCAATTTTCCGTTGTAATTTACTACTAACTAATGACAAATGACAAATGACAACTGACAACTGACAACTGACAACTGACAACTGACAACTGACTAATGACAACTGACTAATGACAAATGACAACTGACAACTGACTAATGACAACTGACAACTGACAACTGACTAATGACAAATGACAAATGACTAATGACAACTGACTAATGACAAATGACAACTGACAACTGACAAATGACAACTGACAACTGACAAATGACAACTGACAAATGATTAATGACCAATTAAAAGCGTGCTATGATTATCAATGAAAGTTGTATTCCCATGATTAACTGCATTATATTCTTCGATATAACGACGGACATGAATGGGGAAATGTGGATATTCTAACATAGCATCACCATCCGCAATAGTCGCCCAAAAATCGCGTAAACCGGGGGCTAGTATTTGTGCTTGGTCTAATGGTAAACTGAGGGGAGGTAAAGTTAATAATTTGAGTATAAACGGATAAGAGCGATCGCCCATCCATTTTCGTGATAGTGTTTGTAAATTGGGAAAATCTGGTACTGATTCTACACGATGAGAAACAATTTGTAAAGATTCCCTACCTAATTCATCCCGGTTAAATTCTAATATTCGATAAGGATGAGGATAGCTGACCAAAGAACCAGTTGTAATATCATATATCCCTTGGGAATAAGCGATATCTTGAACGTGCAAATGTCCTGTAAATACTAACTTAACTCCATAGTCTTGTAATAATTCCCTAAGTTCTGCTGCATTTTCTAGCATATAACGATTCGCCATGGGATGACAAGACTGATTTGGTAAATGTTCAACCACATTATGATGAATCATTACCAAAACTAAATCATCCCCAATTGCTGCTAATTCCCCTTTTAACCATTGAAATTGTTGATGATCTAACCTTCCTATTTGTTGACCTTGATCATTAAATGAGTTAGAATTAAGAGCGATTAATCTCACTCCTGGAAAAATCTGACAATTGTAATAATGTTGTTGAGGATTTTCATAACCAAACTCTTGATAATAATAGGGAAAATCTGCAAAACCAATGGATTGTTCATTAGCCATCAAAACAGGTATATCATGATTACCAGGAATCACATAAGATGGAAAAGGTAACTGAGATAATCTATTTTGTAACCATTTGTGATTTACTGATTCACCATGTTGGGTTAGGTCTCCAGGGATCAATAAAAAATCTAAATCTAATTGGGTTAAATGTGCTAAAACACTATCAAAAGCCGGAACACTTACCTCTACCAAATGAAAACGACTAGGGTGATCCCAAATAGTTTCAGGAAGCGCAATGTGTAAATCGCTAACTATAGCAAACCGAAAATTGAGTTTCATTGGATTAAGAAAATGTTAAAAATCTAGTTGGAAAAAATTATTATTCTCAAAGTATAACCCTGACTGTGTATATTAGTGTGGGAATATTTAGACTTAATAATATTTGTATACATTTGTTAAAAATTTTGTTTTTTGAGGAGAGTAAATTTTGTCACCTGTTCGAGTTCGTCAGCACGTTAACCCCCTTGCGAGTAAATTTCAAACCCCAACCACTTCTCCAGACTGGGAAAGTATTTATACACAACCAAACCTACCACTACATTTAGATATTGGTTGTGCGAGGGGTAGATTTGTGTTGAAAATGGCGCAAATAGAACCAAATTGGAATTTTTTAGGCTTAGAAATTCGAGAACCGTTGGTAATAGAAGCCAATAGAATCCGCGAGGAAATGGGTCTAAAAAATTTACATTATATGTTTGCGAATGTGAATAATTCCCTAGTTTCCTTGTTATCCAATTTACCATCAGGAAGATTACAAAAAGTGACAATTCAATTTCCTGATCCTTGGTTTAAAAATCGTCACGCGAAACGTCGGGTAGTTCAACGGGAATTGGTAACAGAATTAGCCAATTATTTAGCTGTGGGTGGTGTTATTTTTCTCCAATCTGATATACAATTTGTAGCAGAGGAAATGTGCGATCGCTTTGACGAACATCCTGCATTTGAAAAGCTAGGAACAACAACATGGTTAGGGGAAAATCCCTTTCCAGTTCCCACGGAACGGGAAATAGCCACCTACAATAAGGGTGAACCAGTATATAGGGCTTTATTTAGAAAAAAGATTACTAATGATTAATTGATGTATGACATGGCGTTTCCTAATGATGTCAAATACATCATAGTCCCCTCCTCGCTTGCGGGGAGGGGGTTGGGGGTGGGGTATGAAACTTACATTGAGTGAGGTACACCTTGTGCAGGCAAGATGCCCGCACCACAAGAGTTTTATGATTACAGCAGATTTCATCTTCATGAGGTAGGCTTTTAGCGGGCAAGATGCCCGCACCACAAGAGTTTTATGATTAATATCTGTACTTCGCGTTTCTTAATGATGTCAAATACATCATAG
>JBJUHT010000295.1:0-4419 GCA_046070105.1 Dolichospermum sp.
GGATAACTAACTTCTGTATGAGCCGGTATATTATATCGTGCCATTATTTTTAATAAAGCAATTCCTTCATCTTCACACATTCTAATATCTTCAATTAAATAAGATAAATGAGTAGAATTAGATGAATTCGCAATAACAATAATACAAAAACCCGAGTATAGAGGGTTTTTATGTCGTCCTTTAAAATCACCTTTTTCAAAACAATTGATAATACCTTGTGCTTGATTATCTTCTAAAACATTATCACCCCACCAATCAGGAATTTCTTCATCATCAAATCCATAACCACACATGAGCCAAAAACTACCCACAATATTTTGTGGATACTCTTCAAGTAATGATATTGCCCTCATACAGCTAGGAATACCAATTTCAGGTAAATGCACTGTCATTTTTCAAAATCCTAGTAAAAATAAAAATGTGATTTTATTCCATTAAACCATAAAATCAAACAAATAATGCGCCATTTCCAACTTAGAACAAGCCGGAATTTCTACCTCTCACCCTGACATATCTAAAAACACCCCTTGATTATTATCAATAACTCAAAGTTTATGTTATAGTGTACTCAAGTGTACACAATTTGTCAATTCACTATTATGGACATTCAATCTGTAGGAATCAAAGAATTTCGGGCTAATTTACATAAGTACACACAACAAACATCTGAACCAATCGCAATTACTTCTCATGGAGTACCAATAGGTTACTACATACCAACACAACCTACTCCTCAAAAACAAGATTTAATGGCTTTACAAGCAGCAGTCCAAAAAATCCAACAATTGTTGGAAACAAGAGGTATTAGTGAAGATGAATTATTTACCGATTTCCAGAATGCTAGAGAAAGTACAATATAACGATGAGAAAGTTAATTGTTCTGGATACTAATATTCTGATTCGGGCAATATTAGCAGAACGTGTACCCAACTTATTAGACAAATACAATTATAACTGTAGTTTTGTTACTCCCGCTTGTTGCTATGATGAATTAAATGAGCATTTACCCAAAATTTTACAAAAACGGGATCTTCCTTTAGATCCGTTTTTAAATGCTATAAAGAATCTAACAAAGGTAGTCATACCAATAGCTGACGAAATTTATAGTGAATATGAGTATGATGCTAAACGGCGAATACAAGAAAGAGATATAAAAGACTGGACAATAGTTGCTCTTTCTCTATCTTTAAATTGTCCAATATGGACGGAAGATCAAGATTTTTTTGGAATTGGGATTGCTACATGGAACACTCGAAATGTAGAGATTTATCTAAGTAGTAATTAACTCCGTACTTATAAAATTCTAATTACAGCAGTATCCACTTTAATAATGTAGATCATAGCTATCATAGCCCCCTCCTCGCTTGCGGGGAGGGGGTTGGGGGCAGTGGGGTTAGTATATCTCATTCAAACGCTATATTAATCTATCAGAAGTAGAAAAACAATAGAATATAATTTCATTCCATTAAATAACAAAATCAAACAAATAATGCGCCATTTCCAACTTAGAACAAGTGGGAATTTCCACCTCTCTCCCTTCTTTATCTAAAAACACCGCTTGATTATGATCACTCCCAAAACCACTATCAACTTGATCAATAGGATTTGCGACAATTGCATCTAATTTCTTTTTTTGCAATTTTTCCCGCGCTGGCTTGACAATATCCCCGGT
The DNA here is from genome assembly GCA_046070105.1 of Dolichospermum sp. Classification (GTDB taxonomy): domain Bacteria; phylum Cyanobacteriota; class Cyanobacteriia; order Cyanobacteriales; family Nostocaceae; genus Dolichospermum. Next base: position 1,673 of record JBJUHT010000295.1, read on the forward strand.
TTGTGCTGCAAAACCAATTAAGTATTGATGGGGTTGTTTACGGTTGCCAATTTCCGCGACAATATCCGGTACTGGTATCAATGGTAAATTTTCTGGCAGCGATCGCTTGGGCAATTTTTCGGTACTATAATCTCTAGGTTTGACATCTGCAACGGCCGCTGACATAATAATTATATCTGCATTGGGTAACTGATTTAACATGACTTGCTGCATCTCTTCTGAGGTAATTACGGGAATTGCTTCTACTCCTAAAGGGACTTCCCAACTCGCTGGACAATGTACCAATATTACTTTTGCACCTCTGTGTAGTGCGGCCTGTGCCAATGCTAAACCCATTTTACCAGTTGAGGGATTGCCAATAAATCGCACCGGATCTAAATATTCTCGCGTTCCCCCAGCACTGATTAAAACCTCTTTCCCCACTAAATCTCTCTTGCCTTGGGTGTATAATAAAGATTGAATATAAATAAATATTTCTGCGGCTTCTGCCATTCTACCAGCACCAATGCGATCGCAAGCCAACAACCCAGAACCAGTTTCCATACCATAAAATCTGCTATCTGTCAATAGTTGCTGCCAATTTCTTTGTACTGCTACCTGTTCCCACATATCTGTATTCATCGCTGGTGCTAACAATACGGGACAAGTAGAAGCGAGAATAGTATTTGTTAATAAATTATCCGCCATTCCATAAGCTAACTTAGCCAAAGTATTAGCAGTTAAAGGCGCGATAACAATTAAATCAGGCCATTCCCCCAACTGGATATGTAAAGGACGAGTATAAATTAGTTGCCAAAAATCATTATCTGTATAAGCTTGATGGCGGGATAAAGTAGCTAAAGTTAAAGGAGTAATAAATTCTTGGGCAGATTTGGTCAGGATAACACGCAATTCTACCCCAGACTGAAATAATTTAGAGACTAATTCACAAACTTTGTAAGCAGCAATACCACCACCTACAGCAATGAGGACTCGTTTAGATTTAGGACTTGAAAATAATGGCATTTTAGGATAATATCTCAATTACTTGAGATTTTAAACCGCTCTACCAATCTAAAATCCAAAATCCAAAATCCAAAATCCAAGATCTAAAATTTTTAGCCTTCGTCGTAGGGTTCTAAATCTAAGAGGTGAATATAGGCTTCAACTAACTCTGGACGCTGGAAAGCAATTGCCCGGAGTAGATGCCAATCATTTAAACCCTCAAAAGCATGACTATAATTATCTAATTCCAGACGTGTAGCTAAATCTTGTACCTCTGTCGCTGTCATAGCAGAAATTTCTGTTTTGGAAATGCTTAGAGTCTTCATAATGCTTGCCCCTCCCTTTTGCAGCAGTTACATTCAGCTTAGGGTGGAGTTGCTTCCACCTAATCTATCTTACTCATTAATGAGCATTAAATTTGTAAAAATTTTTCTGATTTTTCCAGAATTTGCAAAATTTTTGTTACTAAAGTTAACCAATTGTCTTGACAATAAAGGTTCTTAGTGCTTGTAACATTGGTAAGTTAATTTCATGTCTCATATCAAACTCATGATACTCTACTGCTACCCCTAGAGATTTTGCCATGTCCCTGGACTTAATGGCCGCTTGTAGGGGAACTACTTCATCCTTTGTTCCGTGCATAATTAACGTAGGTGGAAAATTGCCAGGATTAAGCGTTGCTACGCTAGGATGTGGATATCCACTCATCACAACTAAACCAGCCAATGGTAAGCTTAATCCTACATCTAAAGTCATTGCCCCACCTTGAGAAAATCCACTCAAAATTGTGCGTGATAAAGGTATGCCTGTATTAGTTTCTAAAGATTGCAACCAGTCTATGAGTAGTTGTTTGCTTTCTACTAAGCCATCATACATATTTTCTGTCCGCAAGTCATACCACGCCCTACCTGTGTCAGCATAAGGATAGGGATAGGGAGCATTTGGTAGTAAAAATTCGTAATCTGGTAAATTGATATAAGGAATCAAAGATGCCACATCTTGAGCATTTGCACCCCAACCATGTAAAGTAACGATTAAGGCTTTTGGTGTTTGTTTCGCTGGTGGAGAAACCCTAATAAAATCTAACACTGGAGTCATGGATAATTGAGTCAAGAATCAACGTCTATCCAGTATACCGCTGATCTAGGCCGCATTTGTGTACCTGACTGACATGGCAAATGTTATATAAGTAGGTTGGCGTTAAAAATTGTCGTTATGACAAGGGAACTCTTAACTGGGAACAGGTTTTGAGCAACTTTACTTTACTTATGTCGGTTTTTTTCCGTTCACCTAATTATATGATTTATGATTCTGACCACTCTTTAGGTAAAATAACGTAAGTTGCTAGTTAGGGAAAATGTCATAATCAGGATATCCAAGATTAAAGGATGAACAGGATGAAAACCCCAAAATTACTCACCAATTACCCATTACCAATTACCCATTACCAGCCTCAACTAGATAACTAGCAACTTGAGTTAAAATACTCTTCTGTTTGTAATTTAGTCTAAAGGAATCTGGGGAATTATGGCGCGTTTAGCCCTGCTGAGTGTATCTAATAAAACTGGTATTGGGGATTTAGCCCGGAGTTTGGTTGAAGAATTTGGCTTTGATATCATCAGTAGTGGGGGAACAGCCAAAACCCTCAAAGATGCAGGAATACCAGTTACTAAGGTTTCTGATTATACAGGTTCGCCAGAAATTTTAGGCGGTCGGGTGAAAACTCTTCATCCTCGCATTCATGGCGGTATTTTAGCACGGCG
>JBJUHT010000296.1:0-95525 GCA_046070105.1 Dolichospermum sp.
CCAATTTTAATTAGTGACTTAACCTGGAGAGAATTTAAAGCTGTTGAACAGCTAATTGAGCGCCCAGGGTTAAGGTTATCTTTTTTAGATGGAGTTTTGGAGATTAGAAAAATGCCAGGGAAAAAACACGAAACTATCAAAGAACGTATTGCTTCCTTAGTAGAAATTTATTTAGAATTTTTGGGATTAGATTTTACTCCTACTGGTTCTGTCACCTTAGAAAATCAATTTGAAAAGGTTAAAAGAGAAGGTGATGAATCCTATGAATTGGGAGCAAATAGAAAACATCCTGATTTAGTGATTGAGGTGGTTGTTAGTAGTGGAGGAATTGATAAACTGGAAGCATACAAACGGTTAAAAATTCCTGAAGTTTGGTTTTGGATGAATGATGAATTATTATTTTATAGTTTAGGAAATGATGGTTATGAGACTGTTAGTAAATCGCAACTTTTACCGAATTTAGATGTAGATTTATTAATGCGTTGTGTTAATATAGAAAATCATGCTCAAGCGCTGCGGGAATTTAGAGTAGGGATGAAAATTATAGGATAGGATAAAAATTGTAGGAAGTTCTACTTTTCATTATCTTCAACAGAAAAGCGATCGCCTTTCTGATATTATCTGATAAGTCTAAACATCCCAAAAGGTATCAATTGCAATAGACAATTTTTCCTTTGAGTTTGTATACTTGCATGATTTTTTATGAGATTCTATTTTTATATGATATCATATTGAATAAAATAATTTTAATAAATTTCATCATGGCTACCAATATCTATCAATAAAATAACCATTTCTAATAACTCCTCATCTTCCGAGAAGTTAAAGATAATTCTACAGTCATAAGCAACAGAACAAGACCATAAACCTGCTAATTCACCTCCTAATTTATGCGATTTCAAAGATGGTGTAAAAGGATCATTAGCCAAAAGCCTTAATACATTAATAATTTGATTTTTTAATTGTGGATTTTTCTTTGTAATCTTCTTAAAAGACCTTTTAAATCCACTACTCCAGACAACTTCCATCATCATCTCCTAATAAATCAGTAATCAAATCATCAACAGTTCCTCTCTTGGCTGTACCATTTTTAAAAGCCTGTTTTAGTTCTTCTGCATTAGTTAAAATTTCAGTTCGTTTTTGATTAATTCGTTGTTTTTGCAGAAACTCAAATAAATAATCTCGATCTTCTGTGGGTAAATTTTCGATAGATTTAATAATTTCCTGTAACGTCATCATAGAACCTCCTAAATTAAGTAAATTCTAGCTTTGGTAATTCTATTTTAATCTATAAGTTCACTGGTTGGGGTTGTGGTATGATCAAGGGTATCTGTGGCTGCCCAAACTACAATTTCCCCTTTTCTGGGGGGTAAATTCAGGAGTTCGGTAATTACTAAGTTACCAGATTGATCAATTTTTCCTTTGAGTTTGTATGCTTGCATGATATTTTTTATGATAATCTATTTTTAGATGATGTCATATTAGACACTTGGTAAAAATTAATGTAGAGACTATAGAACGTCTCTACAAGGCTATCACCCCGGTAATTTTCCATAGGCAAAAGCATGAAATTTAAATTTGACTCGAAGCCGCAATTAACGCTACACGGTTACTCTCCTGAAACCCCCATTGAGTTATTTAATAAGGTTGTAGCTGGAGCAAAACCTTCCTCACTAAAAGGAGATTTCGTCCTTATCGCTGAGGGTTACAACTGGGAAACCGGAAAACCACTTACAGTGTTTGTTTCAACGGTAGTTAATGAAAAATTATTAGATTTTGACAAAGCTAATTTAGAGCAGAAAGGATGGCATTTTTTTATTACAATCGGTGCAGTATCTGAATTTCTTCAGAAAAATGGCATTCAGAAAGCTTAACTCATATCTTGCACCTACCGAATAAACTCAGTAACGCACCATCATAATAAATATGAGGTGCGTTACTAGTCGCTAACACACCTTTTTGATACTAAACTTAAGTTTTGAAGTGGAGCAGCAAGTGTTGTTTAGATGCAATTTGAATGGAATCCAGACAAAGCAAACTCAAACTTGAAAAAGCATGGTGTTTCATTCAGCGAGGCATCTACTGTTTTCAACGATCCTTTATCTATAACATTCCCTGACCCAGATCATTCCTATGGTGAGGAGCGTTACGTTATTATTGGTGTATCCAGTGCTAGTCGAATCCTAATAGTCCCTCACACAGATAGAGCAGATCGAGTTCGGATTATCAGCGCACGAGAGGCAACCCGAAATGAGCGGAGGTTTTATGAAGATGGAGAGTAACCACGAGCTAAAAGACGACTTAAGACCTGAGTATGACTTTAGCAAGATGCAGGGCGGTGTTAGAGGAAAATATGTCGAGCGCTACAGGGCAGGAACGAATGTCGTATTACTCGATCCAGATGTTGCTCAGGCATTTCCAACAAGTGACTCGGTTAATGAGGCACTTCGACTACTCATGCAAATCGCCCAAAGGCAGAAGTCTAACAATGCGTTGGAGCCGACTTCTCAAATGTGATCTTCAAAAGTCAAAACTTAATTGCTTATGCTACTTTTTGAAGTGCGGAATGTGGGTTTAAATGTAAAATCTTGTATCCCACATTCCGCAGATATTGAATCAGATTAAATAATTATGAGTTGCAAAAATTAAGAAAACCGCCTGTAAGTGCAAAAAATAACAACAAGCGGTTTTCTAAGATATTTATGAGGTAAATTAGTTACTAGAACCGGAGGCGGCTAATTCTGCTAACCGTTCTTGTTGGTCTTGAGATATACAAGATTGGATCACCGTTTCTATATCACCCTCCAAGACAGGATTAAGGGTAAAATTTTGACCTAAACGATGGTCTGTCACCCGACTATCTTTATAATTGTAGGTGCGAATCTTTTCCGAACGAGAACCTGTACCTACTTGGGATCTCCGCATGGAAGTTACAGCATCCTGTTGTTCTCGCAGTTTTAATTCATACAATTTAGCCCGGAGAATTTGCATCGCCCGTTCTTTATTCTGTAACTGACTACGTTCTTCTGTACAGAAAATACGAATACCTGTAGGTTTGTGAAATAAGTCAGCGGCTGTTTCCACCTTATTCACGTTTTGTCCACCCGCACCACCGGAACGGGCTGTACTCATTTCAATATCTTTCGGATCAATATGGACTTCTACTTCATCCACTTCCGGCATAATCGCTATAGTAGCGGTAGAAGTGTGAACCCTTCCCCCAGATTCCGTCGCTGGTACGCGCTGTACACGATGTACACCAGATTCAAACTTGAGTTTACTATAAACACTATCACCTTGAATTTCTAGAATTACCTCTTTAAAACCGCCCATTTCCCCAGGGGACTCGCTGACTAACTTCACCTTCCAACCTTGGTTATCAGCATACCGGGAATACATTCGCATTAAATCTCCTGCCCAGATACTTGCTTCGTCACCACCCGTACCAGCGCGGATTTCCAACATAATGTTTTTATCATCGTTGGGGTCACGGGGTAGCAGCAATACCTTTAAGCGACTTTCTAAATATTCTAGCTTTTCTTCTAGTTCGCTAACTTCCAATGCGGCCATTTCATGCAACTCTGGGTCACTATTAGACTCTTTGAGTATTTGACGGGACCCTACCAATTCATCCTGGGCTGTTTTCCAAGTTTCATAGGTATTAACTACCTCTTCCAAAGAAGAACGAGACTTAGCAATTTTTTGATACTCATCAGGATTACTAGCGGTATCAGGATCAGCTAAACGGCGTGTTAATTCATTAAAGGTTTGTTCAACGGATTTAAGTTTCGACCGTAAGTATGATTCTGCCATGATGACTATAAATGCTCCTAAAAAATAACAAGTTGGCTCAAGCATAAAATGAGAAGCGACCCAGCGCAGTGCGGGGTCGTCTATGGCTTCCGCCATGCACTCGCTTAAACAGCTATAGCCAACCCGCTACTTTTGATTATCGTCACCAGTTTGAGCGCTGGACATACCATATTTACGGAGAAAGCGTTCTACACGGCCTTCAGTATCAATCATTTTCTGAGTACCAGTGTAAAAGGGGTGATTTCCAGACCAAACATCTACGTGGAGTTCAGGCTTAGTAGAGCCAATGGTCATCACTACTTGACCATTACAGTAGACCTTAGCGTCTGGATACCATTGAGGGTGAATATCAGGTTTAGCCATTGTTTTTTGTGTTGTGAATCTATTTGACGCTCTCCGCCCCTTATTAGGGACGGGGATTCTTGTTTCAATGAGCAACCTTGCTTAAACTTGTTACCAAGTCTGAGCAGAGGGTAATCTCTCCACAAGCGTTATTAGTTTCCGTCCGCCCGACGGTACTTAAATCATAGCCACTTTGTCTTAGTGCTTTAGTTAGAATGTTAATTGTAGCATTGTGGTCACGGTCAAGAATACACCCACATTGACAAACATGAGTTCTAAATGAAAGTGATTTCTTAAGTGATTAACGTTTGGAGTATTGAGGTGCTTTGCGGGCTTTATGTAAACCGTATTTCTTCCGTTCTTTGGCTCGTGGGTCACGAGTTAAATACCCTTCGGTTTTCAGGGGTGAACGGTTATCCGGGTCAAGCTCACATAAAGCGCGGGCTACTCCTAGACGGATAGAATCAGCTTGTCCAGTTAAGCCACCACCTTCGGCTTTAACAACGATGTCGTATTCGTTTTCCAAACCTAATGTTTCTAAAGGTGCTTTAATAGCTCCTAAATAGTTGGGATTGAATTGGAAATACAATTCTCCATCTTTACCGTTAACAGTCATTTTACCAGCGCCAGGAACTAGGCGAACTCTGGCAACCGAGGATTTACGACGACCAGTACCCCAGTAAACGGCACGACCGCTATTAACTTCTGCTACCTGCATTAATTTTCTCTCTTAAATTGTACTAATGGTGATTTCTTTAGGTTGTTGTGCTGCATGAGGGTGGGTAGGTCCTGCGTACACTTTCAATTTGGTAAATAGTTGTTTACCCAAACTGTTTTTAGGTAACATACCCTTAATAGCGTGTTCGAGGATTCTTTCTGGTAAGCGCTGTTGCAACTTAGCGAAGGTTTCTATTTTCATACCACCGGGACGGCCAGAATGACGACGATAAACTTTCTGAGTGCGCTTTTTACCTGTAACTGCTACTTTTTCAGCATTGATAATAATCACAAAATCCCCTGTATCTAAATGGGGAGTATATTCAGCTTTTCTCTTGCCTCTGAGAATCATAGCGACTTCGCTGGCTAGTCTTCCTAAACGCTTATCTGTAGCGTCTACTAAGTACCAATCACGCTCAATAGATGCTTGAGGGGGAAGGTAGGTTTTACTACTCATTTTTGTCCTTTGTCCTTTGTCAGTGGTCAGTTGTCATTATTCATGACTAAGTATGGTTGGGTGTCATACCATATTTTTGGTGGCAAGGGAAAATCGGGATAACCGACTCTCAATAAGCATAGTCCGTGAGCAGGTGCAGAATATTTTACTTCTTCTCGCCGCTCTTGTTGCCAAATTTTGGTGAAATTCTCTACTGTCCGTTGTCTAGAACCCACTTCTACTATCATTCCTATTAATAGCCGTACCATGCCATATAAAAATCCATTGGCTTGAATTTCAATATGGATAAAAGCTCCGCTACGACGACATTCTACTGCTTGTATTTCTACCCAGGAATGCGATCGCACTGACCCAGCCCGCTCAAAGGCAGATAAATGGTGTTTTCCCAGCAGTGGTTTGAGGGCAGATGTCATTAAGGCTTCATCTAAGGCTGCATAATAATAATGCCAACTGAAGGGTTTAACGAATAAATTCGGTAATTCTTCGGTGTATATTGTGTAGCGATATCGTCGGTAAACTGCGCTAAAACGAGCGTGCCAACTTTCACTTACAGCTGCCGATGCCCTAATTAATACATCTGGGGGCAAATAGCTATTGAGAACCTTTGCCCACTTATGTGCGGGAATTAAACCTGTAGCTTGAAAATGAGCGACTTGAGCAGCAGCATGAACTCCAGAATCAGTTCTACCTGCGCCGTGGAGTGCTACATGATACCCTAAAACAGTAGCTATAGCTGTTTCTATCTCTTCTTGGACAGTGCGCTGTCCTTTTTGTCTTTGCCAGCCGTGAAAATGAGTACCTAGATACTGAATAACCAAGGCTACTCGCTGAGTGGGATAATGCTGGCGGCTTTCTAACATAGTTGTTTGTCAGTTATCAGTTGTCTATTGTCAGTTGTCAGTGGTTTTTCTTTGCTACTAACTAATGACCAATAACCAATGACTAATCACCAATAACTTTAAACTAGTTCAATAATCGCCATTTGAGCATGATCACCGCGACGGGGTACAGTATGGATGATACGAGTATAGCCGCCTTGACGGTTAGCATAGCGAGTAGGAGCTTGCTCGAATAGTGCATGAACTAGAGTTTTGTCGTAGACATAACCTAAAGCTTCACGACGGGACGCTAAAGAACCATCTTTTGCTAGAGTGATCATTTTATCTACTTTACTGCGGACAACTTTAGCTCTGATTAGAGTTGTAGTAATCCGACCATGACGTACCAACTCTGTTGTCAAAGCTCTGAGGAGAGCGCGACGCTGATCTGCTGGTTTACTAAGTTGTTTGACTCGACAACGATGACGCATAATAACGCACTAATGAAGTTTTATTTATTGAATTTTGCTTTAGCTACTCTTAGAGCTTCTTTCTGGAGCCAAGGTAATACCCAAGCGCCGCTGTAGAGCTTCCACTACTTCTTCTGCTGACTTTTGACCAAAGTTTTTGATTTCTAAAAGGTCTTCTTGGGTATAATCCAATAAATCTGCCACAGAGTTAACTTGGGCGCGTTTTAGACAGTTGTAAGCTCTTACAGACAACTGTAACTCTTCAATTGGGATTTGGGCAGTGGGGTCATCTGGGTAGTCTGAACCTATATCCGTCAGTTCTAAGGAGATATCCTTCAAAGGGTTGAATAAATCTACCAAAATTCCCGCAGCTGATGATAGTGCCTCTTGGGGAGAGATGCTACCATTAGTCCATACCTCCAACAGGAGTCTGTCTTTCAAAGACCCATCCCCAGGAGCTTCTTCCACACTATAGTTAACCTTCCGTACAGGCATAAACACTGAGTCAATTTGCAGAAAATCCAAAGATGTCGCTTCTTCTCTGCCTCGTTCTACAGTGCGGTAACCTTTGCCTCTCTCAATGCGAAATTCCATTTCCAGTTTTCCACCTTCAGCGACAGTGGCAATATACTGAGTTGGATCAATTACTTCTACCTCCCCAGGTAAGTCGAAATGTGCCACCGTTACCGTAGCAGGTCCATTGACGACTAAGCGACCGATTTGGGGTTGAGGAGAATAGCTCTTGAGAATGACATCCTTCATTCGCATGAGAATTTCCAGTACATCTTCCCGCACACCCGGAACTGTAGCAAATTCATGGGTGACACCAGCTATTCTCACTGCTGTTACTGATGTTCCTTCCAAATTAGAAAGTAACACCCGCCGCAACGCATTACCAACAGTTGTTCCTTGTCCTCGCTCTAGAGGTTCGAGAACAAACTTGCTGTAATAGCTCCGACTTTCCTCAGCATTAGACTCTACACATTCAATTTGAAACTGCGCCATGGAGTAGCCTCCCTTTTTAAGGTGCTGCTATAAGGGTAAATTAATTGCCTCATTTTCCAGTTGACAATTGACAGTTGGCAATTATCGCCTAAATTTGATATTTTAATTTAGCCTACAGGTATTGTTTTTTGGTTTTCACAAAGTTGATCAATTATCGCCTTGTGACGCGAACTTATTTACCCCATGGGTCTAAATTGCATAGGTATTCCCTTGGGGAAAATAGTTCAAAATTACCAGCGACACAAAGTATTGCTGATTATTTTCCCGAGATCCAACCTACAGGCTTGGGTGCCAAAATAGTTTTGTTTAAACTCGACGGCGCTTGGGTGGACGGCAACCGTTGTGGGGAATTGGGGTAATATCCCGAATGAGTGTAATTTCCAGTCCTGCACCTTGGAGCGCCCGAATAGCAGTTTCTCGGCCTGCACCAGGTCCACTAACCATGACTTCGATTTGCCGCATTCCTTGGTCTGTGGCTCGTCTAGCCGCACTTTCAGCAGCGGTTTGTGCCGCAAAGGGAGTTCCTTTTTTTGCCCCTTTAAATCCACTAGAACCAGCACTTGCCCAGGAGATGACATCTCCTTTTTGATCAGTAATCGTGACAATGCTATTGTTGAAAGTAGATTGAATATAGGCAATGCCGTTAGGAACGTTTCGTTTCTGTTTTTTGCTCCCAGTTTTTTTGGTTGGTTGTCTGGCCATATTTGTTGAGTAAATTTAAGGTACAACTTGCCCATAGCCGCAAGTTCAGAAAAATTATTTACCGGGAGCTTTTTTCTTCCCAGCAACTGTCTGTCTTCTACCGCGTCTAGTTCTGGCGTTGGTCCGAGTTCTTTGTCCCCGCACGGGTAGGCCCATGCGGTGTCTGCGACCTCTGTAACAGCCAATATCAACTAAACGCTTAATATTCAGCCCTTCTAAACGACGTAAATCACCTTCAACTTGATAGTTGCTTTCGATTTCGCCTCTGAGGGCGGTGACATCAGCATCACTTAGGTCTTTGACGCGGGTATCTGGATTTACACCAGTAGCCGCGAGAATTTGATGTGATCTAGTTAAGCCAATTCCGTAAATGTATGTTAGACCGATTTCAACGCGCTTATCGCGGGGCAGGTCTACTCCGGCAATGCGTGCCACAATTTTCTCCCTATTGTTTTCGTAATTGCAGTTAGTAAAACGCGATATGGCTTCAAGCCTTTATTCCCGTTTTCAACTTTGATAGATTTGGACCTATCCCTGACGTTGTTTGTGTTTGGGATTTTCACAAATCACCATAACGCGACCACGACGCTTGATCACGCTACATTTTTCACAAATCTTTTTAACTGAGGCTCTGACTTTCATGCCTTTTAAAATTGACTCCAAATAGTAGATTATAGCATTTGTAGGAGAAACATTTCAATTTTCTAACTAGAAAAAGACCAATTTGTGGTAAAATTCTGGAAATAGATTTATTTCTTCCGCAGCCGATAGGTAATTCTACCTTTGGTTAAATCGTAGGGTGTTAATTCAACTTTGACGCGATCGCCAGGTAATATCTTAATGTAATTACGGCGAATCTTGCCAGAAATGTGTGCTAGGACATTAAAGCCGTTATCTAAGTCAACACGAAACATTGCATTAGGCAATGATTCGGTGACAGTCCCTTCCATTTCAATTAGATCTTGCTTAGACAAGTTTTTTCCTCAACTCAACAATCTCCCGTTATCCTTATAGACTTCCATAGTTGTAAAGAACACAATTGGAGAAATATATCAACAGTTTACGACTATATCTTAGCTAAAATTGGCTTGCGCCTGGCAAAGTAGGGTACAGATAATAGTCCATAGAAAATCAGTTTTTTCTTCTGCCTACAGAGAATACTGTCCCTATTTACTTTAAACAGCTATGATATTTTGCAAAGCAGTAAAAACTTCTTCTTGGGACTGATTGCCGTTGACTGTGAGGAGTTTTTCGCGCTGGCTGTAATAATTAATCAAGGGTGCAGTATCATCACGATAAACCTCTAGACGACGACGGATCACATCTTGAGTATCATCTTTGCGTCCGCGTCCGAGTAAGCGACTAACAACAGTTTCGTCTGGAGCATCCAGATTGACTACTTTTTCGCCGCCCTGTCCTAAATTTTCGAGTAATTTTGCCAAAAACTCTGCTTGTGTAACTTTACGGGGAAAGCCGTCTAAAATCCAACCTGATTTAGCATCGGATTTTTTGAGACGTTCTTCAACCATATCCTCTACTAATTGGTCAGGTACTAATTCGCCCTTATCCATATAAGCTTGAGCTTTGACACCCAAATCTGTTTTCTCCTGAATAGCCTGGCGTAAAATATCACCTGTAGAGATATGAGGAATCTGTAAAAATTCGGCCAATATCTTAGCTTGAGTTCCTTTACCTGCTCCTGGCGGTCCCAAGAAGATTAATCGTGTCACTATTGTTTCACCATTCCTTCATATCGCTGAGAGATAACATAAGTTTGGATTTGTTTAGCTGTATCAATTGCTACACCAACTAAGATTAACAAAGATGTTGCGCCTAGCCCCTTAAAAGTTGGTACTTTCAAAGCACTTTCAACTGCGGTAGGAATAATTGCCACCAAACCCAAAAAGATAGCACCTAAAAAAGTGAGACGATTTGTCACCCGTTCAATATACTCACTAGTAGTTTTACCGGGACGAATACCGGGAATACTAGAACCCATTTTTTTCAAATTCTGAGCCACATCTACAGGGTTAAGGATTAACGAAGAATAGAAGTAACTAAAGAAAACAATGGAAATTAAGTAAACGAGGGCATATACCCAAGGTGCAGAACCACTAGGACTGAGATAGGTATTAACAATGTTGGCTAATGCGGGATTTTTAGTAAAATTGGCGACTAAAAGCGGTAAACTCAAAATTGCTGCTGCAAAAATAATCGGCATTACCCCTCCAGAATTAAGACGTAGGGGTAAATAACTCCGCTGTTCTGCTAAAACCTTTCTACCCACTTGACGACGGGCAGAAATAATCGGTATACGGCGCATACCCTCTTGTACGAAGACAATACCCACGATGGTGAGCATAAAAACTAGTACAAGAACAATGACACGCCCGACAATTTCCCGTCCACCCACCTGTACCAAGTCAATGGTATCACCGAGAGCCTTGGGTAAAGAAGCAACAATATTGACAAAAATCAACAAAGATGCGCCATTACCAATACCCCGTTCCGTAATTAGTTCTGATGCCCACATCACAAACATTGAACCGGCAGTGAGAGCAATTGCGGTTTCTGCCACAAATATCGGACCTGGGTTGAGGGCGAATTGTTGGAGGAATAATGCCGAAAAAGACACACTTTGAATAATTGCCCAACCTACAGTCACATAGCGCGTAATTTGTGATATTTTCCGCCGACCTGCTTCCCCTTCATTTTTCTGTAAATTTTCTAAAGAGGGCAGAGCGGCAGTGAGCAGTTGGATGATAATGGAAGCATTAATAAAGGGCAAAATCCCCAAAGCAAAGATACCCAAAGTAGAGAGTCCTCGTCCAGAGAATATATCCAACAAGCCGAAGATGGAATTATTGCCCGATATAGCCTCAGCAAACTTAGGTCTATCAATTCCTGGCACAGGTAAAAAGATGCCCAGACGAACCAGAATTAAAATACCTACGGTGACAAGCAGCCTACCTCTGAGTCCGGCTGCCTGTGCCATTTGCATAAAAGTTTCCTGAGCCGTTGGGGCTTTGTCTCGACTGATCATAGAGTTTTACCTTTTAAGTATGAGGTGTGAAGTACGAGGTGTGAAGTACGAGGTGTTTTGGCCTTTATGCTTCATCCTGCATCCTTCATCTTTTATGCAGCTTCACAACGCCCACCAGCAGCTTCAATTTTAGTACGAGCTTGGCCTGTGAAAGCAGCGGCTTTTACCTGGAGAGGAACATTTAATTCCCCATTTCCCAAGACTTTCAATGGACCCTTAGCAGCGGTTAAAATACCAGCCTCTTTTAAAGATTCCAGAGTTACTTCTGAGTTAGCAGGTAAATCATTTAACTTCTCTACATTAATGATTGTGTAAATTTTCCGGTTAATGAGAGGGAATCCCTTGAGTTTAGGTATCCGGCGGTACAATGGCTGTTGACCACCCTCAAAACCTGGTCTTGTGCTGCTACCAGAGCGGGATTTTTGACCACGCATCCCTAGACCAGCACTAGCACCTTGTCCAGCAGAAATACCTCTACCTACGCGCTTACGGCGTTTTTTCGAGCCTTTTTGAGGCTTAACATCGTTGAGTCTCATTTTGATTGGGGATTTTAGATTTTAGATTTTGGATTTGAGATTGAGAATCTGAATACAAAGGGCGACTAAATATAGAGTTTCTCAATGGCGATACCACGATCTTCAGCAACTTCACTTAATGTCCGCAGGGTAGATAGAGCATTAACTGCGGCTCTAGCGTTATTTAAAGGATTGTTTGAACCCAATTGTTTAGCCAGAATATTACGTATTCCTGCTAACTCCAATACAGTTCTTACAGCACCCCCAGCAATTACCCCTGTACCTGGTGCGGCTGGACGCATCATAACTTTAGCTCCACCACCAATACCATCAATAGGGTGAGGAATAGAATTGGATTTAGTGATAGGGATGTCAATTAGATGTTTTTTACCATCAGCGACACCCTTTTTAACTGCACCAATTACATCTGAGGCTTTGCCAACTCCGACTCCAACTTGCCCCCGTTCATTACCGACGACGACAATGGCGCGGAAGCTAAGTTTTTTACCACCTTTGACGACTTTACTCACCCGGCGGATTTGGATAACTCGCTCTTGCCAGTTGGTTTCTTCTTTTTTCGCACGACTTGCTTTACGACGACCGGTTACCATAATCAATGTTCTCTTTTAGTTGTCAGTTGTCAGTTGTCAGTTGTCAGTTGCTACTGACCACTGACGGACTTAGAAATCTAAACCAGCCTCCCGTGCTGCCTCGGCTAGGGCTTGAATGCGACCATGATAGAGGTTGCCACCTCGGTCAAAAACGACCTTAGTGATGCCTTTTTCTAGGGCGCGTACTGCTACCAATTTACCCACCTGCACTGATGCTTCACAGTTAGCGCCAGAAGCGATATTAGATTTTAATTCTGGTTCTACGGTTGATGCTGCTACTATAGTTTCCTGTTTGGTATCATCAATCACCTGAGCGTAAATATGCTCATTAGATCGGAATATAGCCAGACGGGGACGTTCCGCTGAACCGTTAACTTTACCACGAACGCGCCGATGACGACGCTGTTTTGATTCTCTACGAGTAAGTTTCATATTTACTTCTTACCACCCTTACCAGTCTTACCAGCCTTGCGTCTGACCACTTCACCGGCATAGCGAATACCTTTACCTTTGTAAGGTTCAGGTGGACGAACGGCGCGAATTTTCGCGGCGGTGTTGCCGACAATTTCCTTGTCATAGCCACTGACTATGACATTAGTAGTACCTTCTACAGCAAATTGAATTCCTTCTGGTGGTTCAATTTGCACTTGATGGCTATAACCCATGTTTAAAACTAGGTTACGCCCTTGAATTTGAGCGCGATAACCGACCCCTTGGATTTCCAAGCGACGTTGAAAACCCTGGGATACTCCCTCTACCATGTTGGCCACTAGGGTGCGGCTCAAACCGTGCATTTGTCTAGAGGTGCGGGTTTCATCACGACGGGTAACTAGCAATGTTTCTCCCTCTTGGGAGAGGATGACATTATTAGGTAGTTGCCGGGAAAGTTCACCTTTAGGACCTTTTACCACTACTTTGACACCATCAATCGCCACTTGAACCTTGGCGGGGATGGTAATTGGACGTTTACCAATACGAGACATGATTTTTTGTTCTTTGTCTATTGTAGTTGTCACTTGTCAGTTGTTCGTTGTTTTGCCACTGACCAATGACCAATGACGATTACCAAACGTGGCAAAGCACTTCACCGCCTAGATTTTGGCGGCGTGCTTCGCGGTCAGTCATAATCCCACTGGATGTAGAAATAATGGCAATACCGATACCGCCTAGCACTCTTGGTAATTCTTTTTTGTTGGAGTAAACTCGTAAACCGGGTTTACTGACTCGCTTGAGGGCAGTAATTAATGGTTGGCGATTTTTACCTTTGTATTTCAGGGAAATAACTAGGTTACGCTTTACCCCTTCTCCTGCTTCTTCAACTTCCGCAATAAAGCCTTCTTCGCGCAATACCTTGGCAATACTCCGAGTCATCTTTGTAGCTGGTACTTGCGTAGTTTGATGTTTCGCCATATTGGCATTGCGGATGCGCGTCAGCATATCTGCAATTGTGTCGTTAGCCGCCATCGTTCCCTCTTTAGATGAACTTATTGATCACGAAAGGGCATTCCCATTTCCTTTAATAAGGCGCGGCCCTCTTCGTCGGTTTTTGCCGTGGTAATGATAGAAATATCTAAACCTCGGACTTGGTCAATTTTGTCGTATTCCACTTCTGGAAAAATTAGCTGTTCGCGCACACCTAGAGTGTAGTTACCACGACCGTCAAAGCTTTTGGGGCTGACACCGCGAAAGTCTCTAATTCTAGGTAGTGTGAGGTTAATCAGACGATCTAAGAAGGCGTACATCCGTTCGCCTCTGAGTGTCACCATAATCCCCACGGGCATACCTTGACGAATTTTAAAGCCTGCGATCGCTTTCTTCGCCCGTGTTACTACTGGTTTTTGTCCAGTAATCAGGGCAATTTCGTTTAAGGAAGCCTCTAGTGATTTAGCATTTTGAGCAGCTTCTCCCAACCCTCTGTTTACAGTTATCTTAGTCACCTTTGGCACTTGATGTACATTGGTGTATTGAAACTGACTAATCAATTTGGGAGTAATAGTCTCTTGATATACAGTTTTGAGTCTTGTGGTTGCCATAGCGTTTGTCCTTATGTCCCCTGGGCTTGGTCAGGGAATTTTAGATTTTGGATTTGAGATTTTGGTGGAAAATCTAAAATCTGATCTTCATTCACCTGTTTATTTATCTAAAATTTCACCTGTTTTTTTGAGCATTCTTACTTTCTTACCTTCGGCAGTGAAAGTGTAGCAGACGCGACTAGCAACATTTTGTTTGGTAGAATAGAGCATCACATTAGAGCTATGAATGGGGTACTCAGTCGTGACTATTTGCCCTGATTCCCCTTCTTGCTGGGGTTTTACGTGCTTAGTCTTCATATTGACACCTTTGACAAGAACTTTGCTCAGTTGTGGTAGTGCTTTAATCACTTCACCAACCTTACCTTTATCTTTGCCGGCGATGACTTGCACGGTATCACCAGTTTTGACGTGCATTTTATGAAACACTTTGGGTTGTGGCTGTTTTGCCATTACAGCACCTCCGGAGCGAGAGAAACAATTTTAGTGAAGTTTTTATCGCGCAGTTCTCTAGCTACCGGGCCAAATACCCGTGTTCCTCGAGGATTACCTTCTTTGTTGATAATCACTGCTGCGTTATCATCGAAACGGATCACCATGCCACTGTCTCGATTAATAGCTTTGCGTGTACGTACAATTACTGCTTCTACCACATCAGACTTTTTGACAGCCATATTGGGTGAAGACTCTTTAACAACGGCGATAATTCTATCACCCACGCCACCATAACGGCGGTTACCTGCACCTAATACGCGGATGCACATTAGTTTTTTAGCACCGCTATTATCTGCGACATTCAGATAAGATTGAGGTTGAATCACAACTAGTCTCTCTTTTGGATTTGTTGTATTTTATAACACAACTGTTTACAGTTTAGCCTTGGTGTTGAGGATTTCCGTAACTTGCCAACGCTTAGTTTTGCTCAGGGGTCTAGTTTCTTGAATCCGTACCCGGTCGCCTATTTTGCACGTATTTTCTTCGTCGTGAACTTTATAGCGGCGGGTTTTAACTACGATTTTGCCGTACTTGGGGTGAGGGGCGCGGTTTTCTATGGCTACTACCACAGTTTTTTGCATTTTATCGCTCACTACCAAGCCAACGCGTTCTTTAACTGCCATAATCTTCTACTTTTGCTCTTGTTCTAAAAGACTTGCTGCGCGTTTCCGTTCTCCTTCTACTGTCAACAATTGGGAGAGGCGGTGGCGTGCGTGTTTGAACTGGTGAGGCTTTTCTAACTGTCTGGTGGCCTTTTGTAAGCGCAACTGAAATAGTTGTTTTTTAACAGCAACAATTTCCTCAGCCAGTCGTTCGTCATTTAATTCTCTAGCTTCCGCAATTTTGGGAAGAGGCATAACCTACTCCTGCTCCTGTGGTTGAGAGCGTACAATAAATTTGGTCTTAATTGGCAACTTAGCGTCGGCCAAGCGCATGGCTTCACGGGCTGTTTCTTCAGCAACGCCGGCGATTTCAAACATAATCCGGCCTGGTTTGACTACGGCTACCCAAAATTCTGGATTACCTTTACCAGAACCCATCCGGGTTTCAGCGGGACGCATGGTGATTGGTTTGTCAGGGAAAATCCGAATCCAGATTTTCCCACCCCGGCGAATATAACGAGTCATTGCTCGACGTGAGGCCTCGATTTGCCGTGAGGTAATCCAAGATGGTTCTTGGGCTTGGAGTCCAAAGTCCCCAAAGTTGAGGGTACTGCCACGGCTGGCCAGACCTTCCATGCGTCCGCGTTGTTGTTTGCGGAATTTAGTTCTTCTAGGACTTAACATGATTTGTCAGTTGTCGGTTGTCAGTTGTCCGTTGTCAATTGTCAGTTTTTTTGGTGCTGACTATTGACCATTGACTAGGCTTCATTGGAGCGGTCTTCAAACTGTTGACGGCGACGTTGTTGTTGCCGGCGACGGGGTTCGCGTTCACGGTCTCCACGGTCACGGTCACGGTCACGGTCACGTTCTCTAGCTGGTTGGGCGGGAGCTTGTTCTTGACCAGGAATAATTTCTCCTTTAAATACCCAAACTTTAATACCGAGAATCCCGTAAATTGTTTTAGCTGTGCAGCCAGAGTAGTCAATATCAGCACGTAAGGTATGGAGAGGAACTCTCCCTTCACGGGTCCACTCTGTCCGGGCAATTTCTGCACCGTTGAGGCGACCACCAACTTGGATTTTAATTCCTTGTACTCCTGCTCTTTGCGCCCGTTGAATTGCTTGACGGACAACTCGACGGAAGGAAACGCGACGTTCTAATTGTTGAGCAATGTATTCAGCAATTAGATAGGCATCAGCATCAACTCGTTGGATTTCGACTACATTAATGCGAATTTGGCGATTACCACCCAATGCCCCTTGCAGTCCCAACCGTAATGATTCAATACCTTGACCACCACGACCCACAACCACACCTGGTCTGGCTGTCCGTACTTCTAGGTCAATTTGATCCGCCTTGCGCTCGATTCTCACTTCGGAAATGCCCGCGTTATTTTGCGCGTATCTACCTAGTTTTTGTTCAATGTATTGACGCAGTTTGTAATCTTCTTGTAGAAGTTCTGGATAACGATCAGGTTCTGCAAACCAACGAGATTGGTGTTCTTGTGTTATACCCAGTCGAAAGCCGACTGGATGAATTTTCTGTCCCACAAATGCTTCCTCTAAAATTTCTGACTGTACGCAATTTTCTTGTGTTTATAGCTAGTCAGCAGTAGTGCCGGCGGAAACCGCAACAGTTATATGACACGTTGGCTTGCGAATTTGGTAAGCTCGACCTTGCGCTCTAGGTTGAAACCGTTTTAGCACTGGACCTTGATCAGCATAAGCTTGACTAATTACCAAGTTACCCCGGTCTAGTCCGGCATTATGCTCGGCATTAGCTGCGGCACTCCTAAGAACCTTTAATATTGGTTCACAAGCGCGATACGGCATAAATTCGAGAATGATTAGTGCTTCTCGGTAGGAACGCCCGCGAATTTGATCAAGTACACGGCGCACTTTATAGGGAGAAATGCGTATATAACGGGCGATCGCCTTCACTTCAGTAGTATCAGTTGCCATAGTTACCAATTGCGATTATCTCCCTGATTTTTTGTCACTTTTGCCATGACCTCTGTAGGTACGAGTTGGAGCAAATTCTCCCAACTTATGACCCACCATTTGTTCATTAACAAATACAGGAACGTGCTGTCTTCCATTGTGAACAGCAATAGTATGACCTACCATCAAAGGTAAAATTGTCGAAGCTCTCGACCAGGTTTTCACCACTTGTTTTTCATTCACTGCATTCAACTTCTCAATTTTTTTGAGGAGATGGTCAGCAATAAAAGGACCCTTTTTTAAAGAACGACCCATAGTACAATTTTGGATTTTGGATTTTGGATTTTCAATTTCTGAATTTTGGATTTTGGATAACTAAATTGTCTTATTAGGCTTCAAAAAGTTTGAAAGCTTAAAAATAGACCCAATCTAAAATCCAAAATTTAAAATCTAAAATTCTAGGACTGACGGCCACCACGTCCCCGTTTAGAAGACTTGCGACGACGACGGATAATCAATTTAGTGCTTGCTTTCTTGCGCTTACGGGTCTTAGCACCCAATGTAGGTTTACCCCATGGTGTTACAGGACCGGATCTACCGATAGGTGCCCTCCCCTCACCACCACCATGGGGGTGATCCACAGGGTTCATAACACTACCCCTCACCTTGGGACGACGGCCTTTCCAGCGATTCCGTCCAGCTTTACCAGCGCTCAGGTTTCTTGCATCCGTATTACCCACTTGTCCTATGGTAGCATAGCACTCACGCCGAATTAAGCGGACTTCACCTGAAGGTAATTTCAACGTCACATAATTACCCTCCTTAGCTACAACCTGGGCTGTTGCACCGGCAGCACGGACGATTTGACCGCCCTTACCTGGAGTCATTTCTACGTTGTGAACATTACTACCCAGGGGGATATTTGACAGTGGCAAAGCATTACCATCTTCAATGGGAGAATCAGGACCTGCAATCACCTTCGTGCCTACAGTCATGCCATTGGGTTGTAAAATGTAACGTTTTTCACCGTCGTCATACAACAACAAAGCAATCCGCGCATTCCGGTTAGGATCGTATTCAATGGCTGTAACTGTCGCGGGTATATTCCGCTTATCTCGCTTAAAGTCAATAATGCGATAAAGTTGTTTGTGTCCGCCACCCCGACGACGGCTGGTTATCCGCCCTTGATTGTTCCGACCTTTATGACGATGAACTGACTCAGTTAATGATTTTTCTGGCTCAGCTTTGGTAATTTCGGCAAAATCGGAAATAGTAACTTGGCGAGTACTGGGAGTATAAGGGCGATAAGAACGAGTACCCATAGTTGAATTTTGAATTTTGAATTTTGGATTTTGAAGTCAGAATTTTGTGATTTTAATGTCCGATTTTAATTGTTACTTGGCATTGTTTTTATTAGCCCAATCTAAAATCTAAAATCTAAAATTCTTAAACTTCTGGGAAGAGAACCTTTCTAATTTTTTCCTCCTCCCCAGGAGCAACAGTGACAATAGCTCGCTTGTATTGGGGTTTATAACCAATAAATCTACCGACACGTTTTTGTTTGCGTGGAGCATTGGCGGTATTGACCTTGACCACCTTAACGGCAAATAAGTCCTCAATAGCCGCTCTGATTTGTGGTTTAGTGGCCTTAGGAGTTACTTCAAATGTATATTTGTTTTGCTCCATCAGCATCGTTGCTTTTTCGGTGAGAATCGGGCGACGCACTAAATCGGGTAGGTCACGGGTAGCAACTAGCTTAAGCACTGTAGACCTCCTGAATTTTCTCTATAGTTGATGATGTGACGACAATTTTGTCAGCATGGAGCAAGTCGTAAACGTTTAACTGGTTAGCAGGAATCAGTTTTAAGTTTTCGATGTTCCGGGCTGATAAAAGTACGTTTTCTGCAATTTCCGACAAAATCAACAACGTTTTTTGTTCCGGTGCAGCACCCCATCTTGCTAATGCGGCCACAAGTTCCTTTGTTTTAGGACGTTGTAACTCGTTGCTAAATTCTTCAACAATTATCAAATCCTCAGCACGACTAATAAAAGCCGTCCGCAATGCCAAGCGGCGTTCCTTGCGGTTCATTTGTAAATTAAAGTCTCTGGGCTTAGGTCCAAAGATTACACCACCACCACGCCATAATGGTGAACGGATAGAACCTGCACGGGCGCGACCTGTGCCTTTTTGTCGCCAAGGCTTACGACCACCACCACGAACTTCCGCACGAGTTTTAGTGCAGGCAGTTCCTTGGCGAGAATTGGTCATTTGTCTGACCAGGGCGCGGTGTACGATATGCACCGCTGTTGTTTCTTTGGCAACTCGTAAGTCAAAGCTGGTTTCGCCAACTTGCTCTCCTTGCCAATTTTTAATTACACTCTCTACCATCTTTGTGTCCTTTGTCAGTTGCCCTTTGTCAGTTGTCAGTTGTCAGTTGTCTTTTTTTGCCAATGACCAATGACTAATGACCAATGACTATTTTTTACCAACTTTCTTTGCTGGGAGAACGTTTACTAAAGCCCCTGGTTTACCAGGAATAGCTCCCTTAATGATGATTAAGTTACGTTCTGTATCTACTCTTACTACTGTCAGTTTGCGAATTGTGACCCGAGTACCGCCTAAACGTCCTGCCATCCTTTTACCAGGATAAACACGGCCTGGAGTTGTACCCGCACCAATAGAACCTGGCGCTCTGTGGTTTTTAGAACCGTGGGACATAGGTCCGCGACCGAAGTTGTTACGCTTCTGGTTGCCGGCAAAACCGCGACCGATGCTTGTGCCAACTACATCTACAATTTCACCAGCACTAAAAATGTCTGCTTTAATTTCTTGACCTAAAGCATAATCACTGGCGCTATCGGTGCGATATTCATTCAAATGACGGACAGTCGGGGCAGATGATTTAGCCAAATGTCCCAACAATGGTTTGTTCAGTGCCTTGGGTTTAACTTCACCATAACCAACTTGAATGGCTGCGTAACCGTCGGTCTGTTTTGTTTTAACTTGTGTAACGGTGCATGGACCTGCTTGGATGACGGTGACAGGAATAGATACTCCTTCTTCATCAAAGATTTGGGTCATGCCCAGCTTGGTGCCGAGAATACCTACAGACACAGTTACTGGTTCTCCTTCCTAATTTGACTAATGGAGGAAGTTTTGCTACGGTTGCGCGGGTAAAGTATACCTTCTGAAATTTGCGCTGATGTTAAACAGTGCAGATCTTTGTCAACGTAACAATTCTTACCCTTTCTGTTTTCGTGAATTTGTTGATTTTCACTTACCAATCTAATCATTGCACTATCACGGGGATAGTTTCCTACCCTGACCGAGAAGGTGTTACTTCTACTTAATGCGAGGTTTGATTGCTTTGCGCTGTGTGCAGCAATGCTTTCGTCCAAGCAGTTGCTCTGGCACTCTACCGTTGTAGTGGGACTTAAGTGGTCGTTGACCCTCAGTATCCGTTTCCTGACCATTAACATAATGCCATTAAATCAACATTATTGCTCAGAAACTACTTCTCTTAATAGTTTAAACTATCGTTTGAGGTCTGGCCTAATTTTTTAGGATTTACGGGAGTGATTTGCGCTTTTGAGCTTAAATATGATTTTTTGGCTGTCGGTTGACAGTCAAGCTTTTTTAGTTTAACAGTCTTTGGTCTGAATTAGCTAATTTATTCTTTTGGGGGAATTAATTAGATAGAAGGGCAGAGGGTGGGACTGTCTGGTAAATCTAAAATCAGATGGCTATCTAGTAACAATCTAACATTGTAAACCATTAATTAATTTTTGTCTAGTATTTTTTTAGATAGATGATGAGATGGGGGTGAAGGGGTAATTTTCCAGATTTTAGCTTAATTATGCTCAACTAACTTAATCTACTAGTAGAGAGTGAATAATAGAGATATCTGAGATGGGATAGGAAAAAAATCTATGGCCTTAATTACCACTGGTAACGGTTTCATCCGCAATTTGGAGAAGTTTGGTGCGTTGGGTGTTTATGTTCCCCTAGAAGGAGGCTATGAAGGTCGCTATTTGCGCCGTTTGCGGGCTGCTGGCTATGTTGGCCTGCATATTACTGCTAGAGGGTTAGGTGACGTGGCTGCGTATCTGACTCAGGTTCATGGTGTGAGACCGCCGCATTTGGGTAAAAAAAGCACTGGTAGTGGTGCTGCGGTGGGTGATGTATATTATTTACCACCAATACTCGATTCTCATTTAGCACAATTACCTCCTAAGTCTAAGGGATTAGTATTGTGGATCATTGAGGGACATATTTTGTCTGATCAGGAAGTTGAGTATTTAATGGATTTACCCAAATTAGAACCAAGGGTTAAAGTAGTAATTGAGAGAGGTGGAGATCGCACTTTCCGCTGGAAACCTCTGGAAAAGACTCTGTTAGCTAGTTAGGTAGTCACTGGTCAGTGGTCAGTTGTCGTTTGACTGACTGCTGGCGGGGAAGAGTGACATCAAAACAATATAGTGAATCAGGGAAAATCAACCAAATCTTTCTAATTTGGCGTGAAGGTAATAAAGCGAAAATGAGACGTAAATCTTCTAACAATAGACCAACTAACACCCCTAAAGCCTCTATTTTTCAATCTCCGATTTTTAATTTCGCCAGCATTGCCATTTTTGGGGGGGTGCTGATTTTGGGAATTGGAATTGGGATTGCATTTAGTTCTACAACTACATTAAATTCATCAAATGTGGCTTCTCGGGAGTTCATTGACACCAGAGCGCCCAATCCTGAGATCTGCGTCCAGTATGGGGCTAGTGCAATGGTGATGGATGCTAGATTATTTGTGACTCTTAATCCTTTTAATGTTTATGTTGCCCAGCCTAATATCCGTCCTGGATGTGTAATTCGTCAAAATAACTGGGCAATTTTGGAAAATAAAAAACTTGTGACTTCAGACCAGGTAAGGGAATGTAAAAATCGCTTGAATACCTTTGGCTTTACAGGGGATTTAAACAGTGAAAAGCCGGATATTAGATGTATATATCAAAATGAATCGGCTCAAAATTTCTTTTTATCTCAACCTGGGGCTGTGGGAACTCCTCAAGATACGGAAAGATTTTAAATAAAGGGGTCAGGAGAAAGATTTTTCTTTCCCTTTTCCCCTTTTCTGAAAGGTTTAAGTTTCCTCTACCTACGTATCTACCTACTTACATTTAATCACGACCATTGATAGCAATAAGCAAACGTAAGATAAAAACAAATAAGTTAATGTAGGTGAGGTACATTGACAAAGCTGCTGGTAAATACTCATTATTGCGGTAAGTGCGAGGTAAGATGTAGAAATCAACTACTGATGCTCCCGCGAAGAGAAATACACCTAAACCAGAGATACCGATTTCTAACCAACTGGGTGTGTAAACACCAAATAAGGCAAAGACAAATTGGAGAAGACAAACAACCAATAAGGCAACAATGCCTAAACTAATAGTTTTTGTCAACGCCATGCCATCTGCTTCCGAAAGGTTAGAACCGATTTTTCGAGCAGCAATGAAGGTAATGCCACAACTAAGAGCAGCAATACCAATACCTTGAATACCTACACCTTGAGTTTTCAGAGCTACAAAGACTAAGCCGCTGAGAGTATAACCAGATAATAGACTGTAAATACTCAATAGGGGTAACGCTAGGGCTTTGTTACCTTTTGATGCCACATTTTGGGCAACGAAGAACAAAATTAATTCGAGAATTACCGCTCCCAAGAAAGTGGGAAAAAAGATTCCGGGATTAGTGCGGATAATGCCTAAACCACCATAAGTTCCCAGGGCAGTTAGTACCAATCCACCACCGACGTAGGGGAGAGCGTTAGTGATGACATTTGGTCCAACGATTCCATGAGTTCCAGCTTCACGGAAAGCTTCACGAAAATTACTCGTATTACTCATATCTAAAAATTGAAACTGCTGATTTCTATTTTTACAAATTTTATAAATTTTTGGGTAGGGGTTGACCAAATTCGATAATGGGAATTTCTGTAGGTTTGTTTGGGGAATTATTTTTGTTTGCTGAAGGAAGGGGTGAATTGGGGACTGATGGGGGATTTAGAGGATTTAGAGGTGGTACAGTGATAAAAGATTGTTGGGGGTTGCTGATAGCGAAGTGCGACCTAGTAATCAGGTTTGTGGATGATGGTAGGGTGGTGGAGAGGTTTTTGGCGGCGGAAAAGGGCAAAAGTTGTATTTGATTGGATTGTAAGCGAGTTCCTGGCGCTAAATCGAGAACTATGCGGGTGAAGGTTGCGTTTGTTTGAGAAATGCGAACTTTCTGAATTGTGCCTGAGTAGATTAGTAGGGTGCGTCAGATATCAAAAATCTGTTTATTTGGACTATTTATGTATTCTGACACACCCTGCAAGAGATTTTTAGTGTGACACTTGCGTAAGTCCTAAGTACAAGGTAAGGGAGATTATTCCTTTATCCAGGAAAAAGTCAAAAATTTGTACATAAGGCGTTAATTTTTGTTAAGATTGAATGCGGCGTTAGTTTTACCCCTTTTCCTACCCAAGAGAGACTTCATGTTACGACTAGAACATATCAGTAAAATTTATCCTACAGGCGAAGTTCTTAAAGATATCAACTGGGAAGTCAAACCAGGAGATCGTATTGGTTTAGTTGGTGTTAATGGTGCGGGTAAATCTACCCAATTGAAAATCATTTCTGGGGAGATTGAACCGACTGCTGGGGAAATTATTCGTCCGGCTAGTTTGCATATAGCTTA
The DNA here is from genome assembly GCA_046070105.1 of Dolichospermum sp. GTDB lineage: Bacteria > Cyanobacteriota > Cyanobacteriia > Cyanobacteriales > Nostocaceae > Dolichospermum. The sequence goes on from JBJUHT010000296.1 coordinate 24,294, forward strand.
TCTTAACCAAGAGTTTGATGTTGATCCTAGTCGCACGGTGAGAGAGGAATTTTGGACTGTATTTAAAGAGGCTAATGAGGTGCAGTTAGCTTTGTCTCACATACCTCGTGAGATGGAAACTGCTGATCCAGAGGAGTTAGATGAGTTAATTCACAAATTAGACAGGTTGCAGAGGCAATTTGAAGCTTTGGACGGATATAATTTAGATTCGCGTATTGGTAAGATATTACCAGAAATGGGATTTCAGTTGGAAGATGGCGATCGCCTGGTGAGTGCTTTTTCTGGCGGTTGGCAAATGCGAATGAGTTTAGGTAAAATTCTGTTGCAAAAACCAGATTTGTTACTATTAGATGAGCCGACAAACCACTTAGATTTAGAAACTATTGAGTGGTTAGAAAATTACCTCAGAGGGTTAATTACGCCGATGGTAATAGTCTCCCATGATCGGGAATTTCTAGATCGTCTTTGTAATCAAATTGTGGAAACTGAAAGGGGTGTTTCTAGTTCTTACTTGGGTAACTATTCATCATACTTACAACAAAAAGCAGAAAATCAATTGGCACAGTTAAATGCTTATGAACGTCAACAAAAAGAATTAGAAAAACAACAAGCATTTGTAGATAAATTCCGGGCTAGTGCTACCCGAAGTACCCAGGCGAAAAGTAGAGAAAAGCAACTAGATAAAATTGAACGTATTGAAGCACCTGTAGGGGGAGTCAGAACGCTGCATTTCCGTTTTCCTGATGCTGTGCGTAGCGGTAGAGAAGTAGTAGAAATTAAGGATTTAACTCATATTTATGGGGATAAAATTCTATTTTTATCGGCAAATCTGTTAGTAGAAAGAGGGGATAGAATTGCGTTTTTAGGTCCTAATGGTGCGGGTAAATCTACACTTTTGAAAATGATTATGGGTGTAGAAAAAGCGACAGAGGGAATTGTTAAATTAGGAGATCATAACGTTGTTCCTGGTTACTTTGAACAAAACCAAGCAGAGGCGTTAGATTTGAATAAAACTGTCATGGAAACCATTCATGATGAAGTTCCCGAATGGACAAATGAAGAGGTTCGGACACTGTTAGGAAGATTCTTATTTACTGGTGATACTGTATTTAAGAAAGTTGGGGCATTAAGTGGAGGTGAAAAAGCTAGGTTAGCATTAGCAAAAATGTTATTACGTCCGGCGAATTTAATCATTTTAGATGAGCCGACCAATCACTTAGATATTCCAGCGAAGGAAATGATGGAAGAGGCTTTACAAAATTATGATGGTACAGCCCTTGTAGTTTCCCATGATCGTTATTTTATTTCTCAGGTAGCTAATAAAATTGTAGAAATTCGTGATGGTGAATTTCGGGTTTATTTAGGAGATTATCACTATTACCTAGATAAGAAAGCCGAAGAAAAAGAATTAGCAGAATTGGCAGCAGCAGAAGCGGAAAAAGCCGCGAAAAAAGCGGCCAAAGCTGCTAAAGCTGGGGCAAAACGAAAGTAGGTAATATCGGTAGATGGGTGACTGATTGTGATTCTGGCTTTCTTTCACCTGTTTTTTAACTAGCAATTTACATTAAATAGATTAGTTATGAAGTGCAAATCTAGCTAGGAATATATGATGCAAACAACTTTAAAGCATTTTACTTTTGAAGATTACCTAGTCTACGACGATGGTAAGTTTAAAAATTTGATCAATTTGTTTCCTATATTCAGGTGAAAGTACACACGGAAGCAAATAATTGTTTTGCTGTTAGTTGCAAGTTGGGAAAGATTATAAGGAAACTTAATTTAATACTCACAAGCATTGCTAAACTCCTAGAATGTCTATAATATATCTAATGTTATCATCAATGAATTATCAGTCACCATAAAAACAACGCAAGAGCTAATTTACTTTCAAAGAGATGTTATCTAAATTAAAAGTTCAACACTACAAAAGCCTTTTTGATACAGAAGTTGATTTAGAACGATTGACTGTATTTATTGGTCCTAATGGTTCTGGTAAATCGAATATTTGTGAAGCACTGGCTGTATTATCAAATTTTATGCAAAAGCTGATAGATACTAAAAGTAATAAGCAAATAATAACCCTTTTCTCAGATTCTTTAAAAAGTCTAAGTAGAATTCAGCCAAGTATCGAATCTAAATTCTGGCATGGAAAACAAGATTATCTTTCCTTTGCTATTAGTTCTTTGACAACAACAAAAACCACTGCTTCTGAAAAATCTCAAAAAAATTTAGATATATCAGTTCATCTGGATTATCCTGAGCGAAGAATTAAAGTAGAGAATATTGAAAAGAGTATAGATTTCATATGTAAAACTGCTAATCCACTAAGAGAGTTTTTGGTTTCTAATCACTATTCAAATTCTCGTCTTTTCAAGGATATAAAAAAAGTTAATGTTTACGATTTTGCGCCAATTTATCTATCTAGTAAAATTTCATCAAGTGGGAGTATGGATAGAACAGGACAAGGAATTGCAAATACCTTACTTGATATTTTACTAGCAAACCGTGACAGTTTTGATGAATTGCAAGATCGTTTAACGCAGCTTGTTCCTAATATCAAAAAAATTGTATTACCCCGTGGAGAAAATCAAACATTTTCACTGGAATTAGTTGATAGATATTCAGAACATCATATCCCTGCATCTGACATATCTGATGGAACATTGAGAATTTTGGCTTTTCTAACTGCGCTGTATCAAGAAAACACTCCCAGTATTATTTGTTTTGAAGAACTAGAAAACGGAGTTCATCCTTGGTTACTGCATAAAATGATGGAGTTGCTAAAAATTGTTTCCACTGAAGGAATAACTGGTAAACCTGTTCAGGTTTTAATTACAACTCATTCTCCTGTTTTACTAAATTATGTTGAACCCCATCAAGTCCGTGCAGTTGAATTAGACAAAGAAGGTAAAACTCAAGTTCATAAATTACCTATAGATTCTGTCCGATTTCAAAAAGCTTTAGAAGCTTATGATGGGGCATTAGGTGAACTTTGGTTTACAAATGTGTTCGGAGGAAATCCAGAATGAGCCGTCGGATTCGGATTGGGCTAATTGCTGAAGGGGAAGCGGAATTGGGTGCAAGTATTCCTTATATTAAACCAGAAGATGGCGGGAAAGTAATTGAAAGAACAAGCGAGGGCGCACTGCATACTTTAATTAGACGAGAACTTGAAAATGCTGGATTTCCTGATTGTGATTTCATCCAAAGACATCCATCAGTTACAGAAAGTCAAAAACGGACTTTACGGACTGGACATTCAATTTTAGATCCAAAATATCTAGCGCAAATTGTTATTTTGTGGAAACCAGAGGATGTAGACATGATCCTCATTGTGGTTGATGCAGATGATAAACTGGATGAAAGACGAAAAGACTTAGAAAGTGCCTTGGCTGCTATTCGTGATAATCATTTAGATATTAGCGAAAAACCAATTAGCGATCGCTCTGCTGGAGGTTTAGCAATTAGAAATTTCGAGACGTGGTTACTTGCTGATACCCAAACTGTTGCGACTATTTTAGGTGTGGAGTTAGAAAAACTGGAAAATTTAGAAGATTTAGACAATACAAAAAATATTTTGGAGAATGCAATTTCCCAATCAACGTATTTATCTGAAGATACTAGCAATCAACGCCCGCTACAAATTCGCTGGAATTTGGGTAAACAGATTGATTTAGCAATAATAAAAACTGTCTGTCCAGAAGGATATTCTGCTTTTACACAATCCTTACTAGTAGCGACAAAAGCTGTTTTGATGGGATGAAACATGATAACCATTGGCAGATGAGAAATTAATCGGCAGAATTTAACTTCCATAAACGATTAGCAATGGTATCATTCAAGTATTACAAAAAGTAAAGGGCGATTTTACTATGACCAAAGCACCTGTTGCTCCTGTGGTGCTAGTCATTCTAGATGGATGGGGCTACTGTGAGGAAAAGCGAGGAAACGCTATTATTGCTGCCAAAACTCCGATTATGGACAGTTTATGGGCTGCCTATCCCCACACCCTCATTCGCACTTCGGGAAAAGCCGTAGGGTTGCCAGAAGGTCAAATGGGCAACTCGGAAGTTGGTCATTTGAATATTGGCGCTGGTCGAGTCGTACCGCAAGAACTGGTACGGATCTCAGATGCTGTAGAAGACGGTTCTTTAAGGGTAAACCCAGCCCTGGTGAAAATTTGCCAGGAAGTCCGTTCCACTAGTGGCAAGTTGCATCTAGTGGGACTTTGTTCTGATGGGGGGGTGCATTCCCATATTACCCATCTATTGGGACTACTTGACTTAGCTAAGGAACAGCAACTTTCACAAGTTTGTGTTCATGCGATTACTGATGGCCGTGACACGAAACCGAAAGATGGGATCAAGTACATTCAGCAGCTAGAAGAATACATAAAGGATATTGGTATTGGTGAAATTACTACTATTAGTGGTCGCTATTATGCCATGGATCGTGATCACCGCTGGGATCGAGTTCAACGCGCTTACGATGTAATGACAACAGACGGTACGGGCAATGGACTCTCGGCTGGAGAGATATTGCAAGCATCCTATGCTGAAGGTATTACTGATGAGTTTATTATCCCCGTCCGTTTGCAACCGGGGGCGGTAGAATCGGGTGATGGGGTAATATTTTTTAATTTCCGTCCTGACCGTGCTAGAGAACTAACTCAAGCTTTTGTCAGTAAAACTTTTAACGGTTTTGAAAGACGGCGAATTTTGCCGCTTTCTTTCGCAACTTTTACCCAATATGATCCAGAATTACCTGTTTCTGTGGCTTTCGAGCCTCAAAACCTGACTAATATTCTGGGTGAAGTTATCGCTAACCGTGGCTTAAAACAGTTTAGAACTGCGGAAACGGAAAAATACGCTCATGTCACCTATTTCTTTAATGGAGGAATGGAGGAGGCTTGTGTGGGAGAAGACCGGGAATTGGTCAGTAGTCCCATGGTATCGACCTATGATCAAGCCCCGGATATGTCAGCACAAGCTGTGACGGATGTGGCGATCGCTGCTATTAAAAAAGGCATCTACTCACTAGTAGTGATGAACTATGCTAACCCTGATATGGTAGGGCATACGGGACAAATACCGGCTACAATAACAGCTATTGAAATGGTAGATCGTTGTCTGGGTCGTCTGATTGATACAATTGGTAAAGCTGGTGGTACGGCAATTATTACTGCTGATCACGGCAATGCTGAGTATATGTTAGATGAGGGTGGTAATCCTTGGACAGCGCATACTACCAACCCAGTTCCTTTAATCTTGGTAGAGGGTGAAAAAGCCAAAATACCGGGATATGGAACAAATGTGGAATTAAGAAATGATGGCAAATTAGCCGATATTGCCCCAACTATTCTGGATATTTTACAAATATCCCAACCCCAGGAAATGACCGGGCGATCATTACTGAAAGCCGCAGAATATGATTTACAATTAACTCGTACTCCTGTACAGGTGGGCTTGTAAAATTGTAAAATGGTTCTGGCGAATGGAAGTCGCGGCTACACAATCAAAGTCTGCCTTCGCGGACTCAAAAAAATCAAGATTTTGAAACCCACGACGGTGGTTTTTACCTGTGTAGACGCGGTTTCTAACCGCCAATTTACTTCGACGACGGTGGTTTTTACCTGTGTAAATGCGGGTTCTAACCGCCAATTTACCTCAAAAATTGATAACTTCTTATAACCAACATTTCTAATATGGCAATTACTAACATCGTACAAGGTATTTGGGCATTTTCTGCCCTTGGTTTAATTGTTCTGGTTTTGTTACATAGTCCTAAAGGTGACGGAATTGGTGCTATTGGTGGACAAGCACAATTGTTCACAAGTACCAAAAGTGCCGAAAATACTTTAAATAGAGTTACTTGGGCGTTAACGGTGGTTTTTATGGGTTTGACTGTGGTTTTAAGTGCTAATTGGCTGCCTAAGTAGTTACAAATGAAAATGGGGAAAATGGCGAAAATTAACCAAAATCAAAAATTTTGGCAACGGTTAATGGCAGTTCTGATTTTAGCAATAAGTACAGGACTGTTAGTTGTTTTTACTGATTCTCCAGTTAATGCTGTTTTCAGGGAACAGGAGAGAAATTTTCAATTATCTAATTCTCTATCTGTTCTTGAAAAACACCATTCTTTACCACCAACTCTGGTAAAATGGCACGATAAAACTAATAGTGGAGATTATTTTGATCAAATCAAATCTACTAAAGTTGGTTATTTAATTTGGTCAAGTTTTCCGGTAAAGGTGAATATAGAAACACCAAAAGATATTGGTGAAAAACAATCACAAATATGGGTTAATAATGTTTTGAAAGCAGTTGAAGAATGGAGTATTTATTTACCTTTACAGATAGTAGAAAAATCTGATCTTGCTGATATTAAAATTATTCGTAAAGTGCTACCTTTACAATTTGAACTTAATAGTAAAATACCTCGTGCGCGTTCGGCTTTAACTACTTATGATTTATATACTGCAAATAATATTTTATATCACAGGTTTACAATTTTGTTGAGTCCTAGTCAAACTGGTGAATATGTACTATCAGCAGCCCGTCATGAACTTGGCCATGCTTTGGGAATTTGGGGTCATAGTTTGTCACCAACTGATACTATGTATTTTTCTCAAGTTCGTAACCCACCGTTGATTTCTGTTAGAGATGTAAATACTTTGAAACGGATTTATGAACAGTCTACAAGTCTGGGTTGGTCTGTTTTGGGTAAAAATTGAATTTTACAAGACAGTTCTTCCTCGTCGTTTTTATGATAACAAATTTTTCGCTTAGTGTCAATACCTTATACTTGATAATTTGCCAGTTTGGAGGCTGTTAAAAGGGTTTAGTGCAAACTTTATTCTTAACAGCCTCATGATTTGATTAAACTCGACGTAGGTTCATGAGTTCTTGAGGAGAGGCCAACATATCAATGGCTACAAAGAATATTTTTCCTTCAGGATTGATCAAAAACCGCCAAGAAATGTTCATACCGACAGTAACACCAAACCAAGGAGTTTGGACGATTCCTGTGATTTTCAGTTGCTTAGAACCGTCTGGTTGCACTTCACAGATACCTTGTTGCGGCATCATGTTTAGTCCTTGTGCTTCTTCGCGCATATATTTAGCTATGGCTTCCCGGCCAACAATGGGCTTTTGGAATGGTGGTTGTAGCGCACCGTCGGTAGTAAATAGCGCAATAGCAGCATCAAAATTATCTGCATTCATGGCTTCAATATAGCCCAACACAGCGGGTTCTGTAATACCGTCAATTTTCACTGAGGAAATGACTGGAGTTGTGCGTTGGAAAGCTGGTTCTGTAGCTGCTTTGGGATAACTACTAGGTCCGAGGTCAGAAGTATCAAATCCCATATCTACTACAGTATTCCGTAATACGGTAATTTGCTGACCTGGATCGAGTTTTTGTGTGGTTTCTAATACAAATTTTACACCAGGGGACATTTGATAACCAACGGGAATAGGAGTAATAATTCCCTGTTTCATTAATTCTCCTAACTCGTACCAGAACGCTAGTTTAGTATTTACACTGAAGAAACCATAGGAACGGCTAATGGGAGTATCAGCGCGACTGGCTAAATCCCGCATGACTTTTGTTTGTTCTTCATTGGACATTTGCTTAATTTGATTAAGCAAACCCTCAGCTAATTGTAAGCGTGCTGCTCCTGGTGCTGCGGGAGTAATAGTTTTACCCATTTCAGTATAAGCGTACCAAAGATAAGCTAATTGATCATCAACGTTAAGTTGATCGAACAAGGCTATAGTTGCGGGAATTGGACTAGGAACTTGAGTATTAGAAAAAATAGTTTGAGCAGACTGGATAGTTAATGCCACAATTGGAATCTCCAAAATTATGTGTTTATTAGTCGCTATGAAAACTTAAGTTAAAAATGTTTATGATGAACTTAGGTTTTATGTAAAGTAATGTAACGGAAATCTTAATTTTTGTAAAGCCATGGAAATTACGACTTGACAAAATAGCTGAAATGTGGTTTTTAAGTATAAATGAATCAATAATAAATATCTTCCTCCTTTAGGAGTGTCTAGAGGCAGGCGAATTTTTTATGACCATTGTTGAGAAGTTCCATGGAAAGTTCTCACGGGGGATTTATTGATTGTCAAGGGGGGATAATGAATGACATGACCTAAACACCCCAACTCAGTGTTAAAGGCCGCTGTGCGAGGACTTGATAATAAAGCTGTTCTAATTGGGTGATGTTATCATTCAGGGTATAGCGTTCCAATACCCGTTTTCTGGCTTTTTCTCCTAACAATGTTGTTAGTTCTGGATGATCCTGAAATAGTGGTAAGAGAGTTTTTAACTGCGATCGCACGCTGCTAGTATTAATTGCTACACCTGCACCCCGTTCTAAAACTTCTCCGTCAGCGCCGACATCAGTAGCTAAACAGGCTAAACCACAGGACATTGCTTCTAATAGGGATAGGGATAGACCTTCTACCAAAGAAGGCAAAATAAATACATCAGATCCCCGTAAAATTTCGATGCGGCGATTTTCGTCAGCGATAAATCCTAACCAGATAATACCATGTTCAGTTCCATAAAAGGACTCTAAAGAAGATTTTAATGGACCATCACCAACAACTAATAATTTGGTATGAGGTCGCATACCTGATTGTTTCCAAGCGCGTAAGAGAGATTCAACGTTTTTCTCCTGAGCGATTCTTCCTTGATACACAAATAAACGTTCAGCGTCAAATTCTGCTTTGATTTGGGAATATCCTGGAGAATACTTAATAGTATCTACACCATTAGGAATTACAGCAATTTTGTTTTCTCGTACCCCCATATTTGAGAGTAATTCTCTTTGAATTTGGGAGAAGATAATTACGCGGTCATAATGATCTAAAAAAGGGGCATAAAGTTGATAAGCTAGGAGTTGGGTACTGGATAATAATTTTGCTCCTTTACCTGCAAATGGAGTGTGAAAAGTGGCAATTAGGGGTAAATTTAATTCTTCGCAAATTTCTGGTAAAACGAAGTCGAGGGTTGATAAAGTCAGAGAAGCGTGGACTAAATCTGGTTTAATTTCTCTGAGGGAATCTTTCAAAACTTTAGTTGCTTTAAAAGAGGGGATAGTGTAAACCTGGGACTTGTAGATAAAAGGTAGGGGAACTTCTTGAAAATTCGGCCAGTTGTCCGTGGAGACTTCTTCTTGAGCGAAGTGTAGAAAACTAACCTCATGTCCTCTATCTAATAAGCCGTTGGTAATTTCTCGACTGTAGGTGACGTTACCACAAAAGGGGGTTTTTTTGCCAATCCAAGCTATACGCATTCTTTGTTTATCTATAAAAAAGACGATTATGGACTATACTGTTTTGATTATGCAGTTGTTGATGATCAAAATTCCGTTATAGGTAATTGAAAAACTAAATAATCTTAGTAATTAAAGATTCAATAAAGAACTTTATTGATAATTAGAATTAAGTTATGAAACATTTATTTGATCACAACTTAGGCAAATGATTATTTAGTTAATTTCTGACCAAGAAAATATTTGGCATCTGACTGGATTAAGTATAGCATAAAATCATAATTTTGATAGATTTGTTGATGATTTAGCATCCTCAGATGCACCAGCATTGTACCAGGTAAAGAGACCGCCGCATAAGACGATGACGGCTAGGGTAAAAAATACTGCTTTTAAGCCGATAAAAGTTTCTGCTATACCTGCTAAAGCCAGGGGGAGGGAGAGAGCAATATTAATCACATTATTTTGCAGTCCAAATACCTTACCGCGCATAGCTGGGGGTGTTTCGGTTTGAATTGCGGTTTGCATGGGTATAGCGACCAAAGCGCCAAATACGCCCACTAGGGCTATAAATAGGAGTACGGGTAAGAGTTGGGTTGTAAATAATGATAAACCAATTAAAGAGGCTGTCATGCCGATACAACCCCAAAAACTGAGTTGTTTGTAGGAAAAACGTTGACCAAATTGGCCGAGAATTGTCGCCCCCACAGCAACACCGACACCTGCGGAAGCTAGTAAAAAGCCGAATTGAGAAGCTTTGATATTAGGGATAATTTCTGCCATGCGAACAGCCAGAACAGTGAGGGCTGCAAAGACAGAAAATAAGATAATTAGTTGTAATAAAGCATTACGGACGCGATGATTTTCTTGAAGATAACGTAACCCGTCGCGTAGGTCCAAGAAAACGTGAGGAAATTCTGTCTCCGGGGGGTGAGGTTTTTCGTTAGTTTGGATTAATAATAATATTAACCCAGCGATCGCATAACTGCCACCGACCAAAATTTCTTTTCCCAAACCACCGTTACCACCTAATTGTATCCACAGTTGATCTGCTAATGCTAAAACTGGTTCTCCGACTGCAAAACCAACAATTACGGAAGCCATCATTGTTGTTGTATAAAGAGAATTAGCAGACAGTAAATCTTGTTCTTTTACTATTAAAGGAATGGCGGATTGTTCGGCTGGTGCAAAAAATTGTGTTAAGGTAGAAACTAAAAAAGTCACACCTAAAATAATCAAGAAACCCACTGGTAAAACTCCCACAGGCTGCCAATTATGAGTAAACCATAATAAGGCAGGAATGATTAAAACCAGAATACCACGCCAAATATTTGATGCTACCAAAACGGCTTTTTTTGACCAACGATCTACAAACACTCCAGCCAGAGAACCAAATAATACGGCGGGAATTGTAAAGGCCATCATCAAGGCAGAAACCCAACCGCTAATACTTTGATCACTAGCTTGAAACTGGCTATTAATCAAAGCGATCATTAATACTAAATAAACTTTATCAGCTAATTGACAAAAAACTTGACCTGCCCAAAGAGCGAGGAAATTCTGATTTTTTAATACTGGTAAAAAACCGGATTGTTGATGATTTTCTGAATTTTGATTTCCAGAACTATTATCCATTAATGGTAGAGTTTCTGGTATTATTTCTGTTACTGCTAACTCCTGATCTTGATCACAATTAATTTTACCATTTATCTGGGTAATTTCTAGTGATTTAGGGATATCATTCAGAGGAATTTCTGATGTAAAATTTCCAGATTCAGAAATATGACTATGATCTGATGATCTATGGTTTTTTTTAGCTTCGCTAGGTGAGTGGGTTCGACTTTTTCTATCTAAATCAGACGATTGCATCATGGTTAGTGGCAAAATAAGAGTCAATCAAAGTGGCAGAGTGAATAGGTCGTCCTAAATGATACTGGACATACTGACGTAAAAGTTGCTCAACAGCTAACCATTCAGAATAGTCGGCTGCATCTATTTGTATTATCTCTATTTCCGACAGATGTTGAAGCATAAACAGTTCTTTTGCGTTCAACAGGTAAGAAACAACTGGTAACTCCTGCTGATAAGAAACTGTTTTATCACTAGGTTCAGAAGCTAAGGACTGGGTATTAGGAACATTTGTCCTTGTTTTTCCGTTCATTTTCCGATGTTCCCATTTTCCCTGCTCTATTTGCTGTTGCAAATTTTTCCAGGCATCTAAACAAATTATCCCACCAGAGGGAATACTAAATCCAACTTGCCAATGGGGATTTTTCCAGTCTGGAGTTAAAAACCGCTGTGTTAAACAACAAAATTCTACTTGTGGTCCTATACCCGCTAAAATTAAAAGCTGAAATACACTTTGAACTAAACAAGCAATTACACATTTTGTCTCTTTTTTGGGAATATCCTCTATCCGCTGAATATGTTTATTAAATAATTCATAAATTTCTATTTGGGGTTGTTCGCTTAAAGATTGACATAAGACTATTTCAGCTAAATATTGACTAGCAGCTAATTTACCCAAATTCCTAGATAAACCCGGATAATTTTTAATGGTTTGAGCCTCAATAATTATATTGAGATTTTTACCTGGAGAAATTAGTAATTCATTAATCACAAACATCCCCATTTTACCGCCCAGACTGGAATTTTGTTTCCGCGCTCCCGTCGCTACTGCTCGAATTAAACCAAATTCTTGAGTAAGAATTGTAACTATTTTATCCGATTCGCCCAGGGGCTGAGTTTGGAGATTGATACCAGTTGCTTTGTAGGTTTTACTCATTTTATTAGTAAAAAATTTTTCATATTATCTATTCCCCGACGGGGTTATTACGTTGACGAAGTAAATCTACACCACGGGATGTGCCTAATCGAGTCGCACCAGCTATAATTAGGTCTAAGGCTTCATTGTGTGTACGAATACCTCCTGATGCTTTAATTCCTACCCGATGTTTGACAATCTCCTTTAACATTTTAACATCAGCCACAGTTGCACCACCATTCCAGCCTGTACTGGTTTTCAAAAATGCAGCACCAGCATCCATAGCCAATTCTGCCGCTATTTTTTTCTCAGTATCAGTAAGAAGACTAGTTTCCAAAATTACCTTAACTGGTTTTCCGGCTTCTTCGCAAATTGTGGCAATTTCCCGGTGAACCTCGTGTGTTTTCCCGGCTTTTAACCACCCTAAATTAATAACTACATCTAATTCAGTAGCGCCATTATCTACTGCTTCTTTAGCTTCATATAATTTTACTGCTGAGGTATTTGCACCATTAGGAAAGCCAATAACCGTACAAATTCGAGGATTTTTTTTATACAGTAGTTCTGCTGCTTGCTTGACATAGCAGGGATTTACACAAACGGAAGCAAAGTTATATCTATATGCTTCATCGCACCATTGACTGATATGTTCTGGTGTAGCAATTGGTAATAGCAGAGAATGGTCAATAAACGGTGCAATATCAATATTTGGATAGTCTAGTGCCATCTTTTTTGGTGTAGAGTTGATTAAACTTGATGAAAATTAAAGTATTTCTTATATATTAAACCACAGATCAGGAGAAGTCAGAAATTAGTAGTACAGAGCGTGCGACTATTCTGGCAAACCAATATTTAAAAAGTCAATAATAGTTTGAGCTAATGATTTTGCTGCTAAGTATGGTACACCATTACCAACAGTTTTAAACATATTCGTAAGTGACATATTTTCTGGGAGTGAAAAATTAGCAGGTAAAGATTGAATTGCTAAAGCTTCTGCTACAGAAATACGTCGAATTTTATAAGGATGTAAATGTACTTCATTATTACCATAACAAGCTGTGGGAGAATAACGCCACCTATGTAAACGTTTAAATGATTTTTTAGAATCATCTCCTTCTGCAATAGTAGCAAATTTAATTTTACCTGCTCTTGGTTGAAAATAATGTTGAGCATTGGGATGGTTAATAACGTTATTTTTTCTAAACCAATATTCAACGGTTAGTTGTTGAGGAATATTTTCGGGACAAGGAATTAGGGAGTTTTCTTGAAATAGTTCCCATTGGTTCCAAGGATAAGCAAATACTTGATTTTGAGGATATAAAATATATTTTTCCCAAGGAAAGGTAAATTCATATTTGATTTTCATATTTTGGAGAAAATTATTTTTAAAACCTAGTAAAATAATTCTCTCTCTATCTTGAGGTACACCATACTCAATGGCGTTAATCAGTTTTTCTGTTAATATATATCCTGCTTGTTGTAATTTGATTTTTAAGTCTTCAAAAAATAGACGGTGTTTTGTAGTTCTCCATAAACCTTTGACATTTTCAAATAAAAAGAAATCGGGTAAATTTTGACAAATTAATTCGATATAAGCAGATGAAAGTTTACCATTATCCCCTAAATGTCCTTTATTTTTACCACCAACGGAAAAATCTGGACAGGGTGGACCACCAATAAAGCCTATGATATTATTTGATTTGCGGGAATCTTTGACTAATTCATTTAGTCGTTTTGCTGGTGTTCCTGTTACTAATTTGCTTACGTCTGCGGCTTCTCCTTGATGATATCCATATTCAGGTTGGGGGAGTTTAAGAATTTCCCGTGAATAGCGATAAGCTGACATGAATGGCGGAAAAATTTCATTAACATAAGCGATATTATAACCTGTATTTTCAAAACCTAAATCGAGGAATCCTGAGCCAGAAAAAAAGGAGAAAATAGTGGGATGATTTGTCACTGACATAATATACTATATAAACAATAATTTATTTAATTATTAATATAATAACCTATATTTTTTGTGAAAAACATAAATGATAGAATAATTTAATTATGGTGTGAATTTGCTTGATAATTTTCCCATAAATTATCGGCGAATAAATTTCCTTTTTCATAGCTTTTAGTTACTAAGATAGAGTCAAGACTGAATTGAATTAAAAAATTAAAAAATTAAGGTTCTTCAGTACATAGTATGCAAAATCAATCTCAAAAAACTGCGGAAGGCTTAATATACGCAAGACATAAGCTACAGATATTGGATATTTTTACAAAAATTGCCTCTTTACCCTGTTCCCTGTTGCCTGTTCCCTCTTTCGGAATGGTAATTTAGCATAACAAGTACGGTAGAACCAAAATTAAAAATTATGAGTATTTCCGCTAAAATCAACATTTAAAGACAGTAAAAGATAGTAAAGCAGGAGAAACCAGACGTGCCTACACTCGGTGTAAATATTGATCATATTGCTACTATCCGTCAAGCTCGACGCACAGTAGAACCAGACCCAATAGCAGCAGCATTATTAGCGGAATTAGCAGGTGCAGATGGCATTACAGCCCATTTACGCGAAGATAGAAGACATATTCAAGATAGAGACGTGCGACTATTGCGGCAAACCGTCAGAACTCATCTAAACTTAGAAATGGCTGCGACCGAGGAAATGTTAGCCATAGCCCTAGACATCAAACCTGATTATGTTACCCTAGTACCAGAAAAGCGGGAAGAAGTGACCACAGAAGGTGGTTTAGATATTGTAGGACAAACTGCTAGAATAGGGGCAATAGTGGATAAACTGCAAAATGCTGACATTCCCGTAAGTTTGTTCATAGATGCCGAATTACCACAAATCGAGGCATCTGTCAAGGTAAAAGCCAAATTTATTGAACTGCATACAGGACAATATGCAGAAGCCAAAGACGAAACAACTCGTCAGCGGGAACTAGCTTTATTAGCCCAAGGCTGTGAACAAGCCATTAAAGCGGGTTTAAGGGTAAATGCTGGTCACGGACTCACATACTGGAACGTTTACCCTGTGGCCGCGCTTCCAGGCATGGAAGAACTCAATATTGGTCATACTATCATCAGTCGAGCCGCTTTGGTAGGTATAGAAAGAGCAGTTCGAGAAATGAAAGCAGCAATGGTGGGTAATTGGTAATTGGTAATTGGGTAAAATTATTATTGCCTCTTGCCACTGGGGAATATTAGTTACGAAATCCTGTAAATTAAATTAAAGTCAGACTTAAAACTTCTATGACTCCTACACAGTCAAATAACTTACCCCTATGGGTACAGGACAGAGCTAAAGTGATTGCAGCCAGTACAGACGCTCAATGGCGCTATCAAAAGACACCTGACTATACCCGTTCTCAGCAAAATCTAGCTAAAGAGAGTATTCACCATCATTTAGATGGTACACTGGAAGCAATTGTAGAAAACCTAGTCAGAACCTTTGAAATGGAAGTTTCATGGAAAACTAACCCGCAACAGTGGTTATCTGTGGTTAATGACAAATTTCGGGTGAGTAGCAATGGAGGCCAAGAATACACCGCCGCTGAATTAGGCGCGAAAGGTACTTATAATTTATTTATGGCTGACTCTGAACATTACAAAGCTTCTGAAGAAAGTTTTGAATCATCCCATGATATCTTTCATAGTACCTTTCCCCAAGGATTTCCCTGGGAAGTATTAGCGGTTTATTCAGGTCCACCTCATGTTACATTCAAATGGCGACACTGGGGACATTTTCAGGGTCAATATAAAGATTATGCACCAACGGGGGAAACCGTGGAAATGATCGGTATGAGTGTTGCCCATGTTACCGATGATTTAAAAATTGTTTCCTTAGAACACTATTTTGATAATGCCCTGTTCTTGGAAAAGTTGACAGCAGGTGGCAAAATAGAAAATAGTGACAGTAAAGGTAGTGGTTGTCCCTTTGGTGCTTAATTTCAGAGGTCAAAGAAAAATTAATTTTTTGGGTACTGTGTCAATACAGTACCATTATTACATCTTCGACTTCTTTTTTGATGATGTCAGTGAACGATGAATCAATAATAGAAGTCGGGGATGTTAACGCCTTACCATAGAATTGAGTAAGTGAACAGAAAAAAACCGACATAAGTAACGAAAAGTAAAGTTGCCCAAAACCTCCTCCCTGTTCGCTGTTCCCTGTTCCCTTGTGATAACGACAATTTTTAACGCCAACTTACTTATAGATTAGTCAGTAAACACAGAAAATGGAAAAATATTATTACGTTTTGGCCAGTCAACACTTTCTCATAGAAGAAGAACCAATAGATGAAGTTCTCAAAGAACGGACTCGTCACTATCATGAACAAGAAAAAGAAATTGATTTTTGGTTAGTCAAGCAACCTGCTTTTTTAGAAGCACCAGAAATGAAAGATATTAAAAAGAAATGTCCTCAACCAGCAGCAGCAATTATTTCCACTAATGCTCAATTTATTACCTGGCTAAAATTACGATTAGAGTATGTCATTACTGGAGAATTTTCAGCCCCTTCTCAGACTATACCTAATGCAATAGCCTCTCTTAGCACGGTTTATTAATAGGGAATAAGGAATAGGGAATAGATCAGAATTTCACCTTTTCCTTAATTATTAATATTATCAATATATGATATTATGCAAAAATTACAAACTTTATCGGGTGTTTTATTATTAGCATTTGCCCCCTTAATTGGTAATATTCATCCTGTTATTGCTCAACAAAATCTGATTAATTGTCAACAACCAAATGTAGGCGAATATTTATTATTAGTATTGAGTCCGACACCGGAAAATCAAAAGCAGTTGCGTACTGCATTACCGACCGAGCAAAAAACAATTGTTTGTCAATATAATAACCAAATAGTAACACGAGTTAGTGGTTTTACGAATATTGATAATGCCAACCGTTGGGCGAGGTATATTCAAAATACAGTTGGTTTATCTGCTACTATTACCACTCGTGCCACAGAACCAGCAACCCAACAAGTACCACAAACAATACCAAATATACAAACTCCAAAAATCACCTACAACCCCAAAATATTGGGGGAAGGTTATGCAATTCTGGTAGATTATTTTAACCGTCCAGAAATGGTTAGTAGTCTGCGAAAGGCTGTAGGAGGTGACGTAGGTTTTGTATCCTATGGACAACGCCCTTACTTACTGGCAGTTTATACTACCAATCAAAAAGAAGCATACAATACATTACAAAAACTCAGTGAAACTGGATTTGTGGCCATTTTAGCAGATGGTCGGAAAGTGGTTTTACTGCGCTCAATTGTGCGTTGATAGTTGTCAGTTGTCAGTTGTCAGTTGTCAGTTGTCAATTGTCAGTTGTCAGTTGTCAGTTGATAGTCGGAAAGTGGTTTTACTGCGCTCAATTGTGCGTTGATAGTTGTCAGTTGTAAGTTGTCAGTTGTCAATTGTCAATTGTCAGTTGTCAGTTGTCAGTTGATAGTCGGAAAGTGGTTTTACTGCGCTCAATTGTTCCTTGATATTAATTAGAGGAAAGTTTAAAATTATTCTACGACGATTATGGCGGCATGATTTATGTTTTGCGTAAGATGTTGACTAAATTAATAGCGAATTTTTCTTATTTAGTAAATTACCAGCAATGCCAGTACCAACTATATTTGGTAACCAAACCCAAGCAAGTGAGATATTTTCTGATACAACTAAAATATCTGTAATTAGTTGAAACATATTGTAAATGAGAATGATACCTAAAGTCAAACCAAAGCTATTATATTTTACTCTTGTTTTTGTGTTAATGCCTATGACTGACCCTGGATTTTTAATTCACATTGTTGGAAAATATAATTCACCGCAGCAAATAATTTATCTAAATCTTGAATCATATACAGATTTTTATTTCGAGTAAATACATCACCAACCAACTTTCCAAATTGCCATATTTTCCCGTTAGAAACAATTCCAAAAATATCACTAACAAAATCATCATTAATTCTCTGAACTGCGATCATTTCAGCTAAACACTGACTCCAACCTTCTTCAAATTTGTCTTGTTTAGCTTCAACTATCAAAAAATAAGGTTTATCAAAAACAATTGTACTTAAAGAGTTTCGCTGTGTCACAGTATAATCAGGAATACCTGATAAATCCTCATCATAAGCTAATGCTTCATGACTCCAAAGAGTTAATTTACTTCGGTAAGGTTTCCATACTTCTTTCAATACTGGATAAATGAGATTTTCACAAATAGCATCTTCGGAGTTATCAATAACTCCATCTGTAAATAGCAAGTCTAATTCCTCCTTAAAAGATTCCTTAGCCGGAAATTCTACTTCCAACATAAAATTAGATTGCACATACTTGATTTGAAATTTTTTAATGACTGAACTAATACTTTTATAATTGCTAAATGCCATAAAATTGTGTCAATCCTGAAATCTTTATGACAAGGGAACAGGTTTTGGGCAACTTTACTTTTCGTTACTGATGTCGGTTTTTTTCCGTTCACCTATTTATAGCTTCCCATTGTGCATCACGAAAATCAGCGTTTGGATTATTCAAAGCCTGACGCAGAAGGACTAATGCTTTTTCTCTAAGTATGGTTGTCATATATGCTGAGTATCTACTTGCCATACTATTGTATCACAAAGGATAACCAACACCATTTGTAATAGGTTGATCATCTGGGAAATCCGGGCAATTACCAATGACTAATAGGCCGCCCTAGCTAACCAAGAAATAGTTACACCCAGAACCGAACCAGCAATAACTTGAACTGGTGTATGTCCCAATAACTCCTTGAGACGGTCTTGAAAAAAGTCCGGTTTTTCATGAAATAATTCATCAATCATTTGATTAAGTATCCGGGCTTGCTTACCAGCAGCTTGACGGACACCAGCAGCATCATACATAACAATAATAGCAAAAACCGCAGCTAGAGCAAATTCTGGAGATGCCCAACCTAAAGTTTGTCCTACACCGTCTGCTAGGGCTGTCACTAGGGCTGAATGGGCGCTAGGCATACCCCCAGTCGTGACTAGGACACGCACGTCTAATTTTTGGTGTTTGACTAACTCAATGATCAGCTTTAATCCTTGAGCCACAAAACAAGCTACAAGTGCAACCAACAGTACCCGGTTATTAATAATTTCGCCTATGCTCATGTCCTGCATGGTATTTTGGTGAGGTTAGTAAGTGTGAGTAGTGGTTGTGTGGAGGAAAAATGAGGATACAAGCCGCCAAAATCCAAAATAGAAGTTAGTGATTGCGGCTGGTGATAAAATGAGCGAGCGCTTGGAGAGGAATAGCTTTTTCCCCATAAAATTCTAATTCGGCACAAGCTTCAGCAACTAGTTGTTGAGCTTTAGCGCGAGATTCTTCAATTCCCCACAAACTAGGATAGGTAACTTTTTTAGCTGCCAGATCCTTACCAGCGGTTTTACCTAACTGTTCTTGGGTAGCAGTAATATCTAGAATATCATCAATGATTTGGAAAGCGAGACCAATATTTTGGGAATAACGAGTTAATTTTTGCACATCTTGAGCAGATGCACCGGCAATAATTCCTCCACAAACTACAGAAGCTTCTAACAGGGCTGCGGTTTTGTGATTATGAATAAAATTCAGGGTTTCTAGGGAAATATCCGATTTACCTTCCGATTCTAAATCTACTACCTGGCCACCGACTAAACCAGCAGCACCCAAGGCCTTAGCTAGACGAATAATTACTTGTAAAACCCTATCCCTGGGTACATTTTCAGGAGTTTGGGCGGCTACATACTCAAAAGCTAAAGCTAATAAACCATCACCTGCTAAAATAGCCACATCTTCGCCATAGACCTTATGATTGGTCAATTTACCACGACGATAATCATCATTATCCATAGCAGGTAAATCATCATGAATCAGTGACATAGTATGGATCATTTCTACTGCACAAGCCGTGGCCATGGCCATTTCTATGGTACCACCAATCATGTCAGCGGTAGCGAGACAGAGAATGGGACGAACTCGTTTACCTCCAGCTAAGAGGGAGTAGCGCATGGCTTCATAAATCTTTTCTGGATAAACGACAGTAATGGAATTATCTAAAGCCTGTTCGCAAAGCTGTTGTCGTTCCTTGAGATAGGTAGCGAGATTAAAACTAGTCGGCTCTGATTTTTGTGGGGTTGTCAATTTTTCATCGGTTGCTACCATGCTTTGTATTCCTCTTCACTGTTCAAAATATGGGGCTGTTGTTTGCGATCTGTATACTAATTTTACGGAGGTTGGGGACGGAAACACTCAGGGAATTTTAGATTTTAGATTTTAGATTTTAGATTTTAGATTTTGGCTGGAAGCTTCAAAGTTGAAAATCTCAAGGAGTTTGAAGTCCCTAAATTCATTTGGGTAATAAATCTAAAATCCACAGTCTAAAATTTTTAATCCTCCTGCATTCATAAAAATTATTTCTCAATTGCCTGTTCTTTGTAAATAGCTAGAGACAGTGTTCTGTAATAACATAGCAACTGTCATTGGACCGATACCACCGGGAACAGGGGTAATATATTCTGCCACATTAGCGATCGCTTCCAACTGAATATCACCAACTAACCGACTTTTGCCACTGTGATCTGTAACTCGATTTATGCCTACATCTACCACAACCGCACCCATTTTTACCATCTCAGCGGTAATCATTCCCGGAATACCTGTGGCCGCAATGAGAATATCAGCATTTCGGGTAATATCCGGTAAATTCTGAGATTTTGAATGAGCAATTGTGACTGTAGCATTAGCCTCCAATAACATCAAGGCCATGGGTTTCCCTACTAAAATACTACGCCCTACCACTACGGCATTTTTACCCTGTAAAGGAATTTTGTATTCCGCTAATAAGCGCATCACACCAGCGGGAGTACAACTGCGTAAACCTATCTCACCGCGTACAAGTTTACCTAAGTTTACCGGATGTAGTCCATCAGCATCTTTGTCCGGTGCAATTCGATGTAGTAGACTGACAGCATCCAAATGATTGGGTAAAGGTAATTGTACCAAAATTCCATCTACCCTTTCATCTGCGTTAAGTTCAGCAATGACTTCCTCTAGTTGAGTTTGACTAGTTTGGGTGGGGAAATGTTTACCGAAAGATGTAATTCCCACATTAGCACAGGATTTTTCTTTATTACGTACATAAGCTGCTGAAGCTGGGTTATCACCAACCATGAGTACAGCTAAACCAGGCCATCGGCCAATTTTACCTTGTACTATGGTAATACTCTGGCGCAGTTCTTGTTGAATTTTGTCGGCTAATGCCTTACCGTCGAGGATTTTGGCAGTTTGTCTGTTCATAAAGAACTCTTGACAGGGAACAAGGTGTTGAGTTTGAAGTTTATTCATTTTCTCATTTTCTGAGTCCCCTAAAATTTAATTTTTTGCAGTAAAATACTATTTGCTTTATTCACTAATTTCTAGATGTGGTTATGTGAATATCAGCACAAGTCGCATACACCAACTACCTATCCATCGTGCAAGATACCGACTCCATGAATAACATAGCTGCTGCACTCCAACAGCCAGCAGATTTAGATTTTCAAATACCTGATCCAGAAGATGAGGAAATCCCTGAGTCTGACTTTTTACAACAACTAGATGTGGCCTGGCAAGTATGCGATCGTTTTGACTTGCAAACAGAAATTTGGCGAGGACGAATTTTACGTGCTATCCGTGACAGGGAAAAAAAAGGCGGAGATGGGCGCGGTACTGGTTTTCTGAAATGGCTTAAAGAACGGGAAATCAGTAAAACCCAGGCCTACAGTTGGATTCAATTAGCTAATAGTGCTGATACCCTGATTTCCGATGGCAAACTCGACCCAGACACAGTTAATAACTTTAGTAAACGGGCCTTTGTGGAAACGGCCAAAGCTGTACCAGAAGTACAACAGATGGTTAGTGAAGCCGCGCAAAAAGGCGATCGCATTACCCGGAGAGAAGTCCGTCAACTTACTGATGAATGGACTGCCATGACATCAGATTTATTACCAGAAGAGGTGAGAGAAAGAGCCGCAGATAACAGCCTGCCACCGCGCTATATTGCCCCTTTAGTCAAGGAAATGGAAAAACTGCCCGAATTGCACCAAAAGGCATTACAACGGGATATAGCCGCCAATCCTGACGTTGATACTGTTAAACAAGCGACTTCAGAAGCCCGTCAATTAGCTAAATATCTCAAATCTGCTGCTCAGGTACAAGCGTTAATAGCGGAAGATGTAGATATTGAAACCGCATTAGAAGAAGCCCAAAGAGTCGGTTGTTTAAGTATCGCTGCTGACTTGGTAAATCAAGCGTCTCAAATCGAACAAAGTATTGCCAAGTTGTATATGACTTGGAAAAAAATTGGTAATTTAGCGGATAGATTGTATGTAGATACGGGTGCAAGTACACCCAACTTGCGATCGCTCCTCACTTGTATAGAACCCCTTGGCGGTGAAATGATGGAACTGCAATTAAGTGGCGCAATAGAACATACAATTAGATTACAAATTCAGGAAACAAGTTAACCTTTTTGTATTTGTAAGAAAGGCTCTGCTAATTCATCCATTTTTTGAGCGAGTTCCACATCTAAATTGCTGATAACATGACCTAAATCGTAAGTCAAAAGACTCACCTCAACCAGATTATAAATATTCAGCCAGATCGGGTGATGTTTAATTAATTCTGTTTGAATTGCAACACTAACCATCCAACCCATTGCTTCATTAAAAGAACGAAATTCAAATTTTTTGTATAACTTACCTTCCTTGACTATCCAACCCGGTAGACTTACTAAAGCTGCTTGTATTTCGGTTTCCGTGAGTTTATAGCCTGTCATTTGTGATTATGCTCCTGATATTTAAACTCAATGTCAAATGGGATTAATTCATGGTTAAGCGAAACAGATATTTTTTATCAGTTTCTGCATAATGTTCCTCAACAATTTTTTCCACAACAAAATTTGACGGAATTTTATTAAGTGCGTTTAAATTTCCAATAGTTGAATAACTAAAAAACACCTCCCCTTGAGGTGCAAGATATTCAGGAATTTGTCGGATAAAATTGAGGAATATTTCACCACCCGGATCATTTGTGGTCAACTCACCTACACTTTCAATTGGTTTATCGAACAAAGGGGTATTAAAAAGAATAACATCAAATAAAACTTTAGGCAAAGATTGGAATAAATCCGAACGGTAAATTTTAGCTTTGCGGAAATTTATCAATGTATTCAATCTAGCGCAGAATGTAGCATGAGCAGCTATATCAGAAAGATAAAGTTCTTCTACATATTTACCTAAACTAAGTCCCACAAACCCTGTACCACAACCCAATTCCAAAAGCCGCTTTTTCTTGGTTTGAAGATTTTGATAAATCTCTTGAATAGGGTTCAACATCAAGAAAGAACTAGAACCAGGTGCAGGATGATAGACATGAGGTAAAGTGATAATATTCATGTTATTGATTCTATAGGCAGCAAATTGAGCCTGTTTATTCAGAAAATCCTGATGAAAAGATGTTGTTTGTTGCATTTCTAGATAAGTTAAAGTTCAAATTGTGTAATTATACAATTTTACGGACACTAAAATTATAAAGAAATGTCAAAAAATTAGTTCTCCATCAGAGATATAGGGTATGTTGAGTTTAGTTCGATACAGCTTATACAGCAAAAGTTGGGGATGTTGGCATTTTATTTGATGAGTTTATGCCTAATAAAGTAAACTTATGATGTAATTGTATTTTTTATTTCCGTTCATATTGTGATGTAGTGTATAAAAATCATACTTTACTTGCTATAACAGATTATGAAGATGCTAATTCTTCCATTTTCTCCGCTAATTCTACATCTAAATTACTGATAGCATTACCGATATCGTGGGTAGTAAGATCAACTAGAACAGTGTTATAAACATTAAACCATTCTGGGTGGTGTCCCATTTTATCTGCATAAATACCGACACTAACCATCCAACCTAAGGCAGTTGCAAAAGAGTTAAATTTATATTCTTTGTACAATTTGCCATCTTTGATTTGCCATCCTGGTAAACTCTTGAGAGCTAGTGTTAGTTCAGTTTCGTTCAATTTTCGTGCTGCCATTTTCCTAACCTACACAGGGATTTTATCAATCGCTATTCTATCTAATTACCATCTTTGGCGATTTTTGTGCTTCCATCTTTTGAGTAATATTCGCAAATAGCGAAAACTGAAATAACGGCTATACTTTTGCACCACTTCTTTTCCCACCAACAGCACCCCTGGCCAAAACAAAACTTCGGCCAAGACTAATAAAGCTGGTACTAATAGGGCTTTTTGAGCCAGGGAAATCGGTAAAAATGGTACAATGACAGCGATGGCTAACCAGGGAGAAAATGAGATAATGATTAAAATTAAACCTAGATTTTGCATATTTTATGTTTTTTTAAATAAAATTATCTTTAACTCAGTATAGAGAATAATCTATTTTTTATCAAAACTCCGATCTGGAGATGTCTAATTAGTCAATTCCTATTTGGCTAAAATGCACATTTATCCGCGTCTATTTGCGTTTATCCGCGTTTAATTACTTATTTTGACACCGCAGTTGAAATAGTCAAGGCTATAAAATCCGAATTAACTTCAACTGCGATCGCTACTAAGGTAGAATTAGTCAAGACTGCTAAAAACTTTCTTTCCACAGCACCCGATAATTGACTAAAGTCCAATTACTTGGGAAAATCGCTGCTTTTTTAGCTAAACTCCCAGAAAGGTTGGGAAAATCACAATTAGCGGCAGGAAAACGATAAATACACCTGTTAGCACCACTAACAGGCTGAAAAATTGGCATTTTGGAGATTCCAATTTAGCTTGGACATTGGTTATGACTTCATGTATTTGTTTTTCTGGTACTAAAATATCAGTAAAAACTAATCTAATCACTATAGTTCCTTGTTAAGTTAAATTAAATCACAGTGATAATTATCCCCAATTTTATCGGGCAAGTTAAGTTTTTGTATCCAATGAGTAGGGTTAACGGAGTAATACAGACTATGCAGCAGATTTTAGACCAGGTTAAAGAAATTGATTTCCAAAGTGAAGTATATAAAGATGCTTATAGCCGCATTAATGCTATCGTCATTGAGGGGGAACAAGAAGCCCACGAAAATTACATAACATTATCTCAACTATTACCGACACACACAGAGGAATTAATTCGTCTGTCAAAAATGGAAAGTCGTCACAAAAAAGGATTTGAAGCCTGTGGCAAGAATTTAAAAGTAACTCCAGATATGGAATTTGCCAAGGAATTTTTCTCAGGATTGCACAAAAACTTCCAAACCGCAGCAGCAGAAGGTAAAATAGTTACTTGTTTGCTAATTCAATCTTTAATTATTGAATGTTTTGCGATCGCGGCTTATAACATATATATTCCCGTAGCTGACGATTTTGCCCGAAAAATTACAGAAGGAGTTGTGAAAGAAGAATACAGTCATCTCAACTTTGGTGAAGTGTGGCTGCAAAAAAACTTTACAGAATCCAAAGCTGAATTAGAGCAAGCAAACCGTCAAAATCTGCCCATTGTCTGGAAAATGCTGAATGAAGTAGCAGATGATGCCAAAGTTCTAGCAATGGAAAAAGACGCTCTAGTAGAGGATTTTATGATTCAATATGGCGAAGCATTAAGTAACATAGGCTTTACCACCCGTGACATCATGCGTCTTTCTGCTTACGGACTCGCAACAGCTTAAATACTAACCACAGGGGTGACAATTTCGTTACCCCAAAGGATTGCTGAATAATTCCCAAAATTTGCACGACAGCACACGCCTAATATATCACTCCATGTTTGGTTTAATTGGACATCTGACTAGTTTAGAACACGCTCAATCAGTAGCTCAAGAATTGGGATATCCAGAATATGCCGATCAAGGGCTAGAATTTTGGTGTAGCGCCCCGCCACAAATAGTTGATCATATCACTGTCACCAGTATTACGGGACAGAAAATAGAAGGAAAGTATGTAGAATCTTGTTTTTTGCCGGAAATGCTGGCTAATAGGCGAATTAAAGCCGCAACACGCAAAATCCTCAACGCCATGGCTCATGCACAAAAGCATGGCATTGATATTACGGCCTTGGGGGGATTTTCCTCAATTATCTTTGAAAACTTTAATTTAGAACAGTTTAAACAAGTTCGCAATATTAATCTAGAGTTTGAACGCTTTACTACAGGCAATACTCATACAGCTTACATTATTTGCAAGCAAATAGAAGCAGCATCTAAACAACTAGGAATTGAATTATCCCAAGCAACTGTGGCTGTGTGTGGAGCGACGGGGGATATTGGTAGCGCAGTCACCCGCTGGTTAGATAAAAAAACAGATGTCCAAGAATTGCTATTAATTGCTAGAAACCAAGATCGTTTGCAAGAACTACAAGCAGAACTAGGACGGGGTAAAATAATGGGGTTACAGGAGGCATTACCCGAAGCGGATATTGTCGTCTGGGTGGCTAGTATGCCCAAAGGCGTAGAAATTGATCCAACCACATTAAAACAACCCTGTCTATTAATTGATGGTGGTTATCCTAAAAACTTAGGTACAAAAATCCAACATCCGGGGGTATATGTGTTAAATGGTGGCATTGTGGAGCATTCTCTAGACATTGACTGGAAAATTATGAAAATTGTCAATATGGATGTACCAGGCCGCCAATTATTTGCTTGTTTTGCCGAATCAATGCTACTGGAATTTGAGAAGTTATATACAAACTTTTCCTGGGGTCGTAATCAGATTACCGTAGACAAAATGGAGCAAATTGGTCGAGTGTCTATCAAACACGGTTTTAGACCATTAGTAGTTTAGTCAGTTGTCAGTGGTCAATGGTCAGTGGCAAAGAGAAAAGAACGGACAACAGACATTGGTAGTTTAGTCAGTTGTCAGTGGTCAATGGTCAGTGGCAAAGAGAAAAGAACGGACAACAGACAACGGACAACAGACAACGGACAACGGACAACGGACAACGGACAACGGACAACGGACAACAGACAACTAACATAACTATGGCAACAACTGAGCGCAAACCACTACTATTAGATTTTGAAAAGCCTTTAGCAGAATTGGCCACTCGCATTGAGCAAATTCGCCAACTAGCTGAAGAGAATGGCGTTGATGTTTCTGGACAAATTCGCCAACTGGAAGCACGGGCTATGCAGTTGCGTGAGGAGATTTTCAGTAGTCTGACACCATCCCAACGACTACAAGTAGCTCGTCATCCTCGCCGCCCTAGCACCTTAGACTATATTCAGTCTATCAGTGATGAGTGGATGGAATTACATGGCGATCGCTGTGGCGGAGATGATCCCGCTTTAGTGGGTGGTGTCGGCCGTTTGGCTGGACAACCAGTAATGATGTTAGGACATCAAAAAGGTCGGGATACCAAAGATAACGTTGCCCGGAACTTTGGTATGGCCGCGCCTGGAGGCTACCGTAAGGCTCTGCGGCTCATGGAACACGCCAATAAGTTTAATATGCCAATTTTGACCTTTATTGATACTCCTGGGGCTTGGGCGGGCATAGAAGCTGAACACCAGGGACAAGGAGAAGCGATCGCCTATAATTTACGGGAAATGTTCTGCTTTGACGTACCTATTATTTGTACAGTGATTGGTGAAGGTGGTTCTGGTGGAGCGTTGGGTATTGGTGTTGGCGATCATTTACTGATGTTTGAACACTCAGTTTATACAGTTGCCACTCCAGAGGCTTGTGCGGCAATTTTGTGGAAAGATGCCAGTAAATCCCCCCAAGCGGCAGTAGCTTTGAAAATCATCTCCCATGATCTGAAAAAGTTGGGAATTATTGATGAAATTATTCCTGAACCTTTGGGTGGCGCACATTCTGACCCATTAACAGCAGCTACTAATTTGAAACAAGCTTTGGTAGAGAACTTAGATAAACTGAATCGCTTCACCCCTGCTGAACGCCGCCAACTCCGTTATGATAAATTTCGTAATATTGGTGTTTTTACTGAGATTGCTCACTAAGATACCTATAAGAATGCCATTGCCAATTGTCAGCTGTATACGCATAATATAAAATATTATTATTATTTATCTCCTGAATAGGTAAGTGAGCGGCTGCTGCTGGTGAAGCTAAAAAAATTGAAGATCATGGCATAGGAACACAGTAATGCTATAATTGCCTATGGCTGCTTAAAGATTTTTAACAATCTTCTCAGCTATAGGCATTTGAATTTACTTGATTTTATAAGTAGCTGTTGGCTCACAGCACTGGCAAAAAGTTGGAAAGTATCATGAATTTTGAGCAAGACGGGCTTTGATTACTGGACTTAGTAGCGGAATTGGAAAAGTTACAAATAGCTAAAGCGGCAGATGAGGAGTAGAAGTTGAAGCCTACTGTTTTCTAAATATGAATGATAATTGACAACTAATAACAGACCACTGACAACGGACTACTGACAACGGACTACTGACAACAGACCACTGACAACAGACCACTGACAACGGACTACCGACTAACTACTCAAATTTAATCATGACTATCGCTGGTTCAAACGGTTCTAATCGCTTTCAATCTCCCCTAATTCCTGATTTAGCAGAAGCTATCAATGTTCGACCAGACCGCAACACTCACGGTGGCAAAATAGCAGAAATACATCCACCAGCTGAGGAAACAATGGATGAAATGATGGCAGCTGTAAGGACAATACTAGTGGGAGTAGGGGAAGATCCTGAACGGGAGGGACTTCTGAAAACGCCCAAGCGTGTAGCTAAAGCTATGAAGTTCCTCACTAGTGGCTACAATGAATGCCTTGAAGACCTCATCAATGGTGCGATATTTGATGAAGGACATGATGAGATGGTACTAGTGAGAGATATTAACTTCTTTAGCTTGTGTGAACATCATATGTTGCCTTTTATGGGTAGGGCGCACGTTGCCTATATTCCTAATCAAAAGGTTGTAGGATTAAGTAAATTAGCGCGGATTGTGGAGATGTATTCTCGTAGATTACAAGTACAAGAAAGACTAACTCGACAAATTGCGGAAGCCCTACAAACAGTTCTCGAACCCAAAGGTGTTGCTGTGGTCATGGAAGCTAGTCATATGTGTATGGTGATGCGCGGGGTGCAAAAACCCGGTTCTTGGACAGTCACTAGTTCCATGGTGGGTGTATTCCAAGAGGAACAAAAAACTCGTGAGGAATTTTTCAACTTGATTCGTCACCAAGCGTCCTTCTTTTAGAGAAGAATGGGTAATGGGTAATAGGTAATGGGTAATGGGTAATGGGTAATTGGTAATGGGTAATGGGTAATGGGTAACAAGAATTTTCCCATTACCACTGACCACTGACAACTAACCACTGACAACTAACCACTGACCACTGACGAATTAGCAAGCCTTTCCAACAATAAAGCCACTTGATCTAAATTTTTATAACCTGGTGAATGTTCGACACCACTTGATAAATCAATACCATTGGGTTTAATGTGCGCTAAGGCAGTTAAAATATTATCTGGTGTGAGTCCTCCCGCTAAGAACCAAGGAAGACTGGGGCTAAATTCCTGACTTAAATGATACCAATCCAAAGTTTGTCCTGTTCCCCCTAGTTGTTGTGGATGGTAGGCATCAAGTAGTAGAGTATCTACATAATTGGTGTAATTTCTGGTGGTTTGTAGATGCTCTAAACTGCGGACTCGGAAAGCTTTGATAATTTCTACTTGGGGGAGAAATTGACGTAATTGATGGCAAAATTCTGGTGTTTCCTCTCCATGTAACTGCACACCGGTCAAACCAGACTCTGTAACTACTTGACAAATTTCCAAAATAGTGGTATTGGCAAAAACGCCGATTTTATCAATATTTTGGGGAAGGGGGGTAATAGCGGTCTGAATTTGAGCTATGGTAACGTAACGAGGAGAATCAGGAACACAGATAAATCCTAGTGCAGTTGCACCCAGGGACGCTATAGCTATAGCCTGCTGTGGTTGAGTAATACCGCAAATTTTAACACGCATTTAAGATTAGTAAAGCCAAAGCTCAATATCTGAAAAGTTACAAATAATCACAAATGTATATTAATTTAACTTAAAAAGTTTTGCTTTGTCTGATGTAATTTTATAATTCTGTAATATTCATTTTTTCATTGAGGAGAACACACCTTCATGTCATCAATTTTATTAGCCGCAACATCTGTTCCTGTTACACCGGTGTGGAGTCCTACAGTAGGCATCATTATTAGCGCCAGCAGCGCGGTTGTGCTTTTATTCACATTTGCCCTGAAATCTGCTAAAGTTGGACCAGGGATGCCCGTATTGCCCGTCAGTGTACCAGGATTTATTGGGGCAATGGCTCTTGGTCATGTCATTGGTATTGGTATTGTATTGGGACTAACTAACATTGGTAGTCTGTAAGTTGGATTAATACAGCAGATTCCTTTGCTATGAAGTACATCATAGCCCCCTCCCTGCTTGCGGGGAGGGGGTTGGGGGTGGGGTAATCTTGCACCTCATAACATCGGTAAGTGCTATATTTTTTGTCAGCAGCAATGGGTAATTAATTTACCTGTTGCTTTTTTTTGGCAAGTTCCAGATATCCGACTTCTTAGGGAGGTAGGGTATCTGGGGCTTTTTTTGTGATCAAATTTGGGAAATTGTCTATCCTAGAGTTATACCTACATTTCTGACTATCAAATAATTTCTGGAAATATCTAATAATGAAAACAAATTGGCAAATAGGTTCTTTATTTGGCATTCCGTTGTTTTTAGACCCCTTATGGTTTCTAATTTTGGGGTTAACAACTCTCAATTTTGGTTTAGCTTACCAACAATGGGGGACTGTCGCAGGTTGGGGTGCTGGTTTAATCATGGCACTGCTGTTATTTGTTTCGGTGTTGCTGCATGAATTAGGACATAGTTTGGTGGCACAATCCCAGGGAATTAAAGTTAATTCTATTACTTTATTTTTGTTTGGAGGAGTTGCGGCCATTGAAGAGGAATCGGAAACTCCAGGACAAGCTTTTCAAGTAGCGATCGCAGGTCCTGCGGTAAGTGTGATTCTATTTTTTCTACTGCGTCTAATAGCGACTGTAATTCCTGATAGTAATCCCCTGAATGAAATGACGGGAGATTTATCGAGAATTAACTTAGTTGTGGCTTTATTTAATTTAATTCCTGGTTTACCTTTAGATGGAGGACAGATTTTAAAAGCCGCTTTATGGAAAATTACAGGAAACCGTTTTCAAGCAGTACATTGGGCTGCAAGGTCTGGACAAATTTTAGGTTACAGTGCGATCGCTTTAGGGTTTATTATTGATTTTTTGACTGGGGAATTTATCACGGGTTTATGGGTTATTTTAATAGGCTGGTTTGTGGTTCGCAATGCTAACAGTTATGATCATGTAACTACATTACAAGAAACCCTATTAAACCTAGTAGCAGCCGATAGTATGACTTGTAATTTTCGGGTTGTTGATGCTCATCAAACTTTGCGAGAATTTGCTGATTTATATCTTTTAGAAAAGACTTTACCAGAGGTTTATTTTGCTGCTACTGATGGTTGTTATCGCGGTTTGGTTAGGATTAATGATTTGCGAAATAAGGAAAGAAGTGAATGGGAAAATCAAACTTTAGAAAGTATTGTGCATCCATTAACAGCAATTCCTACTGTTATGGAATCTAGTTCTTTAGTGGGGGTAATTAATAAACTGGAAACTGAACAATTACCGCTAATTACTGTTATTTCTTCACCTGATACTGTAGCAGGTATTATTGATAGAGGAGACATTGTTCAAGCCTTAGCACAAAGGTTAAATTTACCTATTACTTCATCAGAAATCAAAAGAATCAAAGAAGAGGGTAATTTTCCTCCCGGTTTACAATTGGGAATAATAGCTCAATCTCTGGAAAAATCAAGTTGTCCGAATTAAAATAAGCACCTGGGAAAAATTAATTGCACATTTCCCGCTCTTTGAATGTAATTCAATTTTGACACCCCTATATTACACGCAAACCTAAAATCATTAAATCCCTTTCTACACCGTCCAAATCAGCGATTTTCGGTAGATTTCCCCAAGCTTGAAAACCAAACCAGGCAAATAACTTTAAACTAGGTTGATTATGGGCGAAAATAAAACCAACTAAAGTTTTTAAACCTAGACTGGGACTTTCCGTAATGGCTTTTTCTAGAAGTTGTTTTCCTAAACCCTGTCCTTGAAATTTTGGGGAAATATAAATACTAATTTCCGCTGTGGAATAATAGGCTGGTCTACCGTAGAATGATTGGAAACTCAACCATCCAGCAATTAACCCATCGGTTTCCACTACCCATAGGGGACGTTGGGAGGGGACTCGTCCTTTAAACCAAGCGAGACGACTTTCTACAGATACAGGTTCTAAGTCGGCGGTAGCCATACGGCTAGGGACAGCAGCATTGTAAATGGCTACAATGGCGGGTAAGTCGCTTTCTGTGGCATTGCGGATGATCATTGCTGATATTGGGGGTGCAAATTTTTGATCAAATAAAATAGATATTTCCAAATAATACAGTTTGAAGAGGACAATGCCCGATAGTTTTTTCTAAAACTTTTTTAAAACCGGACTTTGTACAATTCAAATAATTCTCCTAATTGCTGTTTAACAATTTTACCACCCCCAGCTTTAATTATTTTTTCCCATTCTGAAATCGGTTCTAGAAACACCTCCGCACCTAAATAGGTTTCGAGTACAGCCCAGTCTTCTGCTAGTGGTTGTTCCGAATTGAGAATATCAAAAACAAAATTTCCTCCTGGTTTTAATACTCGTTTGACTTCTATTAATACAGCTTGCCAATATTCTAAGGGAAAATAGCAACTAAATCCTGTGGCAATTACTAAATCAAATTGATTTTCTGGATAATTCAAATGGTGTGCTGGTCCTAATTCTACACTTTTAAAAAGTTTGGAATTTAATTGTGAACCACGAGAATTAAGAGTATCTTTGGCTATATTACTAATTTCTTGTCCATAAAAGAATGCTTGCCAATCTCTCCAAGGATAGATTAAAAAGCTCATTCCGCAACCAATGTCTAAACAATGTTGATTTTTTTGAGGTTGGGCAATTTCCCAAAATGGTGAAACTATTCTATCATTTAATCTGCCATTAATCCATTCCTGAAATATTGGCATTGCTTCTATTTCTTCGGGAACTGCAAATTTTTGATTTTGATATTGACGGTTAAAACGATATGCTATTTGCGCTATTCTTTCTTGCCATTTATCAGCGGAATAGTTATTGGTTTTATGAGTATTAGCAGGTGAATTTTTAGACATTTATGACTTTGGTAATTGGTAATTAGTAAAAATATTTACCCTGCCATCATTCAGGAATGTATATCTTGACATAATTTATAGTAACCCGTAATAATAATGCTGAGAGGATGTCCAAAAAGACGATGGTGAATACTTTAAAAACAGCCTCTAGGTGTAACAGCAAATTCCCGGCGGTCATAACTTATGATAATAGAATTTAGCGCGGTTGTCTCCCAGATTATCGAATATGCGCCCCAAGCTCGTCAACTGATTATTACACAAGCTCAGAAAAATGAGACCGTTATCAAAGTCCTGCAAAAATTAAAACTAAATCCTACACAAATCCCGGATGAGGTTGATACAGTTTACGCTTATACTCTTGTAGAGTATGGCGTTTACAAGCATAAATCTATTTTATACTTATTACAACAAAAAATAGTTAAGGATGATTTTTGGTGTGCTTACAGTAATAATGCTCCCTTTGAATTTGTAACTAGTATTCGCAATTTTCTGAGTGAAAATGCTGATTTAAACAAAAGTATAATCCAGGCAAATACCGATATATTATCGGAATTAGAGCAATTTGGTCAAATTTTTGTTTCCGTGGCTAAACGAACAAAATCTGATAAGTATTTGCCCTATCCAGACTGGGACTTAGATGTTTACCCTAAAGAGTTTAAAGCCACAATTGACGAAAAAACTCGCTTATTTTGCGGTCGTGATTTTGTATTTGAGAAAGTTCGAGAATTTTTGAGTAAAAAGGATAAGGGTTATTTTACCATAGTTGGAGATCCTGGTATGGGAAAAAGTACCATTGCAGCAAAATTGATTAAAGACTATTGGTTTCCTTGCTATTTTAATATTGTTGCGGATGGACGGAATACACCAGAACAGTTTTTAGCCAGTATTCGTGAACAATTGATTCGTCGTTATTCATTACAAAATGGATATAACGATAATTTGAGTGCTTTAATTCAAAAAGTTAGTGAGAAATTAACTCAAAACAACAACCAATTAATTATTGTTATTGATGCTTTAGATGAGGTAGAACAAGAGGGACGTGATAATCTATTAAGTCTACCACAAAATTTGCCAAGGGGAGTCTATTTTTTATTAACTAGAAGACCCTATAATCTGCAAACAAAACGTTTAAGTTTATCTCCAAATACTCCCACAGATGAGTTGGATTTGAGAGATGATCAATATACTCAGTTGAGTAATGATGATGTCAGAAAATATATTCCTTTATTCATAGCAGAAGATAAGGACTATGGAGAAAATCTGAGACAATGGATTCAATCTCGCAATATTAGTCAAGTTCACTTTGTGGATACAGTAGCAGCTAAAAGTCAAAATAATTTCATGTATTTGCGCTATATTTTACCAGGAATTGCTAAAGGTGAATATAAGGATTTGCAACTAGAAGGACTACCACAAGGACTTCAGGATTATTATCAAGACCATTGGTTAAACATGGGAATGGAAGAAGAAGTTAATCAAATAAAAGTGAAGATATTGTATGTTTTGGTAGATATAGGTATTGTTTCTCCAAAGTTGATTGCGGAAATTCTTTACCAAGAGGAGTATGAAGTACGAGCAGTATTAAATGATTGGGTGGAATATTTAACTAAAAAAGAAAGTTTAGAAGATGGTAAAAAATACTATCAATATAGTATTTATCACCGCAGCTTTTTGGATTTTTTAAAGGACAAAGATGAGTTAAATTCTGGACGGAAAATCCTTAAAGAAGTTAACAAAAGTATAGCTGATTATCTATTAAGGGAGATGGCATAATATGGGAGAAATTGCTACAAAATTCAAATCAAAAAGTTCAGAAGTTCGTAGGTTATATTTAAAAACATTTCCTGAGAGGATGTTAACAGAAAAAAAAGCAGATCAATACTATAATACTCTCATGGATTTTGATTTTATTTCTCTCAAGATTCAACATCCTGATTTCGGTGTAGAATCTTTAATTATGGACTATGATTTAATTGATGATCTAAAGAATAGCTGTAGACTTAAACCAGAAGAAATCACAAATCTGGAATTAGTCAGAGGTGCGCTTCTGCTATCAAGCCATATTTTGAAGCAGCACACAAACCAATTAGCAGCGCAACTATGGGGAACATTACAGTGTTTCCCTCAGCAACCAATTCAGAATCTCTTAAAAAGTGCATCTGAGAGTCATAATGTTTGGTTGCGTCCAATTACGGCCAGTCTCAGAAATGGTAATTTATTGGCTAATTTCCCAGGTCATGAAAAGTGGGTAAATTCAGTATCTATCACTGAAGATGGTAAAAAGGCAGTTTCTGGTGCTTCAGACAACAGTTTGAAACTCTGGGATTTGCAATCTGGTAAGATAATTCATAATTGGGAAAATGACGACTGGATAACAGCTGTAGCAATTACCCCAGACGGGAAAACAGTCATTTCTGGTTCTCGTAATAAAACTTTAAAATTGTGGAATGCAGAAACGGGTAAACCTGTGTTATCCTTAGAAGGTCATGATTCCTGGGTAACAGCCGTAGCAATCACTCCAGACGGGAAAATGGCCATTTCTGGTTCAGATGATCGTATCCTCAAGTTCTGGCATTTAGATTTAGATAACAAAAAAGCTACTTGCATTCACACTTTGAAAGGCCACAAAGATGCAGTTAGAGCCGTAGCAATTACTCCCAATGGAAAAATAGCTATTTCTGGTTCTCGTGATAATAACTTAAAATTGTGGAACTTGCAGAATGGTGAAGAAATTCGTACTCTAGAAGGTCATGAAGACTGGGTAAGGGCTGTAGCAATTACCTCCAATGGAAAAAAGGCTATTTCAGGTTCACTGGATCATACTATAAAATTATGGAACTTGCAAACAGGTGAGGTAATTAGCAACCTCACAGGTCATAAAGACTCTATAGGGGCTATATCCATGACCCCAGATGGGAAAATTGCTATTTCTGGCTCAGATGATCATACTCTCAAACTGTGGGATTTGCAAACAGGTAAAGAAATTCGTACCCTCACAGGTCATAGTGACAAAGTTAGAGGGGTTGCTATGACTCCAGACAGGGAAAGAGCCGTTTCCGCCTCCGATGATTATACTCTAAAGCTTTGGGATTTAGACATCAGTAAAGAATCTTCAGCTAGAGGCCATAATAATTCGATAAGAGTAGTAATTCTGACTCCAGATAGCAAAAAAGCCGTTTCTGCTGCTGATGATTGTACTCTAAAGCTTTGGGATTTACAAACAAATCAGGTAATTTTTAGCTTTGAAGGTCATACTCGTCCTATCAAAGCATTAGTGATTAGTCCTGACGGAAAAACTGTCATTTCTGGCTCAGATGATCATACTCTCAAACTGTGGGATTTGCAAACAGGTAAGGAAATTCATACTTTTGAAGGTCATGAAGACTGGGTAACAACCTTAGCAATTAGTCCAGACGGGAAAAAAGCCATTTCCGCTTCCCGAGACAAAACTCTCAAACTGTGGAATTTAGATCAAGGTCTGGAAATCAATACTTTTATTGTTGATAGTCCTATTAGTTCTTGTACATTTTCTGCAGATGGGTTTACTGTTATAGCAAAGGAGGAATCAGGACGGGTACATTTTTTCCGATTGGAAGTAACTTAAAATCAGGTGAAAATTATCACAGATATTCCTAGATATATCCCGGAATTTAGACAAATAATTACCGAAAAAGATCGTGATTTTGTCGGCCGTGATTTTGTCTTCACTGCTATTGACAACTTTCTCCATAAATGTCACCGAGGTTATTTTACCATAATCGGTGAACCTGGTATTGGTAAAAGTTCTATCCTTGCTCATTATGTTAGCCAAAATCCAGGAGTCCTTTATTACAATGTGGAACTAGCTGGTAAAAGTCATCCTGCTGAATTTTTGACTAATATTTGTACTCAATTACGAGAAATTGCTGAATATCAAGGTATTAAAAACTTACCATCTAATTTTCCTGATGCTACTACGGAAAATAGTAGTTTTTTGTCTTCTTTATTACAACAAGTCAGCGATAAACTAAATTTAGAACAACGATTGATCATTGTTATAGATGCCTGTGATAAAATTAACATGAATCATCAAACAAGGGGTGTAAATATATTTTATTTACCTCGTTATCTCCCTGAAAAGGTGTATTTTATTCTCGGTCGTCGTCCATTTGTAAAAGATAAATCAGGTTTATTGGTTGAAACTCCGTCGGAATATTTAGATTTGTCGAATTACGCGGAACAAAACCATTTTGATATTCAAAAATATTGGCAAAATTATTTGAATACTCACAATATTGATCCTCAATTATTAACACAAATTAATCAGGAAGAAAGTAATTTTATGTATGTTAAGGAAATTCTAACTGCTGCTAATCATCAGGTTAATAGTGATCATTTACAAACTTATTATCAACAGCATTTAGATAAAATGAATTTAATGACTAATAAACAACAGAAAATGGCTTCTCTGGTATTAACTATGTTGATAGAAGCAGCACCAATATCTGTGGAAACAATAGCCGCAAGATTAGATGTAGATGAATATGATGTTAAGGTAATTTTAGATAAATGGCGAGAATTTCTGCATTTAGAATTAACAACCACAGGAATCAATTATAGTCTTTATCATCGCAGTTTTCGTAATTGGTTAACACAGATAAATTAAAATTTTCAAGGACATTGCAAAAGTTGTAAAGGTTACAGGATAACCTCTCTTTAAACCTCTTATTGTCAAATAGATAAATATATGCGATTTGACAAATAGTGGGTATGAAATGAGCTTCATAAGTGTCAAGCTTTTGCTAGTAAAGGTGCAGCAGCTAGGAGGGTTTGGGTATAAGAGTGTTGAGGATGAGAAAAAATTTGTTTAGTCTGTCCTATCTCTACTATTTTACCACTATTCATGACGGCAATGCGATCGCACAAAAATCTCGCTAACCACAAATCATGGGTAATAAACAAGTAGGTTAAATCAAATTCTGCTTTTAATTGTAACATCAAATCGAGAACTTGGCTTTGCACACTCGCATCTAACATACTTACCGGTTCATCACATATTATCAGTTTTGGACGAGTAATTAAAGCCCGCGCTATAGCTACCCGTTGTTGTTGTCCTCCAGATAAATCAGCAGGATAACTCTGATAATATGATTCTGCTGGGGTTAAACCCACTTTTTCTAACATCCATAATACCTGTTCTTTGGCTTTTTCTCTATTAGCTAAATTGTGAATTAATAAGGGATCTGCTATACTTTGTCCTACGGTCATGGCTGGATTTAAACAAGCATGAGGATCTTGAAATATCATCTGGATTTGTCTCCGGGAAGAACGGATTTTTTCAGGGGATAAACTGGTTAATTCCTGTCCTAAAAATTCGACTTTTCCTGATGTGGGACTGATTAATTGTAAGATTGTTCTCGAAAGTGTACTTTTCCCACAACCAGACTCTCCTACTAATCCTAAAATTTCCCCTGGATACAATTCTAAGTTAATTCCATCTACGGCTTTAACTGTTTGACCTTCTCCTTTAAATATTCTTTCAATAAAATTCGGTTCTATGGTATAATGTTGTTTAAGTTCGGTAATTTTTAAAATGGGATTTTCTTGGTTGAGTTTTCCCTGTTCCTCGTTCTCTTTTCCCTCTTCCTGTTGAATATATAAAGCCGCTTTTAATAAGGATTGAGTATATTTGTGTTCAGGGTGAGCAAATACAGTTTCCGTTTTCCCCATTTCGACTATTTTACCCTGATACATCACCCCAATGCGATCGCAATATTCCCCCACCATGGCTAAATCATGGGAAATTAACAATAATCCCATATTTTCTTCTCTACACAATCTCGTTAATTCTTGGAGAATTTGAGCAGAAACAGTCACGTCTAAACTAGTTGTTGGTTCGTCCGCAATGATTAATTTGGGACTCAGTAACAACGCTAACGCAATCGCTACCCGCTGACACATTCCTCCGCTAAATTCATGTGGATATTGATGCCAACGAGTAGCAGGAATTTTAACTTTGTCTAAAGTTGCTAAAGCTTTTTCCTTCGCTTGCTGTCTGGATAGTTCTGGTGCATGGGACTGTAATGTTTCAATACAATGCTCTCCAATTGTCATTAATGGATCTAATCGCGTCCTGGGATCTTGGAAAATCAAGGACGCTGCTTCACCCCGAAACTTTTGCATCTGCATTTCTGTTAAGTTAAATACAGATTCTTCCCGAAATTTTACTAATCCTTCTATACGACTGGACTCTGGTAACAAACGCATAATTGCTCTACCAATAGTTGATTTACCGCAACCAGACTCTCCCACCAATCCCATTTTTTCCCCAGGCTGAAGATTAAAAGATACATCGTCAACAGCCCAGTTTTCCCTTTCTCCACTGCGTTGAGGATAGGCTACACGCAGATTTTCTACAACAAATAAAGCTTCACTCATCATGCAAACTTTTTATAAACGTATTAATTTTAACTTTTTTATCTGTATATTCTGTATACAGTTGAATGAAGTACCCTTAAACCCAAAAACTTGATTTACCTCTGATGTACTGTCATGATTTTAGTTATAATGTGGTATTAAGAACCATAAATGTTCTTTGCTAATTTTCAGAGCAGAGATGTTTACAATTGATACCTTTTGATTTTAGCATTTTGTATGAGTAATGATAAACTAGCTATGAACTGGCAACAACTAACCTCATCAGATGTAATTGGTGATACAAAATCCCATTTATTCGGGGAAATTGTGCAAGAAACCTTGGCTTTAACCCGTCGTCTGTTTATTCAACTGCAAAGACGACCTTCCAGCTTGATAGCAGGCATTATTCAGCCCGTTATGTGGTTGGTTTTATTTGGTGCATTATTTGAAAATGCCCCCAAAGGTTTATTTGGTAGTACGTCAAATTACGGTCAATTTCTCGCAGCAGGTGTAATAGTATTTACCGCTTTTGCTGGGGCTTTAAATGCCGGTTTACCTGTCATGTTTGACAGAGAATTTGGCTTTTTAAATCGTTTGCTGGTCGCACCTTTAGGCTCACGCTTTTCCATTGTTTTTGCATCTGCTATCTTTATTATTAGCCAAAGCTTACTACAAGCGGCAGTAATTGTTACCGCAGCGGCATTTTTAGGGGCTGGTTTACCTGATTTTACCGGATTATGTGCGATCGCTTTGATTGTCTTTCTTCTCGCTTTGGGTGTCACTGCTATTTCTCTGGGTTTAGCCTTTGCATTACCGGGACATATTGAACTGATAGCTGTGATTTTTGTTACTAATCTTCCCTTGTTGTTCGCCAGTACAGCTTTAGCACCTTTATCCTTCATGCCCAGTTGGTTGCAGGTTATTGCCACCCTCAACCCTCTCAGCTACGCTATTGAACCCATTCGCTACTTGTATCTACACACCAGTTGGGAATTAAATAATGTAGTAATGCACGCTTTCTGGGGTGATGTCACCTTCAGATCCGCATTATTAGTCCTACTCGGTTTTGCTATCTTTGCTTTATTTAGTATTCAATCACAAATACGTCGCAGTCTGGCCTAAGCTTAAAAGGGAAATTCTATGAAAAGACCATTTTTACCAATTCAGAAAATTATGGCTGTGACTATCGCCACTACTATAGTCACACTAGAACCTGCCTTAGCTGACCCTAACCAACCTTTTAGTAGTTTAGAAAGTGATCGCAATAGCAGTTCTTTATCCAGTAATAACTCGGATTTTAATATGTTTAATCTGATTCATCAAGCACAAATGGGAACTATCCAATGGAATGCTCAAGAACAAAGTCAACAATTAGACCAAGCAGCAACAGCATTTAAAGCAGCACAACAGAAACGTCTTCAGGGTCAGTCACAAGAAAATTCAACTGCATCAGAATTGCCTTTAGAAATTTTACCATCATCACGTAAATAAAAGCTCAAAAAACAAATTCTTTTAACTGTTTAATTTTGTCTTCTTTGTGCCTCCGTGGTTAGATAATAAATTACCTTAGCCAAGAGACACAGAACCCAGATTCCAGGAAGCACTTATGACTAGCCAAGTTTCGCTAAAACATCACTAGCGTGGGTAGCAGTGTTCACAGAAGCATCAACATCAATAATTCTACCATGACCATCAATGATGTAAGTAACACGCTTGGCATAACCACCACCATCAACATCATAAGCTTTGATGATACTTTTGTCAGTGTCAGCCAATAAAGGGAAATTGAGATTATACTTCTGAGTGAAGGCTTGATGACCAGCTTGATCATCAGCACTCACTCCTAACACTACAATACCTTTATTTGCATATTCTGATTGAGCATCACGGAAACTACAAGCTTGTTTAGTGCAGCCCGGTGTGTCATCTTTGGGATAAAAGTAGAGAACCACTGTTTTACCAGCAAAATCAGACAATGAAACTGTGTTACCGTTAGTATCCTTAGTGGTAAATGCAGGTGCGTTTGTACCAACTGCTAGGGGCATAGTTCACCTTATCCTGTTTAAAAATGTTTGAAAAATACTCATGCCATCAAGATTTTACAATAATTTACAATATTTAAATAACTTGATTATCCAATATGTTTCCCTAGAAATATTTATTTTCAAAGCCTTGACAAAAAGCCCCATTTAGAGTAATAAAAAATGTCTGCTGTGGATTCTCCTAATCTTAAACCCCTAGTTTATACTCAGGAAGCACTAAAAAGAGCGGAGCGATCGCTAATTTGTTCGCCCTTTACCCTGAATTTATTTGTCGCCATGACTAGTCAAAGCGTTCCATTATCTGATATATCAATGGATAAAGGAGTTAAACGAAATTACACCAACCACCCATTATCAGAGTTAAGATGTGAAAACGCTTTAGCCTGGTTAATTGATGTCGGCCTATTGCGACGAGAAGTTGACGGACAGGGAATTACAGACAGTTTTCGCCTAACGCCCCTGGGTCATCAATTGCTCGCAAAGTTAAAAAATCACAATCTTCCTGATGCTACAC
Source organism: Dolichospermum sp. (assembly GCA_046070105.1). GTDB lineage: Bacteria > Cyanobacteriota > Cyanobacteriia > Cyanobacteriales > Nostocaceae > Dolichospermum. The sequence continues at coordinate 66,582 of JBJUHT010000296.1, forward strand.
TGAGCGATCACTTAAATGATTTTATCACTCGTTGGTTACGCTTGCCTTTTTAACTAACTTAATTGTGGTTAAAATTCTTGTATGGTAGGCATCCCGGCTGCCATACTTATACAACTTCAAAAAGATAACAGTTTATTCACTGATACACTACCGAATCTAAAAATACTAAATAGTAGTTAAAAATGAAATCAATCATGGTAGTGGGAACAACATCCCACGCGGGAAAATCACTGATAACCACAGCTATTTGTCGGATTCTTTCCCGGCGCGGGTTGCGAGTATCCCCCTTTAAAGGTCAAAATATGGCTTTAAATGCCTATGTTACAGCCAGTGGGGGCGAAATAGGCTATGCTCAAGCAGTACAAGCCTGGGCTGCGGGAGTAGTACCCTGGGTAGAAATGAATCCAATTTTACTTAAACCCCAGGGGAATATGACCTCCCAAATTATTCTCAAAGGTAAAGCCATAGGTACAGTCAGCGCCACAGACTACTATGAACAATATTTTGAACTCGGTTGGCAGACCATCAAAGAATGTTTAGAATACCTATCTACAGATTTTGAAGTCCTAGTTTGTGAAGGCGCTGGTAGTCCCGCCGAAATTAATCTCAAACATCGGGATTTAACTAATATGCGGGTTGCTAAACACTTAAATGCACCTACTTTATTAGTAGTTGATATTGATAGAGGTGGAGCATTTGCTCATGTCGTCGGCACATTAGAACTATTAGACCCAGAGGAACGCGCCTTAATTAAAGGTGTAGTTATTAATAAGTTTCGGGGACAAATATCAATTCTCGAACCCGGAATTAAATGGTTAGAAGCAAGGATAGGTATACCTGTTGTGGGTGTCATTCCCTATTTGGAACAGGTTTTCCCCGCTGAAGACTCTCTAGATTTACTAGAACGCAAACCCGCAAAAGCTAATTCTGAATTGAATATTGCGGTGATTCGTTTACCCAGAATTGCCAATTTTACCGATTTTGACCCCCTAGAATCAGAACCATCAGTAACAGTAAAATACTTGCATCCAAAGCAAGATATAGGACATCCAGATGCAGTAATTATACCGGGAACAAAAACCTCCATTGCTGATTTAATGGTCTTACAAAAAAGCGGTATGGCAGAAGCAATTCAAAATTACGCAGCCTCTGGTGGCACGGTTTTAGGCATTTGTGGCGGTTTCCAAATGCTGGGACAAGTTATAGCCGACCCAGAAGGAATAGAAGGACAAGCTGGTAGACATCAAGGGTTAAATTTATTACCTATAAAAACAGTAATTACAGGTCAAAAAATTGCCCGTCAGCGTCAAGTTACCTCCAATTATCCCCAAGCGGGTTTACCTGTCACAGGCTTTGAAATTCACCAAGGGCGCTCGCGCACAGAAAACTTCGGAGATCAAGAATCCTGTCAACCTCTATTTGATGATGTTAATTTAGGGTTAGTAGATAGTTGTCAATCAGTTTGGGGAACTTATCTGCATGGAATTTTTGATAATGGACCTTGGCGACGCGCTTGGTTAAATCGTCTTCGTCAACAACGAGGTTTGATATCTTTACCCACAGGTGTAGCTAACTACAGAGAACAGCGGGAACAGACTTTAGATTCTTTAGCCAATCACATTGAGAAACATTTAGATATAACCACGTTTCTATAAATCAGAATAGCAGCTTTGGTTGCTAAAATTAGTTTATTCCCAGACTCCAACTGGGAATACCCACATAAAGGCTTTAAATATAGCTAAATAGTGTATTATCAATAGCATTACTTACTATAGTGATCCGATTTGATTCATGAATTTTTCGTAGAGTCAGGGAACAGGGAACTCTTAACTGGGAACAGGAAAGAAGGCTGTCAGTATGTACGGAGTTCTGTTCAAAAATCAAATATTAGTCCTATATGTTAAATAAACATCTCCAGCAAAGAATGTAGAGCCGAAAATTCCTCGTCACGTCTCTACAAGGGTTCTAGGAAACGCTGATGTAATTTTCACCAGATGTTTAATCATAAAATCCTCCTCTTCATTCTGCAAATCCTTTCATCCTGGACATCCTGATTCAGACAAAATAAAAGCATAAATGTTACCTCTTTCACTGCTGTGACAAAAATAATAGACATAAATAACACACTAAAATCAAAAAAAATACGGTTGTATTTTTAATTAAATCCATTATAATATCAATAAAAATAGTTTTTACGTAATTTCGCTTAATCTCTACCCAAGACGATAGAACAATACACTACCAGGTGCAAAATAAGTATGTTCAATCAAACGCAGACAACCATTGTTTTTATAGACTCCTCCTTAACCGACTACCAAACCCTCCAAGCTGGAGTGGTAGAAGGTGTAGAAACAGTCATCGTTACCCCAAATCAGGACGGAATTGAGCAGATTACAGCATTTTTACAACAACATCCTCAAATCACCACTATTCACATCCTTTCCCACGGTGCGCCAGGATGCTTATATTTAGGCAATAGTCAATTAAACTTAACTAATATTCATAATTACACCCAACAATTACAACAGTGGCCTCAGAATATTTTACTATATGGTTGTAACGTCGCTGCGGGAGACGCTGGAGCAGAATTTATTCACAAATTACATCAAATTACCAACGCCACCATTAGCGCCTCCACCACAAAGACTGGTAATGCAGCATTAGGGGGAAATTGGCAATTAGAGGTAAATATTCCCGTTACAAATGTAGAGACGTTCCATGGAACGTCTCTACTACAAGGAGAGGGAACAAGTCCCCATTCCTTTATAGGGAAGGGGGTTAGGGGGCTAGGTTCTGTTTTCAATGCACACACCCTCCACACCTATCAAGGAGTATTAGCACCCACATTAGTGGGCAATTATGATACATCCGGCTATGCTAATGATGTGCAAGTAGTCGGTAACTACGCTTATGTAGCTGACCATGATTCAGGACTACAAATCATAGACATTAGCAACCCCGCAACCCCCACCCTCAAGGGCAATTATGATACACCTAACTATGCTAGAGGTGTGCAAGTAGTCGGTAATTATGCTTATGTTGCTGATAGTGGTTCAGGACTACAAATCATAGACATTAGCAACCCCACAACCCCCACCCTCAAGGGCAATTATGATACTTCTGGCTATGCTATTGGCGTGCAGGTGGTGGGTAATTAAGCTTATGTTGCAGATACTTGTTCATGACTACAAATCATATACATTAGCAACCCCCCAACCCCCACCCTCAAGGGGAATTATGATACTTCTGGCTCTGCTATAGGGGTGCAGGTAGTCGGTAACTACGCTTATGTAGCTGACCATGATTCAGGACTACAAATCATAGACATTAGCAACCCCACTACCCCCACCCTCAAGGGCAATTATGATACTTCTGGCTATGCTAGTGGCGTGCAGGTGGTGGGTAATTATGCTTATGTTGCTGATGGTTATTCAGGACTACAAATCATAGACATTAGCAACCCAGCCGCCCCCACCCTGGTCGGTACTTATGATACACCTGGCGCTGCTATTGATGTGCAGGTTGTCAGTAATTATGCTTACGTAGCTGATGATTGGTTGGGACTACAAATCATAGACATTAGCAACCCCACTACCCCCACCCTCAAGGGCAATTATGATACTTCTGGCTGGGCTAGGGGTGTGCAAGTAGTCGGTAACTATGCTTATGTGACTAATTATGGTCTACAACTACGCATACAAATTGATTCAGGACTACAAATCATAGACATTAGCAACCCCACTACCCCCACCCTCAATGGCAATTATGATACTTCTAACTCTGCTTTGGGCGTGCAAGTAGTCGGTAACTACGCTTATGTAGCTAATGATTCTTCAGGACTACAAATCATAGACGTGAGTGAGTTTACTAACAAAGCACCCACCAACCTCACACTCTCCACCACAGCCCAACAAGATATCATAGATGCTGACTATGGAGAAGACACCATCATCAGTACATGGACCAATTTACAACAAAATGATACTATTAACGGTGGACTAGGAATAGATACCCTAGTTATCACTGAAGGAACAGTTAATGATATTATCTCCATATATACTAGTAACACCACCAATCAATTAGATATTCCTGAGACAACAGGATTCGGATTTGAACGCTTTGATTTAAGTGAATTTATCGGTACAGTCAGTTTTTTCGGTACTGCGGGTAATGATTGGGTTAAAGGTGGTACAGGAAATGATACTCTCATTGGTGGTGATAGTAATGATTATCTCAACGGAGGAACAGGTATAGATTTATTAGTTGGTGGTAAAGGCAGTGATACTTACGTGGTAGACAATGTAGGTGATATAATTGCTGAAGGTTTAAATTGGGGAATAGATACCGTTGAATCTTCTATTACTTGGACACTAAAAGCAAACCTGGAAAACCTAACTTTAACAGGAACAACCAATATTAACGGTACTGGTAATCACCTGAATAATATCATTACAGGTAACACTGGTAATAACGTTCTCACAGGTGGTTTAGGAAATGATACCCTCATTGGTGGTACGGGGGCTGATACTCTCATGGGTGGCGCTGGTAATGATTCTTACTATGTGGACAATACAGCAGATATCATCACAGAGAAACTGAATCAAGGAACTGATAGCGTTTTCAGCACTGTAACTTATACCCTCAGCGCCAATGTAGAAAACCTAACTTTACTTTCGGGAACAACCGCTATTAACGGTACTGGTAATAACCTCAGTAACACCATTACAGGTAACACTGGTAATAACGTTCTCACAGGTGGTTTAGGAAATGATACCCTCAATGGCGGTACGGGCGCTGATACCTTCGTTGGTGGTGTTGGTGATGATAAACTGTATTTAGGTAGTGATACTACTGTAGATAACGTTAATTACGTTCTTGGTGATGGTATAGATATAGTCTACCAATTTGTGCGCGGTATCGGTGGTGATAAACTGAATTTTACAGGTATTGCCAATTTCGATGTAATTATATCAGGTACTTCTACATTAGTGCGAGTTGGGGATGGTATTATTGATAATGCTGGTTTTGGTACTGGTCAATTATTAGTGACTTTATCGGATACATCAGGATTTAATAGCGGTAATGTAAATTTAAACCTATTCGGAGGTACTTTCCTATTTAGTTAACAGCTTTGCTGGGTTACGCTGTCGCTTAACCCAACCTACAATTATCTACAATTACCACAAGGCGTAAAAAAACCGCGAAAAATTTGATTTTTGCTGTTGACAAATCATTTTGAATATGTTATCCTTATCTTGATAAGGAAGAACTATCTGCAATTACTTATAATAGTAGGCTCAAAAAAATCCCCGATTTCCTTGAGAAATGGGGGATTTAACTGAAAATCAAGCTTTAGAGCATGGGTACAAACTGAGACTTATCAGGTACTTCTGCGTACTCAGCCACGATTTGTCTAAGCTCGTCACCATTAATAGTTTCCTTTTCAATCAACAAATCAACTAAACGATCTGCGAGACTACGATGATCACGCATGATCTTCTTGGCATGAGCATAGCATTCTTCTACAATCATTCTAACTTGAGTGTCAATCCTGGAAGCGATCGCTTCGGAATATTCGGAACGGGTTGTCCAGTCACGACCCAGGAACACCTCACCCTGTTGGCTTTCCAGAGATAAAGGACCTAGATCAGACATTCCGAACCGTGTTACCATTTGTCGAGCCATTCCTGATAACTGCTGTAAATCTCCACCAGCACCAGTTGTCACTTCTGCTGATCCAAAAATTACTTCTTCAGCAGCCCGACCACCTAAAGCCCCGGTAATTCTAGCCTTTAGCTGAGAACGACTAATTAGACCTTGTTCTTCATTAGGTGTAAACCAAGTTAAACCCTGAGCCTGTCCTCTGGGAATCAAAGTCACCTTTTGTACAGGGTCATGGTCTTTCAGTAAAGTCCCCACCAAAGCGTGACCAACTTCATGGTAAGCAATCAAACGCTTACTCTTGCTGTCTACCAGGGGAGTACCTTCCATACCTGCAACTACGCGGTCAACAGCATCATCAATTTCTGCTAAAGTGATCCCCTCTTTGCGTCTTCTAGCAGTGAGAATAGCCGCTTCATTAAGCAGATTAGCTAAATCTGCACCGGTAAATCCTGGAGTTCGACGCGCGATCGCTTCTAAGGACACGCTATCATCCAACTTCTTATTTCTAGCATGAACCTGTAATACTTCCAAACGTCCTTTAATGTCTGGAGCATCTACCGTTACTTGTCTATCGAAACGACCTGGACGCAATAAAGCGGCATCTAACACATCAGGGCGGTTGGTAGCAGCAATAATAATAATGCCAGTATTGCCTTCAAAACCATCCATTTCCGTTAATAATTGATTAAGGGTTTGTTCCCGTTCATCATTACCACCACCAATACCAGCACCCCGTTGACGACCCACAGCGTCAATTTCATCAATAAAGATAATACAGGGAGCGTTATCTTTCGCTTTCTTAAACAAATCACGGACACGGGAAGCACCCACACCCACGAACATTTCTACAAATTCCGAACCGGAAATACTGAAAAAAGGAACACCAGCTTCACCAGCGATCGCTTTAGCGAGTAAAGTTTTACCAGTTCCCGGAGGTCCAACTAATAGTACACCTTTGGGAATCCGAGCGCCAACAGCGGTAAATTTTTCAGGTTGTTTCAGGAAGGTAACAACTTCTTGTAATTCTTCCTTTGCTTCTTCAATTCCCGCCACATCATCGAATTTTACCCCAGTTTTCGCCTCCATTTGGAAACGAGCGCGGGATTTGCCAAAATTCATCGCTTGTCCAGGACCACCGGGAAGATTATTAGAACGTCGGAACAAAAAGAAAAGTCCCGTAATCAATAAAACTGGGAAAATCAAATTACTCAACAGTCCCCAAATTGCCCCATTATTCCGCATTGGATGGGCATCAAAACTTACTTCCTTCTGTTTCAACTTCTGAATCAATTCCGGGGCATTCACGGGCAAATCTACCCGCCAGAGTTGAGTGCGATTTTCGATGTCTTGGTCACTGGCCTCAATAATTGCCGTTCTCCCACCATCGTAAAGATCTACATTAATAACACGATCTGCGTCCAAATATTCCAGAAAGCGACCGTAGGTCATGCGGGTATTGGCCGCATTTTTACTCATGTCCGCAGAATTGCTTGTAAAAGTGCCTTGCCAGAAGAAAAAGCCAATTACTAAGGCCAGCACTGACCAAAGTGCTACGATTCTCCAAGAAAATTTCATCTTTAATTTGCCTCTAGATACTAATATGACTGCTTTTGTAACGGATGTTTATAAATCCATTTTGTAATTTGAGCCATAAAACCTCGGTTTGCTTATGGCAGATTCATGAAGTTTGTCTAGAATCTTAATTAAATTTAACCTAATTCTCATAGTAATACCAATTAAAAATTAAAAATTAAACGTTAAATATTCCCAAAATCATACCCAGTAAGGATTTGGGGCTAATTTATATTTTGCTATCTCTATTACTAATTTTACGCTGGACTGCACAGGATTACCAAATTCATTTATTTTTCTTGATCTGTGTTTATTGATATAGTTTATCTTTTCTATGCTTTAAAGCTAAATACAACAAAAATATTACAGAGAATGAACCACGAAGAAACGAAGAAGCGAAGGTAAGAGTTTTAGAGAATGTCATCGCTGATCTTGTAACTAATCATCAGTAAGCTGTTACGCACCTAAATTGTATAATCCTAAAATGGTTAAATCTTGTGGGGTGGGCATCTTGCCCGCCAGACCTATACAAATTAAATACACAACAGTTACGCTACACTGTGCGATCGCCCCCTCAAATCCCATAAGTAATCGCTCATAATTAGTATAATCCCCCACTCAAAACAGACTCAACTGCTTTCCCACATCACCTTGAGGTTCAATAACCGAAAGTAACTAATCTCACAAGATGTCTAATCATTTACTTATCTCCCATGATTTTTAAGGTATAAGGTAGGGAATCATCTTTCTTATAAGAACCAATCCAAATTCGGTAAGTTCCCGGTAGCCATTCACCAACAACACCAGGATTGTTACCATCAAAGTCATCATTACACCAAGTCCCACCAGGTCCAGTGATAATCATGGTCGTGTCCGCAGGACTGTCAACTATTAACTTTAAGTATTCAAATTTACTCACTAGTTTCAGGGTATGATCGGGATCTTTATCCATAAATCCCTTACAAGGCCCAGTTGCTGTTGTTTCTGTTCCAGCTATTTGGCTTCCGGGTATTGAACCACCACTCATTCCCCTGACTGTCAATGGATCTGGGGAAAATGGATTTTGAATGGTAACATTTTCAAAAATCTGGGAAACTGGTTGAGCATTAGCCACTTGAGTAAATCCACCCGTAGTCCAAAGTATAATTATTCCTGTATTCAATACTTTTCTCGATAAATTGCTAAGTAATTTTAAAGACACTAACTTATTCCTCAAGTCCCTGTTACCTAACTTTCCCTCACGACCCCTTAGGGAAGGGGAATATTCCCCCTCATGATCCCATAATTTAGTGATTGCTAATTGCCTGATTTAAACGAACTTTGTCTAAACCAATCTGATTTAATAGTAACCAAGATTGAATTAAATCTGGTCCATGTACGTCCCCGGTTAAAGCTGCTCTGAGCGATCGCATCACTAAGCCCTTTTTCACATTTTCCGATTTCACAACTTGCTTAATTATACTTTGCGCTATCTCCGCTGATAAATCTGGTTCACTCTCTAAAGCTGTAATAATTGCTTGTAGTACAGTTTTAACACCCTCCTGCTGTAGTTGTTCACTGCCTTCTTCAGTTAATTCTACACCATCAGTAAAAAATACCTTGGTCATTTCCACAGCATCTACCAACCGAGTCAAACTAGCAGCAATTAACGCCGTCAGTGATTCTAACCAAGAACGTTCTCTACCACCGTTAAATTGATAACCAGCTTTTTCCCAAAAGGGCATAAGTAAATCTGTCAGTTCCCCCACTGGCTTATGATGGAGATATTGGCTATTTAACCAGTCCAATTTATCCCAGTCAAATTTAGCACCAGCCTTATTCACTCGCTCAAAACCAAAATCCTTGGACGCTACTTCCAAATCAAATATTTCTTGCGTAGAATCCCCTGGCGACCATCCTAATAAAGTCATATAATTTACTAGAGCTTCCGCCGTAAAACCCAGATCCTGAAAGTCACAAATAGAAGTTACTCCATCTCGTTTCGAGAGTTTTCGCCCTTCTTGGTTTAAAATCAAGGGTGTATGGGCAAATTCGGGAATTTTCGCCCCCAAAGCTTCATATAGTAAAATCTGTTTAGCTGTATTAGCGATATGATCTTCACCTCGAATTACATGAGTAATTCCCATCTCAATATCATCCACAACCACCACAAAATTGTACAATGGTTGACCACTACCATCACTAGCAGCGCGAGCAATGACCATATCACCACCCAAATCACTACCACGCCAACTCATTTTACCCCGGACTAAGTCATTCCAAACAATTTCCCGATCATCGGCAATTTGGAAACGTATTACATAAGAACGTCCTTGCGCCTCAAATTCCGCCCTTTGTTCTGGAGTTAAGTACCGATGACGGTTATCATAACGAGGTGCTTCACCTTGAGCTTTTTGCGCTTCTCGTAAAGCGTCTAATTCTTCAGATGTGGTATAACAACGGTAAGCTAGTCCTTGATCTAGTAGTTTTTCAACTGCTTCTTTGTAAAGTTCTAAGCGTTGAGATTGAAAAAATGGACCTTCATCCCAATTCAATCCTAACCAGCGTAGTCCATTGAGAATATTATCTGTATATTCTGGACGCGATCGCTCTAAATCTGTATCTTCTATTCTTAAAATAAACTTACCATGATGGTGACGAGCAAATAAGTAATTAAATACAGCTGTTCTCGCTGTACCAATATGTAAATTTCCGGTGGGACTTGGAGCTATACGGACTCTGACGCTCACAGTTGATTCTCTCTTTTATACAGCACAATTAAACTCACTGATATAAAACCTATGAGTATATATGAATATCTCAGTATCTTACATTCAGCACTTTTGAACAGAAATAAGGAAACCCGAAACTTAATCACGGGCAACAATCTTGATTATAATCCAATTTAAGTTTCTTTTCCTATTCCTACATAGTAAATTTTCCAGGGCGAACGATGGGACTCGAACCCACGAATGGTGGTACCACAAACCACTGCCTTAACCACTTGGCTACGCTCGCCATTCAACTTATTTCCCTATAATAGCACTAACTAAAAAAATGATCAAGCCTTTTTTGTCGGAAATTTAGATAATTTTCTTGTTAGTCTTTTAAAGACTAACAACTACCCACCTCAAGTTGAAATATGAAACTTTTAGCTACTCTCATCAGTGTAGGGGCAGTAAGTGTTACTATATTAGGGGTGATTATGGCCAAAACCAACCCCAATCAGATTGAGTATGAAAAGTATGCAGTTCACAAGCTGACAACATACTTAGAAACTGATGTATGTCAAAAGACTCCCAATTTCCTGGAAAGATTAATTAAAGTTGATTGTAATCAAGTGCTTCAATCTGTTAAACCACAAATTAAAGAACTTATTACCAGTACAACCAACCGACAAGACTATATAATCTTTAGTATTTATAGAAGTGAAATTAAACTTGATTCGTGGATACCAGGTTACAAGTTGGAAACTGTGGGAGCATTGAATCAATTTTATACTTACAATGCTGAACAAAAATAAATAGAGAAGAGGTATAAATTTTACCAATAACCAATAACTAATGACTAACACAGCTTATCTTTTAGTATCTCACGGCAGTCGTGATCCTCGTCCAGATTTGGCCATGCAGCAATTAGCTAAACTGTTAGGTGAAATGTTACCCCAAGGGGAAGACTTGATAGGTATTGCTACTCTAGAGGCTAATATCCAACCTTTACATCAACAAATTCAAGATTTCGCCGGTCAAGTTCAGGTTTTTGGTTGTAAAATAGTCCAAATTATCCCTCTATTTTTGTTACCGGGATTTCATCTCATGACTGATATTCCCGCAGAAATAACACTGGCACAACAGGCAATAAATGCAAGAATAAAAATAGAATTATGTCCTCATGTCGGTAGTTATCCTGGGTTAGAAAAATTTGTTTCTAGGATGATCATGACAGTAAAATCAGATGTATCAATTATCCTAGCTCATGGTAGTCGTCGTCCTGGTTCTCATGCCCCTGTAGAAAATATAGCAGCTAGTGTGGGTGCATTTACAGCTTATTGGTCTGTACCTCCCAGTTTAGAACTAAGAGTCAAGGAATTGATTACCGCTGGTTATGAAAAAATTGCAATTTTTCCCTACTTTTTATTTACAGGTGGCATAACTGATGCGATCGCTTTGGCAGTAGAAAGGCTAAAATTGGAGTTTCCATCAGTAACTTTTCAACTCGCACCACCTTTAGGAACAAGTCGAGAATTTGCTGGTTTAATAAGGGATTTAATTACACAAGGGGAAAAAGTTTTTGGGTAAAGTTTATTTAGTGGGTGCAGGTCCAGGAGATCCTGGACTCATGACTATCAAGGGAAAAGATTTGTTAGCTTGTGCAGATGTAGTTATATATGATGCTTTGGTAAGTCCAGAAGTATTAAACATGATTAATCCCGCAGCAGAAAAAATTAACGCGGGTAAACGCATGGGTAGACATTCTTTATTACAAGAAGCTACCACAGAATTACTGATTGAAAAGGCGGCAAATCATGCTGTTGTCGTCAGACTTAAAGGTGGTGATCCCTTTATTTTTGGTCGTGGTGGGGAAGAAATGGCAGAATTGATAGCCGCAGGGATTCCCGTAGAAGTTGTACCAGGGATTACATCAGGAATAGCCGCAGCGGCCTATACTGGTATCCCTTTAACCCATCGTCTTTACAGTTCTTCTGTAACTTTTGTGACCGGACACGAATCTGCTGGTAAGTATAAACCCCAGGTAAATTGGCCAGCCATAGCCCATGGTTCAGAAACTATCGTAATTTATATGGGTATACATAATCTTTCTTCCATTGTAGAGCAGTTAACTGTAGCTGGATTGAGTTTAGATACACCCATGGCCTTAATTCGTTGGGGAACTCGGCCAGAACAGGAAGAATTAATTGGTGAATTGGGTACAATTGTGACACAAGTAGAAGAAAAAGGATTTCTCGCACCAGCAATAGCGGTAATTGGTGCAGTTGTTAAAATGCACGATATATTATCTGGTAAAGAAAGAAAATTCAATCACTATTGAATACAACCTTACAAGTTCTGTCACTTCTAATTCAATTATTTAATCTCGGTAAAAAGTTTCTAAAACATTAGATAAAATTAGATTTCCTCTCAATATCTACAAAGTTTTAGACAATATGTTCAAAAATGATTTTCAGTAAATCCTCTTGAGAAAAAGGCTTTTCTAAATAACCATTAGCTTTGACAAATTTGGCTTTTGCTCTATTCCTTAATCCCATTCTTTCTGTCATCAAAATTATAGGGGTATCTTTATAATTGGTGTGTTTTCTTAATAAGGAACAGATTTCATAGCCGTTTAAATTAGCCATTTCTATATTCAGTAAAATGATATCTGGCTCTACTCGCAGAATTTCCATTAAGGCTTGAGAAGAATCCTTAAATTTGATCACATTGAATATTTGTTCATCTAAAAATTCTGACACAGTATTGAGAATTTCTTGATGATCATCTATGCAAAAAATACTGCATTTCTGCTTCTCTTTGATAGGAAATTTATTTGACTGATTTATATGAACTTGCTCAGAATTTTTGAGTAATTTTTCCGGCGATTTTTTGGGTATTTCCAACTGGGAATAACTCTGAAAATTCAAGTTCTCTTTAATGTCTTTAACATCAACTTTTACTCCTATTTGACTCGGTTCTACTAAAGCTTTTAAATTTAAGTGGCAAAATTTAGGTAGATTGTCTAAAAATGTATTAGGAACAAATTCATAACTACCATATTTTAAATTCAGCAAAGATTGTAACACTTCTAGTGCTAACTCCTCAATTAGTAAAGCCGCTTGAAAATGACTAATATATTTTTGATTCACTAACCAACAAATGGCTAAATAATCTGGATTTGGTATTGAATTTTTCTCAATATCTTTCTCAAAAATCATCCGCACTTGTTCATTAATTCCCCTGGGGAGAGTTGAAATTTGTTGGCTTAATCTCTGTAAGTTACGGTAAAGAGGTTCAAACATCTCTTCGGAATAACCAGCGTAAATTACTTTACCCTTATCCATATATATTGACCAAGCACCAGATTCGCTAAATACTTGTAAACAACCAGTATAAGAACTATTGGTAATCTTTTTTAAGATGTTGATTGGTTGCAATTTTTGGAAAAATCTATATCTACTAATAGGTGCAGCATTTATTTGTTGCGATTGCTCATTAAAGTTGTTTTTCATTATCAGTTACTCACTTGGTTTTATCAATATCCCGAATCCTGAACTTTGAATTCTTATCTTTAGATTACTCCATATTTTTTAGAGAAATAAAAAAGTATGTTAAACATAAGATGAAGATAAAAAAATGAAGTGGTGATTTTCTACCAACACGACTCGAATTTTTGATCTCAATGTTGCCTAAATTACTCAATACCTAATCGTGTCTACTATTAATATCTCAGTTCTAGAAAAATGCGATCGCTTAGACCGCTATTTATCCCAGAATTTATCAGATTTGTCCCGTTCTCGCATTCAGCAACTCATAGAACAGGGTCATGTCCAAGTTAATGATCAAATCTGCACGTCTAAGAAGATTAATCTCAAATTAGGCGATCGTCTATCTCTGCAAATTCCCGCCATTGAACCTTTACAACTCTTAGCAGCGGATATTCCTCTAGATATCCTCTATGAAGATCAGGAGTTAATTATTCTCAATAAACCCGCTGGTTTGGTTGTCCACCCCGCACCCGGTCATCCTCAAGGTACTTTAGTTAATGCTATATTGGCCCATTGTCCTAATTTACCCGGTATTGGCGGTATTCAACGTCCTGGAATAGTTCACCGCTTGGATAAAGATACTACCGGAGCGATTGTTATTGCTAAAACAGATTTAGCTTATCAGCATTTACAAGCACAATTACAAGCAAAAACCGCCAGACGAGAATATTTAGGTTTAGTTTACGGTGTTCCCAAAACGGAAACCGGAAGCATAGACTTACCTATTGGCCGTAATCCTCAGAACCGCAAAAAAATGGCAATTGTTTCTGTAGAAGACGGTGGACGGGCTGCAATAACTCACTGGCAAGTACAAGAGCGTCTTGCTAACTACACATTGATCCACTTTCAACTAGAAACAGGACGTACCCACCAAATTCGCGTCCACAGTGCCAAAATTGGTCATCCTATCGTTGGTGACCCTCTTTATAGTTCTGCTCATTCTATCGGCGTAAATTTGCCAGGACAAGCCCTACACGCTTGGAAACTCCAGTTACAACATCCCGTTTCTGGAAAGTTGCTTCAAGTAACAGCACCCCTTCCCCCTAGCTTTACTACTTTACTTGAAGTATTGCGTCGCCGTAGTGGGATTTGTTAAGAATTTATGAATAAATCGTTATTTGTTCACAAATTGTGAACATCGTCACATCCCCCCATGGGGGAAAATATTTAGAAATGTAAATTTAACAATCCTTAATAAAAGTTAGGAAACTCATAAATGAGATAAAACCCTTGTATTGTTAACAATACAAGGGTTTTGGGGAATATTAAAATAATCTTAAAATGGTCAATATTGCGATATTTTGCAGCAAATGTAAAGTTCTGTAATCAAAATATGTGGATATTATAAGTTGTATACCTTGTATGTAAAGGATTTGAGGGCTTTCTTAGGCTAACATCTTATTTATTCATAATTTGTAATAAATAAAGGTTCTCTAGCATTGTATAAACATAAGCTGTAGGGGTTAAACAACAGAAGAAAGTTAAATAAAGCAGGTGATTCATTGAATTTGCCAGTTTCTCATAAATTTACCCTTGACTCTCATAATTTCTAGTTTGTAAACTGTAAACTAGAGAGGAGAGAAGAACTGAGAACCGCTTTGTTTGACTTCGTTGCCAACCAATCCGAATTAGTTTTAATTTAGAGATCTCTCAACTAAGTAATTTAGGAGATTAGAGTCCATGACATTAGATGTATTTTCCAAGGTAGTTTCCCAAGCTGACGCTCGTGGCGAATTCCTCAGCACCGAACAACTAGATGCTTTGACCGCAGTAGTAGCTGCTGGTAGCAAGCGTTTAGACACTGTTAACCGCATCACCAGCAACGCTAAAGACATCGTTACCGATGCTGCTCGTGCTTTGTTTGAAGAACAGCCTCAATTGATCGCTCCTGGTGGAAACGCTTATACCAACCGTCGGATGGCTGCTTGTTTGCGCGACATGGAAATTATCTTGCGCTATGTAACCTATGCAGCATTAGCGGGTGATGCTAGTGTTCTAGATGACCGTTGCTTAAATGGCTTACGGGAAACCTACCAAGCTTTGGGTACCCCTGGTGCTTCAGTAGCAGTTGGTGTTGGCAAAATGAAAGAAGCAGCGATCGCTAAAATCAACGATCCTAACGGAATCACCAAAGGTGATTGTAGTTCTTTGGTTTCTGAAGTTGCAAGCTACTTTGATCGTGCTGCGGCTGCTGTTGCCTAAAAATTACAAATTAGCTCCCGTCTAAATTGAGCTTTTTTCATAACCTGCATGGCGTAGCCATACAAAACAAGCAAGAAACAATCTAGGAGATTTTCACCAATGAAAACACCAATTACCGAAGCAATCGCATCTGCCGATACCCAAGGACGCTTTTTAAGCAACACCGAATTACAAGCTGTTAACGGTCGTTTCGTCCGCGCTGCTGCCAGCATGGAAGCTGCTCGTGGTTTAACCGCTAATGCTCAAAAATTGATTGATGGTGCTACCAGCGCTGTTTACAGCAAATTCCCTTATACCACCTCTACCCCAGGCACTCAATTCGCATCTGATGCTCGTGGTAAAGCTAAATGCGCTCGTGACGTTGGCCACTACCTACGCATCATCACCTATAGCCTAGTTGCTGGTGGTACAGGTCCTTTGGATGAGTTTTTGATTGCTGGTTTGTCTGAAATCAACGGCGCGTTTGACTTGTCTCCTAGCTGGTACGTAGAAGCTTTAAAATCCATCAAAGCTAATCATGGTTTGAGTGGTCAAGCTGCTAACGAAGCTAATACCTACATTGACTACGCCATCAACGCTCTTAGCTAGATAGCGTCATGCCCGGAGAGGGATACAATTATTAGATGAAGTTACCCCTCAAGGGGTTCGCCAGTTATTGCTCCTGGAGTCACTGCGTTAGTTGGAAAATATCCAACTGTAAATTAAGTGGCGTTAAGACCTCCAAGATCATCCTGGTTCACCTAGCAATTGGATCTAGCTCCGGGCATAGTTTTATCTACAAATAAAATAGGTCAAGAGGGAAGTAAGAGGTAAGAGGAAAAAGGCAAGAGGCAAGAGGGAAGAGGTAAATCCTACTAACCACTGACCACTGACCACTGACCACTAACTACTAACCACTAACTACTAACCAAGCTTTATTCCGCCAAAATTCGGCACAATAAAGGGGAAAAAACATGGCAATTACAACAGCAGCCTCCAGACTAGGAACAGAGCCTTTCAGCGACGCGCCCAGAGTTGAACTGCGCCCCAGCGCCAGCCGGGAAGAAGTAGAAGCTGTAATTCGTGCCGTTTATCGTCAAGTCTTGGGAAATGACTATATACTGGCATCAGATCGCTTAATTAGTGCAGAATCACTCCTCCGTGACGGCAATTTAAGCGTGAAAGAGTTTGTCCGCAGCGTCGCTAAATCAGAACTCTACAAATCTAAATTCTTCTACAACAGTTTCCAAACTCGGTTAATTGAACTCAACTACAAACATTTGTTGGGTCGCGCACCATACAATGAGTCAGAAGTGACTTACCACTTAGACTTATATATTAACCAAGGTTACGACGCGGAAATTGACTCCTACATTGATTCCCAAGAGTATCAAAATAGCTTTGGGGAAAATGTGGTTCCCTATTATCGCGGCTTCGATTTTCAAACGGGACAAAATGCAGCCGGTTTTACGCGGATGTTCCGTTTATACAGAGGTTATGCTAACAGCGATACCGCTCAGGTTGAAGGTTCTAAATCCCGTTTGGCGCGGGAATTAGCTAGTAATAAAACCTCCTCAGTTGTTGGACCATCTGGTAGTAACAATAACTGGGGTTTCCGCGTATCTGTAGATGACGCTCCTAAGCAAAATCTAGGTAATGCCGTCGGGGAATCCAATCGCACTTACCGCATTGAAGTTACAGGTATTCGCAATCCAGGATACCCCAAAGTCCGCCGTAGCAGTACAGTGTTTATTGTACCTTACGAGCGCCTTTTAGAGAAAATGCAGCAAATTCATAGAGTTGGCGGCAAAATTGCCAGCATAACATCAACCTAAGCGCTGCTCACGGACAAAACTCACATAGGAGATATAGAAGTAATGTTCGGTCAAACTACACTTGGTGCTAGTAGCGTTTCTTCATCTGCCAGCCGCGTATTTCGTTACGAAGTTGTGGGCTTAAAGCAAAACCAAGAAAGCGACAAGAACAAATTCGACATTCGCCGCAGTGGTAGTGTATTTATTACCGTACCCTACAGCCGCATGAATGAAGAAATGCAGCGGATTAACCGTCTAGGTGGCAGAATTGTCAAAATTGAAACTTTGACAGTGGCGCAATAAGCATCAAGCCCTGGCAATGATAGAACCTAGTGGAGAAGCATATTCTGCGGAAAATGCACCAAATCTCACACCCGAAATAGCTATTGCTAACCTGCAATCATCAGATCTCAGTCTCCGCTATTATGCCGCTTGGTGGTTGGGTAAGTTCCGAATCAGTCAGCCACAAGCTATAGACGCACTTATCAGCGCGTTAGAGGATGAAGCCGACAGAACAGAACTGGGAGGTTATCCCTTACGGCGTAATGCCGCTAGAGCGCTTGGTAAATTGGGCAACTTGAAAGCTGTACCAGGTTTAATTAAGTGCTTGGAATGTGCTGATTTTTATGTCCGCGAAGCCGCAGCCCAATCTTTGGCCATGCTCAAGGATAAAACAGCATTACCAGCATTGATAAAACTACTAGATGGTGGTGTTGACCAAGCAGTACAAGTACCTGGTTTACCTCATCTTACCCAGCCCTATACGGCAATATTAGAAGCCTTGGGAGCTATGGGTGCAACTGAGGCTATTTCTCTTGTCCAGCCTTTTCTTCAGCATCCAGTTCCCCGATTACAATGCTCCGCAGCCAGAGCCATGTACCAACTGACACAAGACCCCATCTATGGTGAGTTATTAGTGAAAACTTTGGTGACGGGTGATTTAAAAATGCGTCGCGTTGTTTTGGGAGACCTGGGGGCAATTGGGTATTTAGCAGCAGCAGAGGCTATTGCTCAAGCACAAGTGGAAAATAGCTTTAAATTGATTGCTTTGAAAGGATTATTAGAGTATCAACTGCCAGAACAGTCTGATACTTTTGGTATATCTGAACCAGCTACCCGAGTTATGAATTTGATGGACTCACTCTTATAATCAGTAGTCAGTTGTCAATTATCAGTTGCAAAACTACTGACTACTGACCACTGACCACTGACAAAAAATGGATGAACTAATTCGGGCTATTACCACAGCTGAAACACCTTACCAACTGGTGACAGCAGTGAAAAATTTGGCGGCAATTAAAGATATATCAGCAATTCCCACTTTAATCGCTGTATTTGGTTATAACAATCCAGAAGCAGCGATAGTGGCAGCAGCAGCATTAACAGAGTTGGGAGAGGTAGCAGTCCCACAATTGCTAAACCTTGATGATTATAACTATGGCGCACGGGCTTATTCAATTCGCACTCTGGCAGCGATCGCTGATCCTCGCGCTTTAGATGTTCTCATTGATACTACATTGACTGACTTTGCTCCTAGTGTCCGCCGTGCCGCTGCTAAGGGACTAGGAAACTTACAATGGCATAAGCTAGACATTGTTGCCAGTCAAATAGCTACAAATCGCGCCCTAGAGACACTCCTGTACATCTGTGAAGATACAGACTGGTCAATTCGTTATGCTGCTGTTGTTGGGTTACAAGCTTTAGCGCAAGTAGCTACAGTTAGATCACCTATTTTTGCTAAATTTGCATCAATGCTGACTAACGATACTGAAAAAGCAGTTCGCGCTCGCGTTCAGTTGGCCTATAGCCAGTAAAGTAATTTACATACCATATAACAAGGTAAAAGTAAAAATGTCAATACCACTACTAGCATATCCCCCTAAATCGCAAAATCAGCGAGTAGAAGGCTACGAAGTCCCCAACGAAGATACACCAACGATGTATCGCTTAAATTATGCCACTTCTGACCAAGATATTGATAGCATTATTTGGGCAGCATATCGGCAAATTTTCAGCGAACACCTGATTTTAGACAGTTATCGGCAAAACTTTTTAGAATCACAACTGCGAAATCGGGCTATTACTCTGCGGGACTTTATTCGGGGTTTAGGCAAATCAGAAGTGTACCGCACTCAAGTAGCAGATACAAACTCTAATTATCGTTTAGTTGACATTACTTTAAAACGGTTCTTAGGCCGGGCCGCTTACAATAAAGACGAAGAAATCGCTTGGTCAATTGTCATTGCTACCAAAGGATTACATGGGTTTATAGATGCTTTATTGGATTCTAGTGAGTATTTAGACAACTTTGGTGATGATATTGTACCTTTTCAACGTCGTCGTTTTGGCGATCGCCCCTTTAATTTGGTTAATCCCCGTTACAATGCTTATTGGCGTGATACTCAAAACCTTCGCGGTATAACTGGTCGTTCCTTCTACACAGCCCGGACATCAGGACAACTGACCACAGCGGATATCAGACGGGCAATTCCGGCTAATTTCTTCGCTATGGCAGGGTCAATTATTACCAACGAACGCAATTACCAACGTAGTTTAGCCACAGCCCAATCTTTCGTCAGTAGCCTGGAAATACCCGATACTTCCCGCGAAATCGGTACACCCCAACCCACTATTAAACCCGTAGCAGTTTCCTTACCTTATCGGTATATCCCCGCTAACGCTAAAAATTAGTAATTCGCAAACGAACAACGGACAACTGACCACTGACCACTGACCACTGACAACTGACCACTAACAACTAACAACTGACAACTAACAAACATGACAATACCTTTACTAGAATACAAACCCAGTTCTCAAAACCAGCGCGTTTCTGGTTATGAAGTTCCTAACGAAGATACACCAACAATTTACCGCATCGAAGACTGTTCCTTTGGTGAAGAAGTAGAAGAATTAATTTGGGCAGCTTATCGGCAACTTTTCAGTGAACACGTTATCCTCAAATTTTACCGTCAAGTTAATTTAGAATCCCAAGTCAAAAACAAGGCAATTACTGTTCGTGATTTTATCCGAGGTTTAGCTAAATCTGAAGCTTTCCAAAGTTTGGTAATTCAGACTAATTCTAATTACAGATTAGTAGAAATTGGACTAAAACGGTTATTAGGTCGCGCACCATACAACAAAGAAGAAGAAATTGCTTGGTCAATTGTCATTGCTACTAAAGGCTGGGGTGGCTTTGTTGATACTTTGCTAGATTCTGAAGAATATCAAAGTAACTTTGGTGAAAATATTGTTCCCTATCAAAGACGACGTTATAAAGATAGACCCTTTAATTTGGTAACACCACGATACAGCGATTATTGGCGCGACCAACTCGAAGATGCTCGTTATAAATGGGGTGACATTAAAAACTTTTTGGATATGGCAAATTCCATTAAGATTAAAACAGTGACTTACACACCAGTTAGCACTGCTAATATCCAAATCCCTAACACCACAAGAGAAACAACATCAACTGGTATTCCTGTTTCTATTAGTCCTAGTGCTGGGTTTCCCGTGCGCTAAATAGTTTTTTATCTAGCTGGGTGATCTGGGTCAAAAAAGTTCAAAAGTTTGCATTTTTTTAAGGATTTTAATTTTAGTTACTTTGCTAAGTATAACAACATTTTGAGATGCCAACTTTACCAAAAGGCAGGTTTTTAAAATGGCAATTCCTTTACTTGAATACAAACCTACAACTCAAAACCAAAGAGTTAGTAGTTTCGGCGCAGCAGATACAAATGAAGACAGTCCTTATATCTACCGCATTGAAGATGCTAACTCCCCCGGCGAAATTCAACAACTAATTTGGGCTGCTTATCGCCAAATTTTCAACGAACAGGAAATTCTCAAATTTAACCGCCAAATTAACTTAGAAACCCAACTCAAAAATAGGTCAATTACGGTTAAAGACTTCATTCGCGGTTTGGTGAAATCAGAGCGATTTTATCAGCTAGTTGTGACACCAAATAACAACTATCGCTTGGTAGAAATGTTCCTGAAAAGGATCTTAGGTCGTTCTCCTTACAATGAGCAAGAAAAAATTGCCTGGTCAATTCAAATTGCTACTCTAGGTTGGGGAAAATTCGTGGATGTTTTAATTGATAGTAGCGAGTATGAACAAGCTTTTGGTGATTCTACCGTACCCTATCAACGCAAACGCATGACCACAGACCGACCAATCAGCTTTATGCCTCGCTATGGTGCTGATTATCGAGACCGGGCAGGTATTGTCCAAAAAAGTCGGTATAATCAATGGCGTGGGTTTGTTTACCCTAAATCTGGGGAAAATGTTGATTGGGGAGCGCTATCTGCTGTATTACTAGTCATAACCGCAGGTATCGTCTTCTTATTTATTCTCAATTGGTTAGGAATGAGTTCTATTTACTAACCGTTTCAGGGGAAAATAAGATTAAGAAGAAATAGGGAATAATACGGGGAATTTACACCCTATTCCCTATTCCCTAATTCATTATCTTTGTTTAACTTAATCATAAAAGGAAAAAACAATATGGCATTGCCATTACTTGAATACAAACCAAGCAGCCAAAATCACCGGGTAAGCAGTTTTGGACCTGCTGACCAAAATGAAGATACACCTTATATCTATCGTTTAGAAGATGTGAGTTCTTACACTGACATAACAAACATCCTTTGGGCTGCTTATCGTCAGGTTTTCAGTGAACATGAAATCCTCAAATTTAACCGTCAAGTTACTTTAGAATCTCAACTTAAAAACGGTTCTTTGTCAGTGCGTGACTTTATTCGGGGTTTAGCAAAATCTGAAGCTTTCTATCGTTTAGTCGTTTCTGTTAATAACAACTACCGTTTAGTAGATATCACCCTCAAACGTTTATTGGGTCGTTGTGCTTACAATAAAAAAGAAGAAATTGCTTGGTCAATTGTCATTTGTAACAAAGGTTTTGGCGGTTTTGTTGATGTTTTATTAGACAGCGCCGAATACACCGAAAATTTTGGCGAAAATACTGTACCTTACCAACGGAAGCGTTTTGTAGACCGTCCTTTTAACTTGGTAACACCCCGTTACGGTGCTGACTTCCAAGAAACAGCAGGTACAGTCAAAACCGACTGGCGCTTTACATTGGAGAACTTCTACACCGCCAAAGCGAAAGAAAAGCGCATGGCCGAAGGAGATCCTCGCAAATTCGCAGCTATGGCGGCTTCCGTATCTGGTAAAGGTAACTACGCACAAAAGTTATCTTCCTTTGATATTGACTACCTCAATGCTGTTCCTTATCGTGGTAGACGCTAGGTAATTGTACGGTGGGCTTCTAGCCCGCCCTAGCCAATAATACTATTTGTATTTGATATTAACTCAAGTTGCTAGTTATCTATTTGAGGCTGGTAATTGGTAATTGGTAATTGGTAATTGGTAATTGGTAATTGGTAATTGGTAATTGGTAATTGGTAATTGGTGAGTAATTTTCTGTCTCCCGAATTTTACCTGTGAAAAATTATCATTTCATTACCAACAACCGGACTACGGGCGATTATTTTCTCTTGAGAATCAACAATTTTTAAATGTGTGAAATTAAGCTCTTGGGAATGTTGTAATATATCCGCAGCTAGTTTATCCTGTTGAGATTTTTCTAAACTGTACCAAATATCACTAATTTTTAAAGTTAAATCGCTGGTACGGAAATTAGCAACTAGAGGTTTTATAAGTTGAGAAACAATATTTTGATCTTTATTTTTATCTTTGGTATTCTTTACAGAAACGCTAATTTCTGAAAACTGATTTTCAATTGCTACTAATAAACTTGCTTCTGGTGTTAATTCTATAATTGGAGTTGGTTCAGGTTCTATAATTGGAGTTGGTTCTGGTTCGGGTTCTATAACTGGAATTGGTGTGGGTTCGGGTTCTATAATTGGAGTTGGTTCAGGTTCTATAACTGGAGTTGGTGTGGGTTCGGGTTCTATAATTGGTGTGGGTTTAGTAACTTCCTCAACTGGAGGAACAACCGCAACTTGAGTAGATTTAGGTATATATAAAAATATAGTAATTCCTATTGTCACCAGAAAAATTACCGCAAAAATCCCAGTCAAAAGCGAATCTGACACATTATTAGATATACTTGATGGTAAGAATAAGCGAAATGTCCTTAAAAATCCATCCCAACGCAATAAAAAATTAATTTTCTTCCCACTGCTGTCTTTGGGTGTTTCTGTCTCCAATTTGACTACAGTAGTTTCTAAAACACCAATTGTTCCCCGCAAAACTTGGATAATTGCTGTCTTCCAAATTGGTTGTTTTTTTTCAGATAGAGTGGTTACGGGTTCATTTCTTGATTTTGGTGCTTTTTTTCCTGACATGGAACTTTTACCCAAATTAGCGAATCAAAAACATATACAACAAGGAATAAATAATTATGAATATTAAACGTCGTCAATTTTTGTTTTTAAGTGGAATTAGTGTCATCACATCTGGATTTTTAAATAGGAAATTATTATCAAATTCTCTCATAGAATCAGCAACAGCTGCTAACCCCATTAAAAAAAATTTGAAAAAAGATTTATTATTGCGTTTTGTCTCCGTTGCTGATACGGGAACTGGTGCAAAAGGTCAGTATGCTGTTGCAAATTCTATGAATTATTATCATCAGCAAAATCCTTACAACTTAGTTATTTTAGCTGGTGATAATATTTATAATAATGGCGAAATTGAGAAAATTAATCAGGTTTTTGAACGTCCTTATCAACCTTTACTAAAAAATGGTGTCAAGTTTCATGCTTGTTTAGGTAATCATGATATTCGTACTGATAATGGTGTTCCTCAAGTGAAATATCCCGGTTTTAATATGCAGGGACGTTATTACACATTTACTCAAAATCAAGTCCAGTTTTTTGCTTTAGATACTAATAGTAATGCAGATTGGCAAAATCAATTAATTTGGTTAGAAAAGCAATTAAGTATCAGTCAAGCACCTTGGAAAATCGTATTTGGTCATCATCCCATTTATTCATCTGGTCATTATGGTAGTAATATAAATTTTATTAACACTTTTACCCCTTTATTTAAAAAGTACAATGTTCAACTTTATATTAATGGCCATGAACATAACTATGAACGGACTCGCGCTATTAATGGAACTACCTATTTAATCTGTGGTGCTGGTGCCGGTAACCGTCCTGTAACTCCTTCTCAATTAACAGAATATTGCACAAGTAATTTGAGTTTTGCTGCTTATAATGTCTACCCAGATAGAATAGAAATTAGTGGTATTGATACTAATAATCGCGTTTTTGATCAAGGTTTAATTAAACTAAACTAAACTTTAAATAGTAGGGTGTGTTAGCTGTATTCGTAACGCACCAGTCAGGTAAAAGGCAAGAAATAAATCTCTATTACCTATTACCTATTACCTGTTACCTGTTGCCTATTATTTAGTAATGGTTGAGGTTAATACCAGCTTCTTTAGCCATTGCTTCCAAACCTTTAGTTTCTAAGGTTTTAATAGCTTTAGTAGAGAGTTTCAATTTTACCCAACGGTTACCACCTGCCCACCAAATCCGCTTACTTTGGAGATTAACCTGCTGTAAACGGTTTGTATGACGGTTAGAGTGAGAAACAGAACAAGCATTATTGGCTTTTTTACCAGTTAGTTCGCAACGACGGGACATAATAAATATCTCCTAGAGTTCTATTTTTAGACAACCTTCCCATTATATCCTTTGAAATCCTGATTGACAGCTTATATTCAGATTCCCGACTTCTCACGTCAAGCGGGAATCTGGTTATTTACTTACTTACTTGTTCCGTTAACTTAGTTAGAACATCATTAGAACGTTCTACAAAGGATTTCATTCCGTCTGCATTAAAACCTTTTTGAGACATCAGTGCTAAATCATAAACGTGCTGGCAAATCATTGTCACTAACTGACTCGTCGGCGATACACCATCACTATGAATAATACTACCTTGATTGAGATTAACCAAGTTTTGAATTAATGGGTGGGCAGTATTTACCAGCAAAATATGTTCATCAGGAAATTCAGCGGTTTGCTGCTGCATCATAGCGGTCATTTCCCGCATCCGACGCAGAAATTCCGGTAATAATACCATTGCTGGTGGTGTTCCTTGGGGGTCGTCAGATTTGAGTGACTCCGTGCGGATGTTCAATTTTGGTTTGTTCAGCGCCTTCTCAAATATTTCTTTAATCACCTCTCCTTTCGTCTTGTTGGTGGTTGGATCAACAATTTCACCAGTTTTGTCCTCTAGAAGAGTATTATCTAAATCTGAGTCCACTCGTGTAAATTTAACATCCCGATATTCTTGTTCGAGGAAGTTAATAAAGTGGGTATCAATGAAGGAGTCCATAAATAGGACTTCTAAACCTTGATTTTTGTGCAGTTCAATATAAGTGTATTGACTTGCTTCATCAGTGCTGTAAAATACTTTATTTTCATGACGCTCTTTGTTGCGTTCTAAGTATTCTTTCAGGGTAGTATAAGGTAAATTAGTACCATTGGCTGAGGTGATATCTTGCCAAGCATCATCTTCACCAGTTTTCACCTCAACCGCTGCTGTGGCTTCTAATTTAGCTGTGGTGCGGAAGACAATGACATCTTCTACTTGTTTTTTGAATTTCTCATCGTTGAGAACACCGAACTTGACGAATGTTCCCAAATCTTTCCAGATGGTTACGTATTGTTCCCTCTCATCACGGTATAATTCTTTGAGTCTATCGCCGACTTTCTTGGCTATATAATCTCCTATTCTCCTAATGGTGCGATCGCCTTGTAAAGCACTTCGAGAAACATTTAAAGGAATATCAGTGCTATCAATTACACCTCGCATCGGCATTAAAAACTGGGGAATAATTTCCTCACAATTGTCACTAACAAACACCTGATTACAGAATAATTTAATTTGTCCCTTGGTAACATCTACATCAGGACGCATTTTCGGAAAGTAGAGAATACCGTTAATTACAAAGGGATAATCTGTATTCAGATGCACCCATAATAAGGGTTCTTCCTGAAAAGGATACAAATAGCGGTAAAATTCTAAATAGTCTTCTTTCGTAAGACTACTGGGAGAATCACGCCATGCAGCCTTTTGTTTATTTAAAATTTCCCCATCCATTTTGATGGGAACCGGCATAAAATCACAATAGGTCTTGACAAGATTCTTAATTCGTGCTGGTTCTAAAAATTCCTCCTCTTCCCCTTCCAAGCTGAGAATAATTGTAGTTCCCCTTGTGGTGCGTGAAGACTCATCTAAAACAAACTTAGGAGAACCATCACAAGTCCAACGCACTGCTTGTGCACCTTCTTGATATGAAAGAGTATCAATTTGTACTTGCTTTGCGACCATAAAAGAAGAGTAGAAACCCAAACCGAAATGACCGATAATTGGTTGGTCGGCTTTTCCCTCATACTTTTGAATAAACTCCTCAGCACTAGAGAAAGCAACCTGGTTAATATATTTTTTTACTTCCTCCGCTGTCATACCGATACCATTATCAGTAATGGAGAGGGTTTTGTTGTCTTTATCAATGCTAATGGAAATTTCTGGTTCACCAATTTCACCATTATATTCACCAGCACGGGACACCATATTTAACTTTTGGATAGCGTCTACCCCGTTGGAAACCAGTTCCCGCAAGAAGATTTGATGATCTGAGTAGAGAGACTTCTTGATAATTGGAAAAATATTATCGGTATGAATACTGATGTTACCTTGTTCTAGCATAGTTATCCGTCGGTTTTACTTGCAGATATAGATTCTGAAAATCAATTTTCGATGATTTTATATTTTTTGGGGTAAGGAATACCTCTTAATTATGATTCGGATTACACTACCATAATGGGGAATTGAGGAGTTGATGATTTTCAGGAATAATGACAATAATTGATATATTCAACGATTTTTAGTCAGGATTTTATGGACCCCATAACTTTAACTACTGCCATTACTACCATAGTTCTCACAGCAGTGTTACAGAAACAAGGTGAAAATCTTAGTGATATTCTAATACAAAAGGTGGGAAAAGCATTTGATTTTATTCGCAAACATTCCCCAGTAACAGCAGCAGCTTTAACAGCAGGTAATCCAGAAATATTATCTCTCAAACCAGAGGTTTTACAACAAATTCCTTCAGATCCGATTTTTGCGGAATTAGTTGCTACTGCTGATGTTGAGAAGAATACCACATTTCAGGAAAAGTATCAAGCAGCGAAAGCTGGAGGCACAATTAATATTATTGGTAAACAGATTAATATTTCACAAGATGGTTCAAGCAATACTCAAAATAATACCTTTGGTAACTTCTGAACTCATCTAGAACTTACGCAAGATGTGATTGAAACTCCTATTATTGCCTAAGGGTAATTCATGAATTACCCCTACTTTTGTTTCGTTTTACGTAAGTCCTATTATCATGAAAATACGAGAAGTTATTAATTTGCTTGAATCAGATGGTTGGTATTTGGTAACAACAGAAGGTAGTCATCGTCAATTTAAACATTTAATCAAACCAGGTAAGGTGACAGTATCAGGGAAAATGAGTGATGATATCAAGAAAGGAACGTTAGGAAGTATTCTCAGACAAGCAGGACTCAAATAATGGATAAATATCTGATTGTTTTAGAAAAAACTAAAACAGGATTTTCTGCATACTCCCCTGATGTTTGGGGTTGTATTGCTACGGGGGAGACATTGGAAACAACGTTAGAGAATATGCGTTCAGCTTTAGTTTTTCATATTCAAAATAGTGAGTCAATTCCTCAACCACGAGGTATTGATGCTTATTTAGATGCTTTGCAGGAGTCAGAGGGTGAGGAATTTTATCTCACACATATTGGGGTAGAAGTTTTGAAGTGAGAAATTTAATTCAGGAAGTTTAAGTTATGACTGAAGAATTGCGAGAAACTTTAGAAGATGCTTATGAATTATCATTGAATGGTGCAGCAAAAGAAGCGTTTGAAGGTAAGCTGTTGTGCATTTAATTTGTATAAGTGGAACAGGCATCTTGCCTGTTAAACAAGAGTTCAGAATATTAAGATTATACAATTTAGCTGTGTAACAGCTTAGATATGAAACTGAAGAATTAGCAGCAATGGTAGATAAGGAAATGATATTACAACAGGCTATTGCTTTAATCTTATAAAATGGCTTATTTGTTTGGCTTCCACACCCGTCTGGAACTGAAGTTCCAGGCTAATAGCTAAAGTTTACTAAAGTAAACTAAGTAGAACAGACTGAATAATTCAAAGTTTGTAGTGAGGAATTTATTCCTCATTTGAGGACTGAAGTCCTCACTACCAAAGCAGCTCATTTTTTTACAACTATTTGAATACTTTTTACTTCAAATTACAGGGGTTTCCGCTCTTATGAGGTACATATTAAGCCCCCTCCTCGCACCCCCCTCAATCCCCCCGCAGCGGGGGGAAGAAAAGGATAAACTTTTGATATTGGAGGGGGTTGGGGGTGGGGTGACTTTGTACCTCATA